>NZ_FNCS01000036.1 GCF_900100665.1 Pelagibacterium luteolum
GAGAAACAGTACATTGCCGATGATCATTGGACCCCCTATTGGCGCCGCGTAACGCGTGTTGCAGATTGCTCGGGACTCACGAAAGCGCCTTGCGCAATGATCGAAGGAGCGCCTCGGCGTCATCGATCTTTTTCAGGATGTCGGGGTCGCCCTTGAGATCCTGCAACGTGGTCCATGGAACCCCCTTCATCGCTTCAACCGCGGCCTCCAGATCCCCGGACAATCCGCCCTTTGGCTTCTTCTCGGTGGGTCCCAGACCCAACATAACAAAATCGAGATCCCCCGCGTCGCTGAGGAAATGCGCGCGTGCCACCGGATCGGGGAGGATCGATCGTAGTTTGCGCAGGTCCTTGGAGTTGGTTATGCGCTTGTCGTTCACCTTCTTGACGACGGCCTCGACGATGCTGGGAGTGAACAGCTTCTTGCTGACGCCCATCATCTCACGCGCCCAGGTGATGGCGGCACTTGGGTCGCGAAGGCTGGTGAACTTCTCCGACAGCTCGAAAATATCGACCAGTTTGTCCAGTTCCCGAACGGTGATTCCGAGTATGTTCGCGGCGCTGGCGCGTCCCATCAGGTCGACAAGGCGGTAGGCCACCATTTCCTTCTCTTTGGCGTCCCATTCCTTGCGCTGCCGATGGATATAGATCCACGCGCGAAGCCGATCCTCGTCACTCAGTGTGCGGTCGGTAACCTCGATGGGGAGCTGGCGGAATTCTTCTTTCCCCTGTTCTACCAAGGCCCGGGAATTCGTCCACCGCCGATCGCCATCGATGATGCGGAATTTTCCAGGGAAATCGGGATGAGGTTCTACGAGGAGCGGCTCGAACAAACCGCCATTGGCCTCGATCTGCCGTTGCAGTTCTTCGTCAACCTTGGGCCCGAGCCTCGGCTGCTTATCATTGGGCAGGATCGAGTCGATGTCGGCCTTCGTGCGGTACGTCCGAAGAACTGTACGATCGAGCCGGCGCTCCTGAAGGTTGACGACGTTGTCGCGTTCGCGACCCGCCGCCGGGACCGTGCTATTCATTGTCCTGCTCCGGTCCCCGGGCCGTGCCGATGATCATGTCGATTTCGTTGCTCAGCTCGGCCTTCACTTTCTGCACTGATCGAATAAGTTCGCCCTGACGCTTCCAGACAGATTCGTGTGCCTTCTTTTCCTTGACCTGGATGTCGAGGAGATCGTCGGTGTGAGTGTCGATCCGGGCAATCAGATCAGTGCAGCGTTCCGAGACAATGAAGTCATAGAGCGCGGCCGTCTTGCGGGTCTTTTCCTCGCCGCTCATGCGGAGAATGTGGGTCTGCACGATGTGGTGGCGGATCAGCTGAACGAGAGCGACAACGCGGGCGGGGTTGGCCAGCAGAACGCCATCCTGATGATGCAGTTGCCGCACACCAGCGGGAAACTTGCTTGTGGAAAGAATGGCGTGCTCCGCTTTGGCCGCCATCTGGTCGGTGGCGAGCTTACTGACGAAGTCGTTGCGCCATGCGCCATGGTTCTTAGAGTCGTAGATGATGGTGCCGCACTCCTTGCCGTTGTGAATGACGACATGGAGGATGTCGGCCCCGGGCTGACCCTTGTTAACGCGTTCGATCCTGTCTCCCTCGAACTCAGCCTTCAACGCTTCGAACAGATCGACCTCGGCGCCCTCGCCAAGCTCCTCGTTGGTCTTCTTGTCGAGAGCTCGGGTCAGCTCCGCCACCTTCGCGGACAGCTTGAGCTTTTCCTCAAACGCGAGAGCCTTCTCGGCATTGACGGCCGCAGTCTGAGCGAACTCGAACGCCTCGCGCTGTTCTTGGAGGCGCTGATCCAGCAGGGCTTGATGATCGGCGAGCTGCTTCTCGACCGTAGCCGCTTTGGCTTCCGCGTTCTTCTTCGCCTCTTCGAGCTCGGCGAGCCTGCTTTGGGCGGCCACAGCGGCAGCCTCAGAAGCTTCCGAACGGATTTCGATCTCGCGCGCCGCTGCGGACTCGGTCAGTGCCGCAATCTTCGCTTCTGTCTCAGCTGCAACGGTGTCGAGCTGCGCCTTGAGGCTCTTCCCGGCCTCTTCAGCCTTCAGCCTGGCGGCATCCGCAGACGCGACCCGTTCATTGGCCGCCGCTTCAGCGGCGACCTTGGCCTCGGCCCGAATGCTGTCCTGCTTCGCAAGGGCCTCCTGCCGGACCGCCTCGATAGCGACGTCGCGCTCCTGCTGTTCCTGGGCAAGTCGCTCCTCGAGAGCGACCCGCATTTGTTCGGCATTCTGCTTTTCGGCCTCCGCTTGCGTCACGCGGCTCAACAGGAGATCCTGAGCCTCTTTGCTGGCGAGCACCGTCGCCGCGATCGCCTCCTGGGCTGCGGCTTCGGCGGCCTTGCGGCCCTCTTCGCGGGCGAGGACGGCTTTGGCGGCGCCGTCCTTGTTGGCCTTGTCGATGGCATCGGCCTTCTCGCGGGAAAACTGCTCCTGGAGGCGAGCCGAGAGTTCCTCCGCAGTTTTCTTCTGCCGCGTCTCGATCCGCTCTTTGATCTCATCCATCTGGTCGTGCGGGATCTGCTGTTCACACAGCGGGCAAACCTCGTCGTGATCGTGCAGGAACGACGACGAGGGAACAGGATTCGCCTTTAGAAGGGGTGATGCTGACGCGGCCACATTGACCTCCAGGTGTTGCAAGAAACTGGGACCTATTTTCTCCTACTTGATCCTGAAGTCAAGTGCTGATATTTTGTTGGACGTGGGCTCGCATCAGGCGCGCTCCGGAAAGGCAATCATGACTAAGACTTTCAAGCCGGGGCAGACTGCCCCTCGTTCTGGACAATACGGGATTCTCGGGACCCGCGGTGGAGACACCGGCAAGGAGCGCACCGTTACGCGCGGCGAGCCTATGCCGCCGACGCCGAAGTCCGGTCAGACCTACAAGTTGGTCGATGCGACCCGGAACAAGAGCGGTCGACCGTGATCCGAAAAGAACGGCGACCTTCTTTGGTCGCCGTCTCTAGCCGAAGTGCCAGGCGGCAACTTTGCTGTTCCAGAACCAGAAAATTGACCGATCCCCGAACTTTATGCGCCGATTTCCTTCCCCGATAGCTGACGTTGGGTGCAACCAACGGTCATGATCCAAAGCGGACCTGCCTACCAGCCGCATCGGCGTCGGTCAGCGTAGACACCTGGCAATGGGAGCCATAGAGCGCAACGACCTGTGACCCCAGTCTCGGCGAGAAGTTTCTGCCGTGGTAACCTAGATGGTTATTGGGGGGAGGGGGCTGATGGGCACGTTCTTTAGCGATACATTTGGCATCGAGCCGGAGACATTGGAGGCTTATGGTGCGTTCGATATTTCGGTCATAAATGATTTGCCGTTGTTCATTGACCCCTTCTTGCTCTTTCATAGCGAGAAAGAGGAATACCAAGCGCTGCACCGGCAAATTATCGACTACCTAGTGTTTCTGCGTGACCGCGCAACGGCCGGGCCGGTAAGCGAGGGCCTGCTGCGAAACTGGTATTGTTTCCCCGAGGTCAAGCAGAACTGGCTCGGGTTTTCCCTCGTGGGAAATGGTGGCAGCGGCCTAGGAATCGACTTCGCCCGAGAGCTGCACGGTAATCTCGGAGCGGTTTTTAGCGATTTCGGTGGCGAGAGCATTACCGAGGGTAGTCACCTGGAGAAGGTCTGCCTCATCGCAGACGGGGTCGGTCGGGACAATATCAGCGACTTCGTGACGAACCTCATCCAGGACTTCCTGTGCCGGTACACGGAGGAGTTTGCAGGCGATCACCTATCTGACGACTACGTGCGTGACGTGCCTATAGACCGCGCCATTTTCAACTATGAGACCGAAAGCTGGCAGCGGCGCAAGTATCGCCTGCCCTGGTACGAGGGCGACTTCATCCTCCTTACGCCCAAGGACATGCTCACCCGTGACGATACCTGGATTAACCGGGGCGATATGATAGCCGGGTTTGAGCAGATTCCAACGGCCATACCCGATGCACAACTGCGGGCGTCTGTGGCCAACTACTTCCATTTGGCGCTTAGCCGCCGCGCCAAGCCCAAGAAGCCGCCTACAGCGAAGGAGCGTCATGCCGCTGCGGCCGAGACCATTAGGCACTTCCCTGAGCTGATAGATTACTACATCAGACTCAAGGAAATGACCGGCGACGATGCCGCCGATGTGAGCGCCGAGAAGGTGCTGTTGACCGAACTATTCTTCTCACGGCGCATGCGGGAAATCTTGCAGCCGCAGCTCGAGCAGACCGACTTTTACCAGATTGCGGGCGGCACCTACGCCGAAGCCCACACACGCCTAGCCTACCTCAAGCATGCCATCGAGGACCAAGGCTGCTGGCGCATCTTCTACGACAAGGAGGGCAAGCCCGTTGAACGGGAAAAGGATATCCAAATCCTTTTCCGTCTGGTGTGGTTCGGCACCGGGTCGGACATTGGGCCGGAGGCCAATGACGGCCGAGGTCCGGTCGACTTTAAGGTATCTCGAGGCCGCCACAAGACCTTGGTCGAGATGAAGCTCGCCAAGAACAATAAGCTGGAAGCCAACCTGCAAAAGCAGGTCGAGGTCTATCAGGCGGCGGCGGATGCAGAGCGTGGCATTAAGGCCATCATCTATTTCAGCTACGACCAGCTTAAGCGAGTCCGCGATATCCTAAAGCGCCTCAAGTTAGAGGATAGCCAAGACATTGTGCTGCTGGACGCCCGCAGCGACAACAAGCCGTCAGCGTCGAACGCGTAGTCCGGCGAGTGAATGGCAATACAGACCTCTGATTGGATGTCCACAATTGGCGGCGCCTACTGCTCATTCCTGTAGGCGAAGGGAACGGTAAATTCTCGGTCCTTGCGATATGATTCGCATGCAGCCGCAATCTCCAAACGTAGACGGAAAATTGGTGAAATCGGGAGGGAAAAGAAACCCTCCTCGCGGATCGGCCGACCCGGTGACGCTGGCGCTCAACCGCCTGGCTCGCGATCCCGGCCGCGTCGTCCTTCGCAGGGCTGACAGCCCCGCTTGGCCAGCCGGGCAGGGATGCTCGACAGGCAGTTGCACCGGCCCGTCCGCTCCGCGGGCCGGGGGATGTCTTCGGAAAGAAGACGGACAAGGACCCGCGAACGTGCGGTCCGCAACCGAAACGGAGCATCCCAATGGAACTCAAGTTTATTGATCCGCGCGCGCTGACCGAGAATCCCGACAAGGCGCGACGCTCCAAATCGAGCCCGCAGGCCGATGCGCTGCTGCTCGCCACGATCAAGGCCGTCGGCATAGTGCAGCCGCCTGTCGTCGCGCCGGAACCGAACAGCGGCAACGGCTATGTCATCGATGCCGGGCACCGCCGCGTGAAGCAGGCGATCGCGGCGGGTCTCGAGGAAATCGCGGTGCTTGTGATCGAGCGCGCCGAGGACGGCGGCGCGATGCGCTCCCTGGCCGAAACCCTGGCCCATGAGCAGCTCAATCCCGTCGACCAGTGGCGGGCGATCGAACGCCTGGTTGCGCTCAACTGGACTGAGGAGGCGATCGCCATCGCGCTGGCGCTGCCGGTCCGCCAGATCAAGAAGCTGCGGCTTCTGGCGAACGTGCTGCCGGCCATGCTCGACCAGATGGTCAAGGGCGACATGCCCGATGAGCGTCAGCTTCGCACGATTGCCTCCGCCGCGCTCGAGGATCAGAAAGAGATCTGGAAGAAGCACAAGCCGTCCAAGGCCGATCCTCAGGTCTCATGGTGGGCTGTCGCGCAGGGTCTGACCAAGACCCGCATGTTCGCCAAACATGCCAGTTTCGGCGACGACCTGGCCCAGGCCTACGGCATCGCCTGGGTCGAGGATCTGTTCGCTCCCGCCGATGAGGACAGCCGTTATACGACCGATGTCGACGCCTATCTCGGCGCGCAGCAGGAATGGATGGCGAACCATCTGCCGAAGCGCGGCGTCCTCGTCGAGGCCGGCCAGTGGGGCGAACCCAAGCTGCCGCCCAAGGCAAGCCAGGTCTACGGCAAGCCCAGCAAGTCCGATCATACCGCCATGTATCTCGACCGCGAGGGCAAGGTGCAGACGGTTGCCTATCGCATGCCCGAGGTGAAGAAGTCGAAGGGCAAGGGTGGTGCAGCCGACGCCGCTGGTACGGACACGGACCTGGTGGCTGCCAAGTCCCGCCCGGACGTGACGCGCAAGGGAATCGAGATGATAGGGGACTTCCGCACCGACGCCCTCCACGACGCTCTTGCCCGCGCGCCGATCGAGGAGGACACGCTGATGGCGCTGCTCGTTCTCGCCTTTGCGGGCAGGAACGTCTCCGTGGATTCCGGTTCCTCGGACACGGTCTATGGCCATGCGCGGCTGGAGCGCCATGCAGCCCTTCTTTTCGGGGAAGGCGGCAGGCTCGACTACGATCGTGAGACGCTCCAGCAAGTGGTTCGCAAGGTTCTGATCGAGGTCCTCTCGTGCCGCGAGAACCGCACCAACAGCGGCATCGTCGCTCGGGTCGCCGGCGACACCATTGGCGCCGACAGCTTCCTGCCGAGCATGGGCACGGACGAGTTCATGTCGTGTCTGTCGCGGTCGGCACTGGAAGCGTCCTGCAAGGACACGCCAGTGCTGCCGCGCCAGCGGGTGAAGGATACCCGCGCCGCCCTTGTCGAGCACTTCAAGGAGGGCCCGTTCGTCCATCCCTCGGCCCTGTTCGCGCCCGACGTCGCTGAACTGACGAGCTGGGCGGCCCGCTACACCGCGCCGGACGAGGATGACCAGGACGCGGCGCCGGACGTCGATGAACTGGACGGCGACCAGACCGAGGCCTCGGCACACGATCGTCCGGTCGATGACGGCGACGTCGTCGAAGACACCGAAGCCTGGCGTGTCGCCGCCGAATAGGCCGCCAATCCACTTCCTCCCGACCCATCCCGCCGCCGACAATCGCGCCGGCGGCGGTTCTGTTTTCATCAAGAGCACTGGAGACCACCATGTCCGCTCAATTGATCTACGATCTCGTGCCGCCCGGTTCCATCATCCGCTACTCCGACGGCACTCCGCGCCCACCGGAGCGTCATCGCAAGAAACTCTCGGCATGGCAGAGCGCCAACGGCGGCGGCCGCGTGATCCGCAAGACGCCGGCCCGGCAGACCGCGCAGTATTCATCGCCCGCGCAGTTCACGCTGCATGAAGGCGATTACGGGAGCGGTGGTGTCATCGTCCTGCGCGTCCACAAGAGTTTTTCGGTCGACAGTGGCTTGAAGTTCGTCGTGGTCTCCCGACCCGCACCAGGGTCGGTCCAGGTCTTCGATCGCGCTGGCGAGGGCGCTGACCTCGTCCATCTTGCCGCCAGCCGCCAGGACGCGGAGGTCTGGTTGCAAACCCATGGATATCCGAACGCAGTGCTCGAGCCCGTATCGGCCGACACCGTGGCGGCCGACCACGTCGAGGGGAGGGCTGCGTAATGCGGAAGTCAAGCAGCTTTTCGGACTGGATCGAATGCTTCTCTGCGTTGAAGCATGGTCCAGAGGACGGTGACACGACGGCGCGCGAGAGCGATGAGGGCCTGCGTGTGGTATTTCCCCTCTCGCCGCTTGCGATCATAGAAGGCGCGCGAGATCGGATCTCCGGTAGACACGGCGCAGAAGGCGCTTTGGTAGAACACGCGCTTGAGCTGCTTGTCTCCTCCGAAGGTCCTTCGCCAACCCTTCTTGTACCCGGACTGACGGATGACCGGGGCAAGACCCGCGGCAGAGGCCAACGCATCGGCGGAAGGGAACCGCTCGATGTTGCCGATGCAGGCGATGAGTTCTGCCGTGAGTGCTACCCCCATCCCCGGCATGGACCGGATGAGGGCGCTGTCAGGGTGGTCGTCAAGGAGCCTGCGGATGTCCGCCTCGATGCGAGCGAGCTTCGATCTGGTGTCGAGTGCTTCGGCCGCGAGTTCGCGTATGAGTTCGGCGACTGCGGCTTCCCCCGGAATGGCCATGGATTGAGCGCGAGCACTCTCAATCGCGCCGTCCACCAGCGCTTCGGCTCCCTTCAGGTATCGTTCCTTCGCCATGTGCGCCATGATACGCCGTTTGCCAGTGCGACGGATCTCGGCCGGGGTGACATAGCGGCTGATCAGGACGAGCGGTCCCTTGCAAGTGACGTCGACCGTTCTCTCGAGCTGCGGGTGGATGCGGCACAGCAGCATGCGCAGACGTGCGAGACGCCGCGTCTGCTCCTCGACCAGGTCGCGCCGACGACCAATCTTGAGCCGCAGCGCCACAACCGTCTCTCCGTCCGGAGAGATCGGGCGGAGATCACGGGTACGCACCAGCTCGGCTATGGTGCGCGCATCCCGCGGGTCAGACTTACGCTCGCCGCCGGCGAACCCCTGACCAGCTCGGTTCACGGCGATGCCCGGCGCATGCACGAGGCGGAACCCCTCGGCCAACAGCGTCGCTTCGAGAAACGAGGCGAAGGAGCCTACGACATCGAGGCCGATGAGCGGATCGCCCTCGATTGCGCGAAGGTTGGCGACGAAGGCGTCAATCCCCACCGGCGTGTTCTCGATCGCACAGTTAAGCACGACCTTGCATTCATCATCGACGGCACAGGCCCAGTGAACTGCCTTGGCCACATCGACCCCTACAGAAATGCGCATGTATTTGTCCCTCCGCTGACTTCCACAGGCATGCCCCGTCTCGCCTGCATCGCCTTACAAAGCCATCGAGGGCATCGCGTAATCAGCGGTCGATCCTGGGCGGCGGTGCGGGCGGCCAAGCCCTCCGAGCCATCGAGAACAGCCAGCATGACAGCCATACCCGCATCGCCTGCACCAAGGCAGATTCACATCAGCTATGGCGCTATGAAAAGAGGTAAGGCGGCATGAACGCCCCTCCTCAAACTGAGGCAACGACCGACAATACCTCCGGATTCCTCGAGGTGTATTACGGGCGAACGAGCGACGGCCTCTTCGCGGCGCTGGTTGGCGAGAACGCCTTTGCGATGATCCCTGCCTACAATGGCGAACACAATCTTGGCCACGGGTGGAAGCTGGCCCTGCCCATTTCCGAATGGAAGCAGTCCAGCTTCTATGGTCACGGCGGGCAGCTCGACGGCAAGGCGGCGTTCCGTGCCCGTGTCGAGGAGAATGCCGAGCATCAGCGACAATTGCGTAGATTGGCCCGTCGCAGCATCCCGGTTCGGCAAGCAACCCCCTGGGGCTTTCGGATCATGCCACGCACTATGCCGAGGGCATCGTCTGCCATTCGACCCCGGGCCACGGCGGGTTCCATCTCGACCCAGACCGCAATGCCCACATTAATCCCCTTCTGAGAAACGCCGACGGCTTCTACGAGGAGGATTGCTGCTGGGCGGCCGTTGCGAAGGCCTTTCCCGATCTTTTCACCGATTTCGAGAAACGTTGCGCCGAAGAGACAATCCGGCGCTGGTATCCCGATGCCTGGCGATCCCTCACGTCCACACCTAAACGATTGCAGGAGGCCGCCCCATGACGATTGCAGAGCACATCGCTATGCTGGCGCGCATGAAAGCTGCCCGCCGGGAGACGCATGCCCATCTCCGGCTGATCGAGCGGCAGATCGCGGCGCGCGCGGAGCGCCTGATGACCACTTTCCGTGCCAGATCACGCGACTACCGGAAGTCCAGGTCGACATGGACCCATGCCGACGAGCAGCTCTACCAGGCCACGCTATCGGAGCTGACCTTTTCCCGTCACCGCGAGGTCGATGGGCTGTCGCGCAAGCTCGCCCGCCAGGATGCTGCAATCGCCGCCTTCCGTCGCCGCCACGATCTCTCGGAGGTCGAGCCGGAGCCGGATATGGCAGGCCTCCGCGCGGCCTGATCCTTCCCCGCGCATCTCCACGCGCGATTCCTCGTGCCCTGACCTGCAATCGGGAGGGCAGCCCTGTCCGGGAGCGTGTGTGGCGGGCTGTGCGGGTAGCGGGGCAATATCCGGGTAGAGCCGCGCGGCGGCTGCCCGACCGTGCTGCCGTCGGAAGCGGATTGATCTGTCGCACTTCCTCGCGCGAGCCAATCTCATGG
>NZ_FNCS01000004.1 GCF_900100665.1 Pelagibacterium luteolum
AGCGTGAACACGACGTGGAAGTAACCCACCGGCAGCAGGTTGGCCTGCTGGGCTTCCAGCCAGGCGCGTGCTGCAGCGCCCTGGCACCGCGGACAGTGCCGGTTGCGACACGAGTTATAGGCGATCCGCTGGTGCCCGCAGTCAGAACAGGCTTCAACGTGACCGCCGAGAGCTGCGGTGCGACAGGTCTCGATCGCAGACATGACCTTGAGCTGGTCCAGGCTCAGATGCCCGGCATGGGCAGCGCGATAGGCAGGCCCGGCCGCTCGGAAGATATCGGCGACCTCGATGGTGGCGCGCACTCACTCAGCCGTCTGGCGACTTGCCCTCCATAAGCGCCATCAGGCGATCAAGAGGGCCAGAGACCGCATGGATCGTTCGGGTGGACACCTTGGCGTAGAGCGCGGTCGTCTCGAGCTTGCTGTGTCCGAGCAAAACCTGGATGACGCGGATATCGGTGCCATCTTCGAGAAGGTGGGTGGCGAAGCTGTGCCGTAATGTGTGCGGACTGACACGCTTATGGATCCCGGCCACTTCGGCTGCTTCCTGCACCGCGCGATGCAGCTGTCGTGACGAGATCGGATCCGTGCGGCTACGCCCTGGAAACAGCCAGCCATGAGGCAGCATCACGCCACGCCGCTTTCCTTCGCGCCACCAAACACGCAAGAGTTCGAGGAGTTGCGGGGAGAGCATGGCGTTGCGGTCCTTGCGTCCCTTGCCCTGCTCGACGCGGATCAACATGCGGGTCGAGTCGATATCGTCGACCTTGAGATGCGCGACCTCTGAGACACGCAGGCCCGCGCCATAGGCGACACCAAGCGCCGCCTTGTACTTGATGCCTGGCGCCGCCTCGAGCAGACGTGCGGCTTCCTCCACGCTCAGAACGTCGGGCAGCTTGCGCGGATTGCGGGTGATCACCAGAGTGCGCGACAGATCTCGCCGGTTCAGCGTCACCGTGAACAGAAAGCGCAGCGCGGAAACCGTGCTGTTGATCGTCGCCGGACCCACACCGGTCTCATGCTGATGCAGTTGGTAATGCCGGATGTCTTGGGCGGTAGCGCTGTCGGGAGGACGCCCGAGGAAGGCAGCAAAGTTCCGGACGTGCCGAACATAATCCTGCTGCGTATGGGCACCCAGGCCCCGCATCACCATATCTTGCTGCATGCGCTGACGCAGCGGTGTGATCGGGGCATTGGTCTGAAACGTCGTCATGGTGAGTTCCTCCTGCTGAAAGGAACTCCATGTTCGGAGCACAGCCTCTAGCTGCCCAGAGCCTCAGACGAATCCATCAAGTCTCACCACGCGCGTCTCTCCCGCGCAGCGGGTTCGTGCATGAGGTCGGGAGTCGCCGTTTGCTGGTCTTCAAGTTTTATCGGGCTGTAGCGTGGAATCGGCGGTTTCGCATGCCGGTCGGTGGGTGTGCGGTGATCGGCGGCAATGTCGCGCTGTAGAGGGCAATCGGCGGTATCTGGCGCGCCATCCCTGTTCGAAACCGCGAACACCATTTGCCGAAAATTTGCCCTCAGTGATCGTACGGTGCAGCGCATGCGTGCTGCCAACGATGAGCACGCGCTTTTCACTGACGATGACGCGGCCAACACTGAGGTGCAGCTTGGCCACACGGGCGGCCAGGTAGGCGTGGAAGACAGCTCCGATGACCATATTGGAACTGCGCAGAAGAACACTATCAATGGCCCCTACCGTTCCATCCGCCCTCTTGGCAGATTCAGCACCAGGCAGTGGGCATGGAGGTCAACGTCGCTGAAAACCGATCCGTCTTCATGCTCAGCCGGACGGGCGTCATCATGCACTAACACAGCGGCGGAGAAGCTTACCTACTCCAGGGTGGCACCGCCCTTGCCGCGGCGCGCCCAGGCCGCAATACGGTCTGCGAAACCAAGGGTGCTGCGCACAGCCTCGATGAAAGCTTTCAGCAGGAGCTCTCGTTCCGCGTCGTTCGCCATGGCGTAGCGCAGAGAGAACGACTTTGGGGCCGACAGCGTGAGATCGAAGGCCGGCTAGCGATCGATGACGCGCCCGCCCTTGTTGGTAAGCAGGCTCGCTCCACGTTCGTCACCGCCGCGTACAAGCGGTCGAGAAGATCGAAGTCGATCGGCGCATCATCGCTCATGCCGAAGGCGCCATCCGGTGCATAACCGACAATGCTGGGCACGTCGATCCGTGAACATATCGTCACGAGCACGAACGCAGCAAAGACCAACAAGGCCGCACTTTCGACAAATCCAGTCGCGCTATGCATGTTCTTCTCCTAACGGCATGGCGCAGGGAGAGCCAATACCTGTAATCTCTAGACGTGCGAGCGTGCCCACTGCGCTATCTGCGCGGCAGGCATTGCACCACTCGTCCTCGCGATTTCCTTGCAGCTCCTGAACAGGATCATGGCGGGAATGCCACGGATCCCGTAGCGGCCGGCGATCTGCTGTTCGGCTTCCGTGTCGAGCTTGCCAAGGCGAAAACTTGGTTCGAGCGACTGCGCCGCCGCCTCGAATTGGGGCGTCATCATCTTGCATGGCCCGCACCACTCGGCCCAGAAATCGACCAGCATTGGCAGTTCGGCATTCGCATGGCGGTCAAAATTAGCCGCGGTGGGCGTGACGGGCATGCCTTGAAAGAGAGGCGCGCCGCAGCGTCCGCAATTGGGGTTGTCGCTCAGGCGCTCTTGCGGCACCCTGTTGGTGGAATTGCACTGCAGGCAAGCGACCGTGGGCATCCTGTATCCTTTCGTTGACGAGCCGCGCTCGGCGGCCGAATGATGCAAGCGTTCAGCGCGTGGATATGGCGCGGCGCGCCTCTCGCTGCCGCGGCTCGGGCAGGTATTCCACGCCACCGCCCTGGCGCCGAACCGGCTGCGGATAGAGCGTCATCAGCTCCAGTATTTCCTTGGGCATGTCCGTTCCAACGGGCAGGCCCATGTCGCGGGCCTCATCGGCAGAGATGGGATAGTCGTGGGTCCAGGTGCCCGTAGCCAGCTTCGCCGCCAGCGCCGCCGCGCGGTTCTCGTCCATCTTGTCGGACAGCAGACGTTTCGCGAATGCCTCGATCTGCGCAATGGCCTTGCGACCGACATCGGCCATGATCAGGGTCTGGTCGTCGATCTTGGCGATGGGCTTCTCGGCGACGACCTTGAGGAGCGAGGCAGCAGGCAACTGGCCAAGTTGCGGATCGACGGGTCCCAGCACGGAATGCTCGCACATCACGATCTCGTCGGCGGCAAGCGCGATCAACGTGCCGCCCGACATCGCGTAATGCGGCACGAACACGGTGACCTTGCCCTTGTGGCCCTGAATGGCCCGAGCGATCTGGGTTGCCGCCAGCACAAGGCCGCCCGGTGTATGCAGCACGATGTCGAGTGGCACTTCATCGTCGGTCATCTGGATCGCGCGCAGGACTTCCTCCGAGTCATTGACGTCGATGTAGCGCATCAGGGGGAATCCCAGCAGGTTCATCGTCTCCTGCCGATGGATCAGCAGGATGACGCGACTGGCACGCTTCTTCTCGATACTGGCGATCTTGCGTGCGCGCATCGCCTCAAGATATCTGCGCTGCAGAACCGGCTGCAGCGCCGAAATGATGAAGAACAGCCAGAAAAGCTGCATTATGTCCATGGACCTTGTCCTCCTTCCCGTCGGCCATCCGGCAGAAAGCCATAGATGCCCTCGTCGCGATAATAGTGGCGATAGACGTCGGCGCGCCTTCGCAGGAGTGGCGTTACAAGCCAACCGGCGAGGAACCCGCCGATATGCGCCCACCAGGCAACCCCGCCCGTGGCCGGATCGCTGCCGAGCGACAGGAAACCGGGAACGACCTGCATGAAGAACCAGATCATCGCGAAAATGACCGCGCGCACTTCGAAGAAGAGGGGAATGAACAGAATCGGCACGATCACCACCAGCCGAGCCGCCGGAAACATGCGTGCGTAGCAACCGATCACGCCCGCGATCGCCCCCGATGCGCCAAGCGCGGGAACGACTGAGCCGGGGTTCGCCAGCGCGTGAGCCAGTCCGGCTGCCACACCACAGAACAAATAGAACAGCGTGAATCTACCCGGTCCGAGCCGATCTTCGACGGCGGGGCCGAAGATCCAGAGCGTCCACATGTTCAAGATGAGGTGCAGCCAGCCCCCGTGCAGGAAGATGTTGGTCAGGAACGGGGTCCAGTCGGACGGGGCGACGAGGCTCAGTTGCCCGAAGAAGCGCGAGGGCACCAGCGCGAACTCGAACAGGAACCGGTCCAGCACGCGCGGAGGCAGGCTGATCTGATAGAGGAATGCGAGGACGTTCATGCCGATGACCGCCCATACGATGACGGGCGGGTAGCGGCGCGCTACGCTGTCAAGGTAGGGAAACAAGCGGCAGATCCTCGCTCGCGCTGGCCATTCCGTTCATTATTTTTTCCCGGCGATCGTCACGCCCGTCCAGGCTGGGGGATCGGAGGCCGGGAAGGATTCCAGACTGGCTTCGATCACTGGATCGAATTCCGCCTGTTCTTGCGACGACAGGTCCACCTGATCGACTGCGCGCCGGCGTCGGTGGTCCGTGCGACCCCGATCCAGGCGTGACGGTATGCGAAAGGCGTTCGGGGCGTCGGCTCCCTTGTAGAGGCGATGCCGCTCCTCTCCCCGCCAGCGGTCAGGCGCATGCCGGTGAGCCACGTCCTCACGCACGAAATAGCGCCAGTCCTGCCGCTCCGCGAATTCCACGGCGCTTTCGCGGTCGGGAAATTTCAGCCGGATCGAACGATAGGGATCGTTGCTGGAGGTATATCCCATCAGCGGCTCGACCTGCAGGGGCCGAGACGGCTCGAATTCCAGTATCCAGTAGTTGGGCCGCGGCGCCGACGTCATCGCGGAACGAGCCGGCCGGTAAATGATCGCGGTCGGAACGTCCCATGACCTCATGTTGGTCCCGGGTAGCGTCGGCGGAAAGGGTGGACGATTGTGTCCGCGCATCATGGTGCTTCCCCTCCGTTGTCCCCGAGAAAAGCGCGTTCCAGCCGAGCGCGATCCCGCAGGGGCTGTGGAATTCGCAACCTTCTCTGATGAGCACTCTCAAAAAGCGCATGAGCGGTATCGGAAGACTGACCTGAGTCACGCAGTTTATCGCGAATATAATCGCGCGCCGACTGGACGATCCGGGTCACGTCGTCTTGGGGAATGCCGAGAACGGAGGAGACTGTTTCAAGCGGGGTCTCGTTCAGATCGACAAGAAAAAGGGCCCGGCGCCAAAACGCCGGCAGACCGGCGATCGCCCGGTGAAAGGCCAGCGCCTCCTGCCGTTTCGCGACCGCCGCTTCGGGGTCGTCCCCACCTTCGTCGGCGACGATTTCCTCGAGCAGCAGCACGTCGTCGGGCTGGTAGAACTCGAACATCTCCTCATCAGACTCGGTAGGCTCTCCACCAGGCGCCTCGGGCGCTTCGTAGATCGATGCGGCATCCTCGGGCACCGCGCGGCGCGCAGCCTGCGCCTCGGCCTCGACGGTCTCAAAGACCAGTTGCGTCAGCCAGTCCCGGACGGAGAATTCGGTCGGCCGCCGCTCGAAGCGGTTGAGCCCGTTGAGGATCGTCGCATCGACGATATCGCCAACGCTCAGGTAGCCAGCCGGCACAGACCCGCTACACTCGAGATAGGTCAACTCGCGCCTGACGGTGTCGTAGACCGTATCGAGATGATCCTCGATCAGGTCGAAGAAGAGTTCACGCCGGTCCGCTTCCGCCGCATTCCGCGCCGACGGCAGCGGGGCGCCGATCCGGCGCCGGCGGGCTGGACGCTTGTATTCAGACTCGTGCTTGAGGCGCGCCACATGCCGGTCAACCCGCTGGCGCAGGTCGGCAAAGGCCTTGCGCAGGACAGGCTCGATCACGAACCCCTCTTCCTGTGCCGCGATCACGCCCGAGGGCAGTTGCAGGCGCAGGCTGACCTGGATGCGCGTCTTGCCGCTCGTCTGAGAGGCGACGACTTCGAGCCGGACGAGATCCTCGCGGAAGCGTACAAGATGCGGTTCAAGTTGCCGCACCTCTTCCTCGATGACCTCAGGCGCGCGCTGTTGCCCGTGCCGGTCAAGATTGCGAAATGCTCTGATGACTTTCATGCCGTATGACCTTGCTTGTCGCTTTTTGACGAAATGAGCCGGCGCGACCGTCATCGCGCCGGCCAGTCCTTCACGACGTCATCCGGTAGACTTATCGCCCTTGGACTGCTCCTTGTCATTGGCGTCGACTGGGACATCGGGCGTCGGAGCGTCCGCCTTGTTTTCGGCAACTGCGCTGGACTCGCCGATCCCGGCCTGGGCCGGATCGTCCGGGCTGTCGTCACCGGTGTCCCTTGCGATCTTTTCGAACACGACCTTCTGTTCGTCCGCTGACCAGGCGACGCGGACCTTGTCGCCATCCTCGATCCGCCCCGAGAGCAGTTCGCGAGCCAACTCGGTCTCCAGCTCCGACCGGATCAGCCGGCGCAGCTCGCGGGCACCGAATTCGGGACGGAAGCCGACCGCGCCGAAGTGATCCACGACGCTCACATCGAGTTCGAGTTCGACGCCCTGGGTAAGGGCGGTCCGCTTCACCCGGTTGAGCTGCAACTCGACGATCTGGCGGATCTCCGACTGATTCAGCGAATGGAAGACGATGATCTCGTCGATCCGGTTGATGAACTCTGGCCGGAAATGACCGCGCAACACCTCCATCAGTTCGGACTTCTGCTTTGCCTCGTCGAACTCCTTGGTGCCGCGTCTCTTGAGGTTACGCTGGATGATGTCCGAACCGAGGTTCGAGGTGGCGATGATGATGGTGTTAGTGAAGTCCACCACGCGACCCTTGCCATCTGTCAGGCGGCCATCGTCGAACACCTGAAGCAGGATGTTGTAGACATCGGGATGCGCCTTTTCGATCTCGTCGAGGAGCACGACCGAGTAGGGCCGACGGCGCACCTTCTCCGTCAGCTGCCCGCCTTCATCGTATCCGACGTAGCCCGGAGGTGCGCCAACCAACCGGGCAACCGAGTGGCGCTCGCCATACTCCGACATGTCGATACGGATCATCGCATCCTGGTCGCCGAAGATCACCTCGGCGAGCGTCTTGGCCAGTTCCGTCTTGCCAACCCCGGTTGGCCCGAGAAACAGGAAGGTCGCAGTCGGACCGGAACCTTCGCGCAGACCCGCACGCGCCAGGCGCACCGCATCAGCCACGGCGCGGATCGCTTCTTCCTGGCCGATGACGCGCTCGTGCAGCTTCTCCTCGAGCTTGAGGAGCTTGTCCTTCTCCTCGGTGGTCAGCTCCGTGACCGGAACGCCGGTGATCTTGGAGACGATCTGCGCGACGTGATCGGCGCGCACCTCGGCGGTCGCCGAAGCCTGGTCGCGCTTCCAGATTTCCAGAAGCTCGTCCAGCTCCTTCTGCTTCTGCTCCAGCTCCTTCTTCAGTTCTGCTGCCCGGTCGAATTGCTTGCGGGCTGCGGCATAGTCCTGCTCGCGCCTGATCTGCGCGGCTTCGGCCTCCAGTTCCTGGACTTCCACGGGGCGCGCCGTGGCGCTGATCTTCACCCGTGCGGCTGCCTGATCGATCAGGTCGATCGCCTTGTCGGGCATGAAACGGCCAGTGATGTAGCGATCAGAAAGCTCGGCCGCCGCGACGATGGCCTCGTCGGTGATCGTCACCTTGTGGTGCGCCTCCAGCGTGTCGCGCAGGCCGCGCAGGATCATGATGACCTGAGCTATCGTGGGTTCCTCGACATAAACCGGCTGGAACCGTCGCTCGAGCGCCGCGTCCTTCTCGATGTATTTCTGGTACTCGTTGAGCGTCGTTGCGCCGATCAGGTTCAGCTCGCCCCGCGCCAGCGCCGGCTTGAAGGTGTTGGCGATGTCGAGACCACCTTCGCCACCGCCCTGGCCAGCGCCGACGATGGTGTGGATCTCGTCGATGAACAGGACCAGGCTGTCCTTCTCCTCGGTGATCTCCTTGAGGATCTTCTGGACTCGCTCCTCGAACTCGCCGCGATACTTCGACCCGGCCACCATCGAGTTGATGTTGAGCTCGACCAGCCGCTTGTCGCGCAGCGCCTCGGGCACTTCGCCCGCGACGATCCGTTGTGCAAGTCCCTCGACGATGGCGGTCTTGCCCACGCCGGGCTCGCCGATCAGCACCGGGTTGTTCTTTTTCCGGCGGGCCAGCACTTCGATCGTCGTCTCGATCTCGCGGGCGCGGCCGATGACGGGATCGAGCTTGCCCTCGCGGGCGAGCTTCGTCAGGTCACGGCTGAACTGGTCGAGATCGGGCGTGCTGGAAGGCGCCGCCACGCGGCCTTCCTCGGCTCCCTTGCCCACGACCTTGGTCACCTGCTGGCGAAGCGCCTGCGGCGTCAATCCGTATTTGCGCAGCATCGACGCGGCCAGGCCTTCACCTTCCTCGGCAAGGCCGATCAGAAGGTGCTCGGGACCGACATAGGAATGGCCGAGCTCGTTCGAGGCGATGAAGGCCCGGTTCAGCGCGTCCTTAAGGCGAGGACTGACGCCAATTTCGCCTTCCGTCTTGGCGTCTCCACGCTTCGCTTCCTTGTCGATCTGGCGCCGCAGATCGTCCACATCGACCTTGAACTGTTCCAGGATCGTCTTGACGACGTCAGACGAGGTCAATGCCAGAAGCAGATGTTCGGTATCGACCTCGCTGCGCCCGAATTCCCCGGCCTTCTGCGCGGCATCCTGCAGCAGCTTGTTTCCCTGTTCGCTCAGCCGGTCGGCGATGGTGCGTCCGCCGCCGCGCCGCGATCCACGCCGCGGCGCGCCCTCGCCGAAAGTGGCGTCGACGACAGCGTCATCGCCATCACCCATGGAGCCGAGCGTGCCGCCTCGCAGCGGACTGTCCCCAAAAAGGCTGCCGAAACCGCTCTCGCCGAAGAATTCGTCAAGAAGGGAACGCCGTCCGAACAGGGACTCCAGCGGCGAGGCGCTGCGACCCGACCGGCGCGCCATTTCGCTGTAATGCTGGTCGCACAGCTCCATGTTCTGAACCCGGCCGTTCACCGAGGCGCGCACGCGCGCCGTCGCCGGGCGACCGCAAATATCGCAAGCTCCGTTTGCCATTCGTCTTCTCCGTTTCTTTATCCAGTCAGGGTTGTCCGCCGATCATCTGCGCCAGTGACAGTGTCACGCAGCGACCGCTTCCGTTCTTTTCACCTTGGACCCAATTGCCACAAGATCGGGCTCGTCCAGTGTCTCTCGTTGCAGGAGATCCTGCGCCGATTGCTCGAGAAGATCCAGATTGGATTCAAGAAGGGTGAGGGTGCGCTTGAAGACGCCATCCACGATGTCGCGCACCTTCGCGTCCATCCGCTCAGCAGTGGCGTCGCTGTAGCGGCGGTTCAGCCAGGACGACTGGTCGCCGGTGCCGAGAAAGCCGGGCCGATCGGTGTCGTAGCTGACATGCCCGAGGTCTTCGTCCATCCCGTACCGCGCGACCATGGCGCGGGCGATGTCGGTCGCCTTGACCAGATCGTCCGCCGCCCCGGTCGAGACATGATCGTAGATGATCTTCTCTGCTGCGCGCCCGCCAAGCAGGACTGCGATCTTGTTCTCGAGTTCCTCCCGCGTCATCAGGAAGCGGTCCTCGGTCGGGCGCTGGATGGTGTAGCCGAGCGCGCCAATCCCGCGCGGTATGATCGAGACCTTGTGCACCGGGTCCACCCCCGGCAAAGCCATCGCCACAAGCGCGTGCCCCATCTCGTGGTGCGCCACGATCTCGCGTTCGCGCGGATTGAGCACGCGGTTCTTCTTTTCCAACCCGGCGATGATGCGTTCCACCGCATTGTTGAAGTCGTCCATCGTCACCGCATCAGCCTTGCGGCGCGTGGCGAGCAATGCTGCCTCGTTGACGAGATTGGCAAGATCCGCGCCGGAAAAGCCGGGAGTAAGCGCTGCGACCTTCTCGGCATCGACGTCTGGGGCGAGCTTCACCTTTTTCATGTGAACGCCAAGAATCTGCACGCGTCCCTTCTTGTCGGGCCGGTCCACCAGCACCTGACGGTCGAAGCGTCCCGCACGCAGCAGCGCGGGGTCGAGAATCTCGGGTCGGTTGGTGGCGGCCAGGAGCACGATGCCCACTGAAGGGTCGAAGCCGTCGAGCTCGGTCAGAAGCTGGTTCAGCGTCTGCTCACGCTCATCATGGCCACCGGCGATCTGGCCGGAGGAGCGCGCCCTCCCAAGAGCGTCGAGTTCGTCGATGAAGATGATTGCCGGGGCCGATTTCCGGGCCTGCTCGAACAGGTCGCGCACCCGTGCGGCACCGACGCCCACGAACATCTCGACGAACTCTGATCCCGAGATCGAAAAGAAGGTCACGCCGGCCTCGCCTGCCACCGCGCGCGCCAGAAGCGTCTTGCCGGTTCCCGGCGGCCCGACGAGCAATATGCCTTTGGGGATATGTGCGCCCAGCTTTCCGTATTCGGCGGGGTTCCTGAGGAACTCCACGACCTCCTCGAGCTCGGCCTTGGCCTCGTCCACACCGGCCACGTCGGCGAAGCTGACGCCGGTTTCCTTTTCCATGTAAACTTTGGCCTTGCTGCGGCCGACCTGCATGAACCCGCCGAAGCCCTGCTTGTCGGCGAACTTGCGGAACAGCAGCATCCAGATTCCGAAGAAGACAAGCGCTGGCGCCACCCAGGAAATCAGCGTGCCGAGAAAAGTGTTCTGAGGAACACCCGTGATCTCGACGCCGGAGCGGTCGATCCGCTGCAGGATCGCGGGATCCACGACCGTCGTCACGAACTGGCTCTTGCCGTCGACGGGTTCGGTGAAGGTGCCGGTGATGGTGTCTGACCCGACCGCGACCGACGCGACCCTGCCGTCCTCGAGATAGGTTTCGAATTGGCTGTAGCTGATGGGAGCCACGGATTGCCAGCCGGCGATCAGATCCTGGATGAAGATCACGGCTATGAAAGCCATCACCCAGTACCAGATGTTGTATTCGGTCTTCTTTTCCATACGGCTTTTCCTTTTCCCTAGCGCCCGAGCCGCGCCCTGATCCGCTCGAGCAGCGCCAGCAGAATGCGCCTCTCGTCCGCCGACAGATCCTGCAGGATTTCATCTTCGAGCGCCGATTGCCGCGGCGCGAGTTCCTCCAGCATCGCCCTGGCCTTTGGCGTTGCCGTGACGATCTGCGCCCGTCGGTCGTCGGGTGACGCCCACCGCTCTACCCAACCGCCCTGTACCATGCGATCGACGAGCTGGCCCGCAGTGGCCCGGCCCACCTCCAGCCGCCCGGCCAGATCGCCGATGGTCAGCCCGGGCGAATCCTCGACATGTGCCGCCCCCATCCAGGACAGGCGGGTCAGGCCGCTGTCGCCAATCTCGTTGTCGATCCGCTGCTGGATGAGCTGCGCGACCCGGTGGATCGTCGTCCCGATCAGGGCAAGATCAGAAGTGATCAAGGGTATCGTTCCTCCGTCTGCATGAGAAACAGGATAGACTGCGGTCCACCCAAAGTGCAATGCAAGCATCATATATGCTTGCATAATAGATGGATCCGCCTATCTTGATGGGCGGTCTCCGAACCGACATCCAGCCGGCACCGTTGCCCGGTCGGACCATGCCGCCGGTTCGGGGGCATGGTCGGCAACAGGAGGCCAGCAATGCTCTATCCGACATATCTGCGCCGCAGCGATCCCTTCGCGCTGATGCGCTCCATGATGCGCGATCTCGACCGCGGCTTCTGGCCCCCGTCCCGCGCGGCGTTCCCGGCGGTGAATGTGTGGCAAGGCTCTGAGGCCGTTGCCCTCACCGCTGAACTTCCCGGCATCGAACCGGGCGACATTGAAATTTCGGTCAAGGACAACGTCCTGACGCTGTCGGGCGAACGCAAGGTGCCCGAGGTTCCCGAAGGTGCGCGCTGGCACCGCAACGAACGCGGTTATGGCAAGTTTTCCCGCGCTATCCGCCTGCCATTCACGGCTTCGGATGACAAGGCCGAGGCGAGGGTGACGAACGGCGTATTGCGGATCGTCATTTCCCAGCCCGAGGAAACGAGGAAGAAGAAAATCGAGATCAAAGCGGCCTGAGAGGAGCTGGAACGATGAGCACCGACATCACGCAGGTCACCGAAAAGACGCCGACCGACACGCCCGAGACCATCGGTGGCGGCCGCATTTACCGCCCGCTGACCGATATCGTCGAAACCGATCAGGGTGTCTCCATGATGCTCGAAATGCCTGGGGTCGCCGCCGATGCGGTCGAAATCACGCTTGAAAACCGCGTGCTGACGATCCGCGGCAAGGTTAAGCCGGTGCGGCCAGAAAACCTGGAACTGGCCTATGATGAATATGGCGAGGACGATTTCGAGCGTGCCTTCACGCTTTGGGACGATTTCGGCCCCGACAGGATCGAAGCCGAAATGCGTGGAGGCGTCCTCGATTTGACGCTCCCCCGAGCCCCTGAGTCGCAGCCGAAAAGGATCGCCGTCAAGGGCGCCTGAAAACCGAAGGAGACCACATCATGCAGATCAAAGACCTCATTCCCTGGGCTCGCAAGGACGGCACGCCAGATGCCAAGAGCGTCGAAGACAACCCGATAGCGACACTCCAGCGCGAAATGAACCATGTGTTCGAGAACTTCTGGAACCGGGTCGGTCATTTCGAATGGCCCTTTGGCAGCGGCGAGGCGAAATCCGACGTGGTAGAGACAGACAAGGCGATCGAAGTGTCGATCGAGCTGCCGGGCATGGAGATGAAGGACATCGAGGTAACGGTCAACGATGACATGTTGACTGTGAAGGGGGAGAGGAAGATCGAGCGCCAGGAGGAGAAAAAGGGATACTACCTCTCCGAGCGCAGCTACGGCGCGATCTACCGGACAATTCCGCTCCCGCCCGGTGTGGATGGCGAAAAGGCGCAAGCATCTTTCAAGAACGGGGTTCTGACGATCAAGCTGCCCCAGACTCCCGAGGCGCAGGCCAAGGTCAAGCGCATCGAAGTCAAGAACGGCTGATTTGCCACATGGGGTGTCGCCGGCTTGCGGCGTCCCCTTCGCTCCGTGCGATATCGCACCGTCTGGCAAAGCCCCGGGGAGCTTGTCTCTCCAGGGCGGCTCTCGAGAGGCAATCATGAAAGACTGGCAGCGATCTGGGCTGACCCGTGAACAATGGTCGGCGATGACGCTCTACGAGAAGTTCGAGCAAGTTGTCATCCTCGTCCTCAGCGTCATCATTGCGGCGGTCGTGGTGGCGTCGGTCTGGGCGCTGATGCGCGAAGTCGTGAACCGCTTGCTTCTGGGGGCGTTCGAAACTCTCGACTACGCCACCTTCCAGGTGGTGTTCGGCATGATCTTCACCGTGGTGATCGCGCTCGAGTTCAAGCGCTCCCTTCTTGTTGCGACCGAGCGCAGCTTCGGGATCCTCCAGGTCCGCACGATCGTGCTGATCGCGCTCCTCGCCATCGCGCGCAAATTCATCATCCTGGACCTCGGCGAGACGGAATCATCCAAGATTGCCGCACTCGCGGGCGCGGCGCTTGCGCTCGGCGCTGTCCACTGGCTGGTGCGCGATCAGGACCGGCGTGAACTCGGAGGCCACGAGACGCGATGACCGCGGCCTCCGCCAGCCACCGCCTGCTCAATTTCGTGCAATCGGCGCTGCTGCTCGGGCTCATGGCCGCGATCGCCTGGATCGCGGTGACAGCGATCGTCGGACCCGAGACCGGTCTCCTCATGGCGCTCGCGATGGTCGGGGGTCTCCTGTTTGCGCCCGCGCTGCCACGCCGGCTCCTCCTCTCGGCCTATCAGGCGCAGCGGCTCACCGGTCGTGATGCCCCCGGTCTCGTCGCGGCCCTGGCCGAACTCGCCCGCAGGGCCGGGCTGCAGCGCGCGCCGGCGCTTTATCGCGTGCCGAGCCGGCTGCCGAACGCCTTCGCCCTGGGCAGCCCCGAGGACAGCGCCATCTGCGTCACCGACGGTCTGCTCAACCTGCTCGACGGCCGAGAACTCGCCGCGGTTCTGGCGCATGAGATCGGGCATATCGCCAACCGCGACCTGTGGATCATGAGCCTCGCAGACATGATGTCGCGCCTCGTCTCGCTGGCAAGCTGGCTCGGACAGTTGCTTCTACTCCTCAACCTGCCTCTGGTCCTGGCAGGCATGGTCCATGTGCCTTGGCATGTCGTGATTCTCCTTGTCTTCGCGCCCACCCTCATGACGCTGGTCCAACTCGGCCTTTCGCGGACGCGCGAGTACGACGCCGACCGCGCCGCCGCAGAGCTGACCGGCGATCCGGAGGGGCTCGTGCGCGCGCTCGTCAAGCTCGAACGCCGGGTCGGTCGGTTCTGGGAGGAGATCCTTCTGCCCGGCCGCCGCATTCCGGAGCCCTCGTTGCTCAGGACGCATCCCCCGACCGAAAGACGAATCCGCCGCCTCCGGGACCTGGTCACAGGTCGCACGACCCCGATCCCCGCCCTTGTCGGCTACCCGACCGCAAGGATACTGCTGGGAGGGACACCGCCTCGGTTCCATTGCCTTGGGCTCTACTGGTAGGCCTGCAGGGAAGCTGGATCGCCCAAGAGAACGACGACCTGTCAGAAGGCAGGTCTGCCAGAGATGGGGTGGATGCCGCTCTCCCCTGACGGCATCGCGATGTGCCAAACTCGTGGTGTCGAAGCACAAGCTGAAGGAGAGGGCATCCATGGGAGAAGTTACCATCATCGGCGTCGATGGCAAAGAACGTGTTCCAGGTTCATGGGGCCGCTGCGGACGGATCCGTCGTCTATCGCAAGAAGTTGTCGCGGCCGCAATTTGCGCGGTTCATGGCGGACCAGCCGCCGTGCCTGGTGGCGATGGAGGCCTGCGCCAGCGCGCACCATTGGGCGCGGGAAATGGCCCGGCACGGGCATGAGGTCCGGCTGATCGCGCCCCATTACGTCAAGCCGTTCCTCAAACGGCAGAAGAATGACGCGGCGGATGCGGAAGCGATCGTCGAGGCGGCCCTGCGGCCGACCATGCGTTTCGTCGAACCGAAATCCGCCGACCAGCAGGCGCGAGCCGTCGCATTCCGCACGCGCGAACAGCTTGTGAAGCAGCGCACCGAGGCCGTGAACGCCCTGCGGTCGCATCTCTACGAATTCGGCCATATCGCCCCGGAGGGGATCGGCTACCTGCCACGCCTCGCCAAGGTCGTCGTTGATCTCAGCACCGATTTGCCCGAGCTGGCCCGGGACATCTGCCGCATGCTCCTTGACCAGATCGCCCAGCTCACCGGGCGGATCGATGCGCTGAAGGCCCGGATCGCGGCAATATCGCAGGAAGCGGATCTGCCGCGCCAGCTGCAGACGATGCCGGGCGTGGGTCCGATCACTGCACTCGCGGTCGAGACCTTCGCTCCGCCGATGGAGCAGTTCAGGCGTGGGCGGGACTTCGCCGCCTGGCTCGGCCTGGTGCCGCGCCAACACTCCAGCGGTGGCAAGCAGAAGCTCGGGAAGACCTCGAAGATGGGGCAACGCGACATCCGGCGATTGCTGGTGATCGGGGCGACCGCCGTAATCCGCTGGGCCGCGCGTCGCGGTGCGCCGAAAGGGTCGTGGCTGGCGCGGATGCTGGAACGCAAACCGATCCCGGTCGTGGCCGTGGCACTGGCGAACAAGATGGCGCGGGGCATCTGGGCGATGCTGACGCGCGGTGAAAGCTATCGTGGTCCGGTGCTGATCGGCGCCTGATACGGCGTCGAAGGGGCATCGGGCCACCGAGTTGTGAGGAAGGCATGATCTGAATGGGCAAATGATCGACATGATCCGGGTCGGGAAAACCAGAAACCTTCTCCGAGCCTCGAGCTCGCTCTTGGAGATGTGGCCCCGCTCCGCGCATCACCATCCCGGCCAGCGGCGCCAATCAGCCGCACGAACAGGCCTGACAAAAGACCGCACTCGATCACATGTCCAGAAGATCAGAAATTCCTTGCAAACCGAGCGGCATCCACAAAAGAAGGTTGGATATCAGGCCCCTCCCCTCCGGCAGGTGGCACCACGATGCCTGCCGGGCCGAAGCCGACGAAACAGAGAACTACATCTACGCTATAGCCCTCCAAGACGATACCTAGAAACAGAATCTAACACGCGGAAATCGTCAATCGGCGTGACATACGGTCTAGATGACTCCTCCGAGAGTTGATAGATTTGCTTCACGAGGTCTCCCCTCGCATACGCGCTGTAGTAACTGCGGCGTAAGAGCTAATGTCTGCACATATCGTGCGCGCCATATCGACAATGCGACACATGGCGTGATTGGAAGGGAGACCTCGTGCCGCCGTCCTTTTTTGGTATCCCCGTCGTTCGGGTCGCAATTCCTCCCGAACTGGCTAGTGAGGCGGCGCTTCTTACCTATTTGGGCGTGTCGGCTAAAGAACTGAAAAAGATCTGGTGGTTTCGTGGTCGCATGTACCACCAATTTGAGATCGCCAAGGGGAACGGCAAGTCCAGAATCATCAATGCGCCCGACAAGCGCCTCAAATACCTTCAGCGGAAGATCGCGGCGCTGCTTGGCCAGCTCTATCGCGTCCGGAATCCGGTCCATGGTTTTGTCGCTGGAAAATCCGTGAAGACCAATGCGTTAGCGCATCTGCGCAAGCGCTTTGTGCTCAACATCGACCTGAAGGATTTCTTTCCCTCGATCACCGAAAATCGGATCATCGGCGTCCTCGAATCACTTGGCATCGACAGTCGGGTGGCAAGCATCATTGGCCGACTGTGCTGTCACAACTCTCACTTACCGCAAGGCGCGCCCACGAGTCCCGTCCTCTCCAACATGATCTGCTTTCGTTTAGATAAGGAGCTACTCGCCTTCGCGAAGGCGTCGCGATGTATCTATACGCGCTACGCGGACGACATCACGCTTTCGAGCCACCAGCCAATGACGGCGCTGTTCGAGGCGGTCCCACCCTCGGGACATTTCGCCCCCGATCTGCTTGCACCAGCTTTCCGCAATATCATCGTTACCAACGGATTTGCGATAAACCCCCACAAAGCACACTATGCCGACCGGCACTCGCGTCGAACAGTTACGGGGCTTAAGATTAACGAGCTTCTCAATGTTGATCGCCGCTATGTCCGGAATATTCGTGCAGCACTCTATTCAGTGGAGACTCTGGGAAAGAAAACTGCGCAGAAGAAATTTGAGAGCAATCATGGCGGCACATCCGATCTAGGTAAACATCTTGAGG
Organism: Pelagibacterium luteolum; assembly: GCF_900100665.1. Lineage (GTDB taxonomy): Bacteria > Pseudomonadota > Alphaproteobacteria > Rhizobiales > Devosiaceae > Pelagibacterium > Pelagibacterium luteolum. The sequence goes on from NZ_FNCS01000004.1 coordinate 17,198, forward strand.
GAAAAATCATTTGGCTCCGACACATCCGGGGCCAATCTGACCCTGTATTTCGATCGATCGCGGTTCGATTCAACGCTAGTTTCACGGAGCGTAAGATCGAGGTGACACCGACTGCGGCTGAGGTCCGCGACAGAGCTGTATGGGTTGTCGAGCATTTCGAGGGCGAAATGGCGCAGGGAAGCGCCTTCTTCCTCAAGGATGTCGGCTTAGTCACTGCTGCCCATTGCGTCGCGGGCGTGGAAGAAGTCGAGGTCTACCATCCGAGCAAGCCGTCTAACGCCTTCAAAGCGAAAGTACTCAAGCGCGACGAGCCTCGTGACCTTGCTATTCTCGAACATGCAATCCCGCCTACCGAGTATTTCGAACTTGAGCAGTCGAACCATTCCGTCGTGGTCGGTGAAGGGCTGGTTGCTGTCGGATATCCAAGCTTTGGCCCAGGCGACAGGCTAAATGTCCGGGACGGGAAGGTGAGTTCGCTGCCTGTCAAACATGGTGTCAAGCTGATCGAGGTGACACAGAAGCTGTCGCAAGGAATGTCCGGCGGCCCTCTCCTCGACCATAAGGATGCGGTAGCGGGAATCATTCATAAAGGTGGCCCAAGTGAAGGTCGGGACTTCGCTATCCAGATTGAGATGCTGAACGATTGGCTCGCCGAATAACTTCGAGGATGGACAAGGGGAAGACGTTCGATGCTCACCACCGATACGGTGTGTGTTTAATATTCACAGGCAGGGAGGCATCCGATAGTCTTCGTTGTGGGGGGAACGATGCACCTACATTCCTATCGATTAAGAAATTTTCGGCGACTTCGGGACGTGCATGTCGAGCTTGCGTCCGACATCTCCATTTTTGTTGGGGCGAATAATAGCGGAAAAACCTCCGCGACGCAGGCGATGCAGATGTTTCTCGCGGGCGGTAAAGATGCTTTCTCACTGTACGATTTTAGCTCGCACGCTTGGCCGCTGCTTGATGAGATCGGCGAACGAGAGGCCGAGGTCAGCGAGGCTGAGTTTCCAACCATCTCGCTCGATCTTTGGTTCGAGGTGGGAGCCGAAGACCTTTATCTCGTAATCCCCATTCTGCCTTCGACCGCTTGGGCCGGGACGCTTGTGGGCATACGCGTCGAACTCGCGCCCAAAAACATCACCGAATTGATCCAGCGGTACCACACCGCTCGCGACGATGGCCGGGCGAAAGCGGCGGCGCTGGTCGGTGGCGCGGGCGATTATGTGCCTTGGCCAAAATCGCTATCGGCTTACCTGCTTAAAGAACTGAGGCACGAGTATGAGCTGCGATACTACGTCCTCGACCACACACAATTTGATGCGAAATTTCAGGCAGTGGAAGGGTATCATCCGCTGCCGTTGGGTAATGAGCCGGGCGGCAATGCTGTACTAAAATCTCTCATCAAGGTCGATTTTCTGAATGCGCAGCGGCACCTCGCGGACCCATCAACTGCTTCCGGTGGAGGCCGTTCGGAAGATTTGTCGAAGCGTCTGAGCCGCTTCTATCAACGAAATCTCGATCAACGCCAGGACGACCATCAGGCACTCAAAGCGCTGTTCGAGTCTGAGGTGGGCCTCGACAAGCATCTCGCGGAAGTTTTCAAAGGCACGTTGGAGCGGTTGGGACGTTTAGGTTATCCCGGCCTAAATAATCCAAGGCTCGAAATCAAATCGGCCCTGAACCCCGCGTCCATCATGACGCAGGATGCACGCGTTCACTACATTGTGGGCGAAGCCGCGCAGACGATCATGCTGCCCGACACCTACAATGGGCTCGGCTTCAAAAACCTGATCTATATGGTGGTCGAGGTGCTCGATCTTCAGGAGCGCTGGAAAGCCGAAGAGGAGAAGCGTGCGCCTCTCCATCTCATATTCATCGAGGAGCCGGAAGCACACCTTCACGCCCAACTCCAGCAGGTTTTCATTCGGAACATCCTCGACTTATTGGTCATTCCGGGCGAGGCTGGAGGATCGTTCGCCACACAAGCGGTTATTACGACGCACTCGCCGCACATCCTCTACGAGCGCGGCTTTCAGCCGATCCGCTACTTCCGGCGTGATCTGGTCGGAAACGATCAAGTCACTGAAGTGCTCAACCTCTCCGCATTCTATGCGCAGGAAACCGAACACCGCGATTTCCTGCAACGGTATCTGAAACTCACCCACTGCGATTTGTTCTTCTCTGACGCCGCTGTGCTGGTGGAGGGCAATGTCGAGCGACTGCTGCTCCCGATCATGATATCAAAGGCGGCGACATCGTTACGATCCTCCTGCATCTGCATTCTGGAGGTCGGCGGTGCCTTCGGCCACAAATTCAAATCGCTGATTGAATTCCTCGGGATCGTCACACTGATTATCACCGACGTGGACAGCGTTATCTTGTTGCCTGCTGATCATGACGGCGATGATGACGACGATGACGAGCTTGAAATCGAAGTCGAGGCCCTTGAGGTGGACGCTGCCAACAACTTCGATGAATTACTCGGTGGGGATGCTCCGGCCGCACAAGTTGGCGATGTCGCCGACCTAGCGCCCGCCCGTCGTTACGGAAAAAAATGCCTGCCCGGTGTAGTCGGGGCAGTTACGTCCAACCAGACCCTCGTAAAATGGCTTCCGGCCAAGCTGTCGATAGACGATCTCTTCGCGGCAACGGAGCCAGAGAAAGAAACCCCGGCGGATGTGACGCCCCGTGTCCGCGTGACGTATCAGACGCCCGTTCCAATCGCATGGAATGGTCAGAACGTGGAGCTGGCTGGTCGGACTTTGGAAGAAGCCTTCGGGCTGGAAAACGCCGAGTGGTGCCAGAGTGCGGAGCAGAGGAAATTGGGGCTACGCCTACGCGGGGCGCTGGCGGACCCGGCAGCGTTGGCGACCGGGCTTCACAAAAGGGTCAGCGGCGATAAGTTCGACAAGACCAAGTTTGCGCTTGGAGTGCTTACGGCTCGACCGGAAGAGTGGCAGGTTCCGAAGTACATCCGTGATGGTCTGATTTGGCTTAAGGCGCAGGTCGATCTCGAAGTTGAGGCCGAAATGGAAGGTGGTGTGGTCGGTGAGTAGCCGCGCGCAACAGCCTGACACGCAAGCCGACGTAGATCTTCGGCAGTGCTTGGAAGCTCAGCCGCCGACCAGCTTTAACATGGTCGCCGGGGCAGGTTCGGGCAAAACCACTTCGCTGATCAAGGGGCTTGCCTCGATCATCGCCATCCACGGTGAGCGTTTGCGGCTGCGCAGGCAACGCGTGGCCTGCATAACCTATACAGAAATCGCCGCCGGAGAGATTTGGGCGGACGTGGGGAACAATCCGCTGGTCCACGTCTCCACGATCCATAGTTTTCTTTGGTCGATCACGCGCGGTTTCCAACAAGATATCGCCGCATGGGTTGCAAACAGGGTCGACGAGAGGATCGGAGAGTTGCAGCACGATGCCGCCAATTTTGGCCCACGCGTTCAGCAGAAAACGCGAGACAAGAACGCCCGCGATATCACGCGCTACGAGCACCAGCGTGAGGCTATCACTCAAGTTCGTAGCTTCACCTATGGAACAGGAAGCGATTACGCCAAAGGTGTGCTCGGCCACGATGACATCATCAAGATGGCTTCGCAGTTGATGATTCAACGTCCGCTTTTCCGAACTCTCGTCGCACAACAATTTCCCTTCGTTTTCGTGGATGAGAGCCAAGATACCTTTCCGATCATCGTCGAAGCTTTGATGGCGATCCAGCAGCAGGAGCAGGCCCGCTTCTGCCTCGGGTTCTTCGGCGACCCGATGCAGCGCATCTATCCCACCGGCATCGGCACTGTGCCCAAACCCGACGATTGGCGGGCGATCCCCAAGCCGGAAAATTTCCGTTCGCCCACCTCCATATTGAACCTCGCAAACGCCATTCGGCGTGACGGTGACGATCTGGTTCAGATCGGTGGCCGAAAGGAAAAAAATGGTGAGCAGGAAGTGCCGGTGGTCGGAACGGCGCGATTGTTTGTCTTGCCAACAGATGCTCATCGCGACGAACGCGTGGCGCAGGTTCGGACTTGGATTGCGAATGCAAACGATGACGAGTTGTGGCAGCCCGCCGCCGAGAACGACTCGGTTAAAATGCTGGTGATCGTGCATCGCATGGCGGCGAAGCGATTGGGGTTCGGCGACCTGTATGCGGCGCTCAACGATAAAGCGCCTGAGGCCTTCAAGAATGGCTTTCTGGACGCGTCCGCGTGGCCGCTGCGTCCGTTGTTGTCGTTTCTCCTGCCGCTTGCAGAGGCCGTTCGGGACGGGCGAGACTTCGATACGATGCGGCTGCTTCGGCTCCATTCGCCGTTGCTAGCAAAGGCCAACCTCCAAGGGGTGAACATCGCCGAGCGGCTCAATCAACTTCAGGCGGTCAGCAATCAGATCGGTGAGCTGATGGGGCCTCAGTCGCAGGCGACTATCCGTGACGTGCTGACGCTTGCCAAAGAAAGTCGCTTGGTGGAACTCGACCCCCGCCTGTCCGCGTACCTTGAGGATGTTGCTGTAAACGAGGCCGAGGCCGATGATAACCTAGGCGAAGGCGAAGAAGGCCCTTCGAACGAGATCAATTCAATGGCCGCGTTCCTAGCCTGTCCGGCCAATCAGCTTCGACCCTATCAGGCTTACGTCAACGAGGAATCGCCTTTTTCCACCCAGCAAGGCGTGAAAGGGGCCGAGTTCGATCGTGTGCTTGTCGTCCTCGACGACGACGAAGGCACGCACTTTCAATTTTCCTACGAGAAATACCTCGGGCTGAGGGAGCTTTCTGCGCGAGACAAAAAGACTTTGCAGGAAGGTGGCGAAACCGGCGTCGAGCGGACGCGGCGGCTCTTCTACGTTTGCTGCACACGCGCTCGGCAAGACCTAGTGGTCGTCCTTTTCGTGGCTGATCCGGCAGCGGCGATTGTGCATATTCGCGGCCTCGGCCTCTTCCCAGAAGCGGATATCGTCTCGCAGGATGCGCTCGCTTGACTGCATCGAGAGCCAAGTCAGACCAGCTTGCGAGCATAGTACTGAATTACGCCCTATCCTAGAACTTAGGGCTCCGCCCTCGGCGCACTTCGAGAGGCTTCCGCCCAGCTTCCTACGCGCGTGCCGCGCTCCGTGCAGCCGGTTCCCCGCGAAGCCTCCATCCGTTTGCACACCCAGTCTCGGCGACGGCCAGAAGGTCAGGCGCGGCGTTCCGCTTCGCTGACCTTCAGACCCGAGGATCAGAGACATGACCAACCTTTCCGATAGCAATCCCCGCATCTATGTCGCCTGCCTTGCAGCTTACAATAACGGCTATCTGCATGGAGCTTGGATCGACGCGGATCAGGACGCGGACGAAATCAGGAGCGAGATTGCAGCCATGCTTGCGCGGTCGCCCATCGAGCACGCGGAGGAATACGCCATCCACGATTATGAGGGCTTCGAGTGTGTCACCATCAGCGAATATGCCGGCATCGACACCGTGGCACGGCTGGGCGCTTTCGTCGCCGAGCACGGTGCATTAGGCACGGGCCTGCTGGAGCAGTTCAGCGGCGACATAGACCAAGCCGAAGCCGCATTGCAGGATTGCTATCACGGCCAGTTCACCAGCCTTGCGGATTACATGGAAGAACTGACCACCGAGAGCGTCACGATCCCCGAGGCACTGCGCTACTATGTCGATTGGCAGGCGATGGCGCGCGATGCCGAGATGAGCGGCGATCTTTTCACCATCGAGACGGCGCATGATGAAATCCATGTTTTCTCGAACAGATAAAATCTGCGCTGCCTCTCCTGCATTGTTGCGGGAAAGGCGTTCTCTTGAACAAGAGTAGATGTTAAGAATAAAGTAACCAATAATGATCGGATTTCTCGTTCAACGTATCTTGCTTTTGATGCTTTTATATTTCCAGTAAACCTTGAACCTCTCCTTGCCGGTCGATGCCCAGCATCCCGGCTTGGGGAGGTAACGCCATGCTGAGAATCGAATGGCGATTGCCGGCGGCATACGGGCATACAAGACATATCCCGGCCGCAGGCTTCGCGTGGGAGTATTTGCGCCGCAACCATGATTATCGTCGGGATTTTCAGACCATCGCACTAACCGGAGGACCTACCGGCCGCGACCTGGAAGGGTTCGCGGATCGGTGGGGGTTGCGATTTCCCGTGCGACCCCGACGCGCCACATGACCGACAATCACCGATTTGGATTCCGAGCCTTCAACCGCAAGCAGTGACGCTGTCGCCGGTCGATCACAAGAACGGGGACACCGAACCAATATTGACGCTGGCGCATCTCGACGGCCTCGACCTGCGCCGCGCCGCCGATGGCTGGCACGGCATCTGGCAGGCGGATGGCATCGCACATCAATTCTGGCTGCCCGAGGCGGTGCCCGACGCAGCCGACTTCTATGCCGTCACCCTGCCTATGGACTGCTTCCTGGAGCTTCGCGCTCACGCCGCCCGCCGTTTCTGGCGTTCACTGAACGGCCGCGCGCCCGGTCCTGACTTCCGGGCGGTCCCCGCCCAGCTCCGGCAATGGCATATCCTGTCCCTGCGCGCACTCGATGCCCGGCTGCGCGGCGAAAGCTATCGCACCATCGCCGAAGTCCTGTTCGGCTTTCGTGGCACCAAGGAGGATTTCGAGAGTGACCCGCGCAAGAACAAGGCCCGCCGGTTGGTCGCGCATGGCATCAAGATGATGCGTGGCGGCTATCGCCTGCTGCTCCACTATCCGATCAAATCGGCCACGCGTTGACGGATGCGCGCATTGAATTTGTGATGGTCACGAAATCTCGACGGAGATTGCCGTGCATTTACCCCCGTTCGTCGGATGGTAATCCACCGAGCAAGCGGTAAGCACCATCAGAAGATCAACTTCCGCACGCAAGACCACATTGCCCCCCGGCGGGTTATTGGAAGCGAGCACTTCCAATCGGCCATCCTGTTGCGGCTCGGATCGCTGAAACAGATTAACCGGATCAGGGCAAATCGGAACTGACATACCGGCTTGACGGATAGCGTTCAGAAAATTGTCCCTACAGTTTGGATGGTTCGGAAATCCCGCGCGCTCATAAAGACCAGTATTGCAAGCCGGAAAAAGCATGTCGTGTGGGCAGGGTGAATTATCTTCGATCAGCGTCAGCAGCGGAATCGCTTGCTCACTGTAAAAGCTCTCGCCGGGCTGAGGAAACAGTCGCTCCGTAATGTCGCGAGTTTGAGAAGTGCTGAGCCAATCGACATTGCCGCCATCTGAAACAATCGCCCACATATCCGCAACCTGTTGCCCATCGGGGTCGATAATCCGAATGTGCTGTCCCGCCTTTACAGGAAATCCTCGGCCAGATTGAGGTGAGATAACGAGCTGGTGCGGAGTAGTCATTGTTGGCGTCTAAAACTCTCTTGGAAAAATCCCGAATCTTGCAAACGTTTTGAGGCTCAGGCCCATCACGTTACGATCCATCGCGCAAGCATTGATCGTGCGGCCATCGCCGTCACGCCCTGTTCGCGGCTGCCTGCTCCAGAATTTTTCGGTAGCCCTCGCGCGAAAGCCATTGGGCACGTTCGAGATGGCTTTGCCAGCAACGATAGGTCCGTAATTCCTCGGCCAAAGGATCGCGGTGCAGGACGATCCGCGCCACTTCCTTCCAGTCCGCATCCTCGGCCTTGGCATCGAGAAGCCGCAGATAGGTCACGAAATGCCGTTCGTCATAGGCGGTTATGGCGTCGCCGGTCGGCGCTTCGTCGTCCACATCAGGATCGAGTTCGACTGGAATTTTCATCGTCATTCCCCTCTACCCGGAAGGGCCTTGCTTGCGGTGCGCCCCCGCAATAGCCCCTCTGACCTTGGTGATCGGGGAGTTGGAAAACCGAGCATACCCGGTCCCGTAGACCTTTAGGCGGGTAGCCCTGGACATGCGCCCACGGCTCCCCGACCATAGATCGAGGAATCCGGTGCCCAATCGGAGAGCACCAATCCGGTATGCTTCGGGGTTTCCACGCCCCAGAGCAGCGCGTCTGCTCCACCCATAATTCTAGACGAACCGCGCGCGAATGTCTTTGGCTTTTCCGCGCAACACGCGATGAACCGCTGAAATCCCTCGGCCGCGCAGCGCCCCGAAAGGGGGGTGCCGCCAACGCATAGGCGCGAATGCGGCACGCTACGCGCCGCCGATCCCTCGCCATGGTTCGCCACAGTCCGCTGCCGCCCTCCGGCAGCCCAATTCCGACTGGAGGTGATCCATGCCCAACCCGCTTGCGGGCCTGCCGCCGCGCCTGTTGCGCACCAAGGAAGCCGCGCGCTTCCTCGGCATATCCATCCGCACCCTTGAGAAACATCGCACCTACGGCACCGGCCCGACCTATCGCAAGGTCGGCGGTCGCGTCCTCTACACCGTCCGCGATCTGGAAGGCTGGAGCGCGGTCGGCGAGCGTAAATCCACCCGCGACAAGACTGCCGGCACGGTCTTTCCCGCGCGTCCGCTCACGCCCGAAGAACGGGACGAGTGCTAGATGCTGCGCGAGGACGATCACGACCCCGCGCAGCCGGCCGAGGACAGCGAGCGCAGCCGCCTCGACCCCTTCGTGGTCGCAACGGGCGATGCGCCGCCGCGCGATCAGCGCGACTTGATGGAACGGCCGTTTTTCTCGCTGGCGAAGACCCCACGCACCAAGCCGATTCTCTACAAGGCCGCCGACATAGAGGTGCAGGTGTTCGGGATGCCCGAGCACGGCATGGCGACCATTTGGGACGCCGATGTGCTGATATGGGCGGCCTCGCAGATCGTCGCGGCCGAGAACAACGGCCTCACCACGTCGCGTTTCTTCCGCTTCACGCCCTACCATCTGTTGCGCGCCATCGGCCGCCCGACCGGCAACCGGCAATATCTGTTGCTCAAGGCCGCGCTGGCGCGGCTGCAATCGACCGTCATAGCCACAACGATCCGCAACGGCCCGCATTGGCGTCGCCGCCAGTTTTCTTGGATTAATGAATGGGAGGAAATGACGACGCGCGCCGGCCGCGTCGAGGGCATGGAGTTCGTCCTGCCCGAATGGTTCTACAACAGCGTCATCGACCGTTCGCTGGTCCTGACCATCGACCCGGCCTATTTCCGCCTGACTGGCGGCATCGAGCGATGGCTTTACCGCGTCGCTCGAAAGCACGCCGGGCACCAGCGCCACGGCTGGATTTTCGAGGTCGCGCACCTTCATCAGAAATCCGGCAGTCTCGCGCGGCCGTCCGACTTCGCGCTGGACCTGCGCCGGATAGCGGCCCGCCAGCAGCTCCCCGGTTATCGCCTCCAGATCGAGCGGGGAGACGGCCGCGAGCTGCTGCGTATCCGCCCCGAAAACTTATCAACAGGCACTGTTGATAACCCTGTTAATACCATCGGCACATCAGGCGCACGGGGTATCGGCACATCAGGCGCATCACTATCGGCACATCAGGCGCACGAACCGCAGCTAACGCTTTGGCCTGAAACGCGGAATCCGACCGCTAACTTATCTAAAAGAGAATCTAACTCTTTTTCTTTGACGCGCGCGCACGCGAAGCGTGGTGCCGGCCCTGCTCGAAGGGGCGAGCCATGACGGCCGCGCTCGACGCGCTGCGCCCGCGCAGCCCCCAGCACATCACCGGAGACGATCAATGACCCGTCGCGCCCACCGCAGCGCGCACGGCCGTCCGCTGCCGGACGGGCCTGCGCCCTTCACAACATTGGTCGAGCTGACCTTCGAGAAACGCAAGGTCGAGCACTGGATACGCTTCGGCCACAAGAGCTACGAGCAGATCATCGACCGCCGCCGCAGCGTCGTCGGCTTCGCGCCGGGCAGCGTCTTCGCCTTCGTCCGATGGGCGAAGGGCGAGCACGGCACTGTCGTTTCGCGCATCGACATCGTGCGCGCCATCGGTCGGGGCGAGCCATTCCAGACATTGCCCTTCGTTCGGCCGGGCGGCGAAATCCTGTTGCGGCTGGACGGCTGGCCGAAGGTGCAGCGCGCACTTGCCGCCATCGACGCCGTGGAATCGCTCGGCCTCGATCCGGCCGACGCCTCACCGGACCACTGGCGGCACGTCCACAACCGTTTGACCGCCAATCTGGAGCCGCACGCCTACACGCCCGAGCGACATGCCGCGTGGCTTCACCGCCGAAGGATCGACCCATGACGCGCCGCCGCATCCTTACGGGGGCGGCGCTCGCCGTCCTCGGTATCGCCGCCGCAAGCGCGGTCGAGACGCCGACGAAACTCATTTGGAACGCCACCGCAAGCGCGCCGGTCGGGTTCTACACCGTCGAGCCAGCCGACCGGATCGACGTGCCCGAGCTGGTCGCCATCTTGCCGCCCGAACCGCTCGCCGCCTTCATGGTCGAGCGCGGCTATATCGCGCGAGGCGTTCCGCTCTTGAAGCGCGTCTTGGGCCTGCCCGGACAGCGGGTTTGCCGCGCCGGCCGCACGATCACCGTTGACGGGATCGAGATGGGCGAGGCGCTGGAGCGCGATAGCCTCGGCCGCGATCTGCCCGTCTGGCAGGGCTGCCGCGTCATCGGCGACGATCAGCTTTTCCTCATGAATTGGGAAGTCCGCGACAGCCTCGACGGCCGTTACTTCGGACCCGTCCCCGCAGCTTCCGTCATCGGTCGAGCGGTCCCGCTCTGGACCGATGAGGAAGGCGTCGGCCGCTACGAGTGGCGCGCGCCGACGCACTGAAACCACCCCCCGAAAACCAACCGCAGGAGATTTCCCATGGCAGAAATAGGCACCTTCACCCGCACCGAAACCGGCTATGCCGGGAAGCTTCATTCGTTCGGCCTCCGCGACGAGCTGTTCATCGTTCCGGCCAAGCCGAGCGATGCGAAGAACGCCCCCGACTACCGCGTGCGTCTCGACAGCGAGGACGGCCCGGATACCGGCCCCGCATGGAAAGACTTCAGCGAGAACGCTGGCGAGTTCGTGTCGATGCGGTTGGAAGGGCCAATCTTCCCGATCCCGATCCGCGCCAAACTGTTCCAGTCCAACGACGATCCTTCGGTCTGGACCCTGCGTTGGAAGCACCCCCGGAAAGTCGAGGACGAGGAATGAAGGCCGCGCGCGTCCGGCCCACCATCCGGTCAAAGATCGGCATCCCTTTGTTCGCGGGAAAGCCGTCTCATCCCTTCGTCCCGCTCGGCGACCAGACGGCCGGCGCGCGCAGCGAAGGTCAGGGGCGGCCATCGGCCGGCGCTTGCGCCTTGCTCTTGAGCGCAGCGAGCACGCTGGCAGGCTGGCGGCGAAGCGGAGACAGGCCGACATGGCAATATGCCGTCTTGCTGGCGGGGGCGCTTTCCGTCTGCATCGGATCGGGCGTCGCTGTCGCGCAAACCGCGCCCGTCGAGCGCCCGGCTGTCGCCTATCCCTATGCGGCGCAAATCGCCGAGGCGTCGCAGCGTTTCGGCATCCCCGAGCACTGGATTCGCGCCGTGCTGTGCGCCGAAAGCGCGGGCGATGTGCGCGCGGTTTCGTCGGCCGGCGCGATGGGATTGATGCAGGTTATGCCCGACACATGGGCGGGCCTGCGCGTCCGCCATGGCCTCGGCCGCGATCCCTACGACCCGCGCGACAACATCCTTGCCGGCACGGCCTATCTGCGCGAAATGTTCGACCGCTACGGCAATATCGGCGCGATGCTTGCGGCCTATAACGCCGGCCCCGGCCGCTATGACGAGCACCGTGCGACGGGCCGCCCGCTTCCCGCCGAGACACGCGCCTATGTCGCCGCACTCGCTCCGATCCTTGGCGGCGCTGCTCCATCGGATGCGCCGTTGCAACCACCGGCACCGCCGCCCGATTGGCGCGAGGCACCGCTGTTCGTCATGCGCCCGGCCGACACGCGGGCTGCCGCCGCGCCGCCGTCCGAGGCGCAATCAGGCGACGGCCGCGCTGCCGTTCCGGCGCGCGATCCCGCCACCACGGAGCCGCAAGACGATAGCATTTTCGTGGCGAGCGCCAGCGACGGGGGAACGCCATGAGGGCGTCGCTCCCGCGCTCGGCGACGCCGGTTTCAGCATCTGGTCGGGCAGGTTTTCGCCCGGCTGAATTCCCGGCAGGACGGGAAGAAAAGGCAGAAAGGGCGGAGGGCAAGATTAAAGAAGACGGCACCATGTCGGGCCGCTTCCCAAAATTGTTGTTGTCTGCACACTGGTTAGGCGACCGATTCCGGCACCATGGTTTTGAGGGGCCGCGTGCCGCGATTTCGCGCAAAGCCTTGGCTTTGCAGGGTTTCGAGCGGCACCATAGGCCCATATCGGCCGTTTTCCGGGGGTTTTGGCTGGAGTCGCGCCTATGAGCGCCGACGACGAAAACCGCTTCCGACCGAAGCCCGGCCGCATCCGATCCGACACGCCGAAGGCCGGCAAGACCAAGAGCTTTTTCACGCAGGTCAAGAAGATCACCCGCCAGCATCAGGCGGCAGCCTCCCGCGATCCTTCCATGTCGTCATCCGCCCGCCCGTCATCGCCGGGGCGGTCCCGCGCCATGGTCGCCAGCGGCAAGGGCGTGAAGCGCGGCCGGGGCGCGAGCTTCGTGCGCGCCCGCAACATCTCCGGTCAATGGCATCATCGCCAGCCCGGCAGCCGCCGCGTGATCGTCAAGCAGCGCAGCGTCCGGGCCGCGTGGAAGGGCGGACGCGCCCGCGCGCATCTGCGCTATGTCCAGCGCGACGGCACGTCACGCGACGGCGAGCGCGGCCAACTCTATTCGGCGACCGAGGACCGCGCCGATGGCGACGCCTTCCTTGATCGCGGCAAGGACGACCGCCACCAGTTCAGGTTCATCGTCTCACCAGAAGACGGGGCGGAGCTATCGGACCTCACGGCCTACACCCGCGATTTCATGAAACAGGTGGAAGCCGACCTCGGCACGAAACTCGATTGGGTCGCCGTCAACCACTACAACACCGGCCATCCCCATGTGCATATCGTCGTCAACGGCCGCGACGATATGGGCGGGGATCTAGTCATCAACGGCGACTACCTTTCCGCCGGCCTGCGCGAGCGCGCCAGCGAGCTTGCCAGTCTGGAACTCGGTCCCGTCACCGAGATCGAGCAGACTCGCAAGCTATCGGCCGAAATCGACCAAGACCGTTTCACCCGCATCGACCGTGCCATGACCGAGGAAGCCGATGCCCGTTTCCTCGACCTGCGCCATGAACCGGCAGCGCCGAGGCGGCAGTTCGAGCGGACGCTGCGCCTGCGCCGTCTCGGCAAGCTGGAGAAGATGGGACTGGCGACCGAGCACGCACCCGGCGTTTGGGAATTGAGCAAGGACATGGAGCCGGCCCTGCGCGAGTTGGGCGAGCGCGGAGACATTATCCGCACCATGCAGAAGGCGCTCGGCCCGCAGGGCGATGAACGCGATCTCATGAGCTTCCAAATCCATGACGGAGCGCCCGAGACGCCCATTGTCGGCCGCGTCGTGGACAAGCATCTTACCGACGAGTTGGGCGAGAACCTGACAATCGTGGTGGACGGGATCGACGGCCGCACACACCATATCGCCGGCATCGCGCCCGAGCGGCTGGAGGACGCCCGCATCGGCAGCGTCGTCCAGATGGGCCCGGCCGAGGTGACGGCCCGGCCGTCTGACCGCACCATCACGGCCATCGCCGAGGATGGCATCTATCGCCCGAGCCGCCATCTGGAGCAGGCGAAGTTCGAGGGTCGCGTTCCCGGAGGCGACTATGAGGGCTATGTCGATGCTCATGTGCGCCGGCTGGAGGCATTGCGCCGGGCCGGGATCGTCGAGCGGATCGACGCCGACCAATGGCGCATCCCCGATGATCTGGTCAGTCGTGCGGCCGCCTATGACGCCGGCCGCGACCGGCAGGCCAGCGTTCGCGTCCTTTCCCCGGTCGATCTGCCAAGGCAGATCGGATCGGACGGCGCGACTTGGCTGGACCGGCGACTGATCCATGGCGAGGCCGCCGACCTTGCCCTGACCGGCTTCGGCCAGCAGGTGCGCGAGGCCATGGACCAGCGGCGCGAGCATCATATCGAACAGGGCGACGCGACCCGCAGCCGGGACGGCCGAATCTTCTACCGGCGCAGCCTTCTCGCCACCCTGCGCGAGCGGGAGGTTGCCCGTGTCGGCGCGGAGATGGCCGAGAGCAACGGCCTGCCGTTCCGCGCGGCCACGGACGGCGAGAACGTGAGCGGCAAGTTCACCGGCACCGTGCAGCTATCGAGCGGCAAGTTCGCCGTGGTCGAGAAATCCCATGAGTTCACCCTTGTCCCGTGGCGGCCGGTCATCGACCGCCAGCTCGGCCGCGAGGTTATGGGCGTCGTGCAGGGCGGATCGGTGTCGTGGCAGTTGGGGCGGCAGAGAGGGTTGGGAATTTAAGTCGTTGCGCTGACATGCCCTTACTTGCGACCCGCAGTTTCAAGCTTCTCCTTAGCCTCGTGGATCAGGCTTGCGAAAAACTCTGCGACCACCCGAACCCTTCGGGATTGTGCAAGATCAGAGTGAATAGCCAACCAGATTCCTTGGTCGATGCCAAGGTCCGATTCCAAGCAAACAAGGTCGTTCTGCCGCGCAATGAAGTGCGGCAGCACAGCTAGGCCGGCACCTGCGAGGGTAGCGGAAACCTGCGCCGAGAGGGTTGTTGTTGCCAGAATCGGAGCACGGCCGCGCAGTATCCGCTCGACCCATTGGGCAGCAGGCAGATGACCATATGTCTCGCACCAACCAATAAAGCGGTCGGTGTCGAATCTAGCGTCCTCACGCTTTTCAATCCGGCCAGCTATGTAGCCTTGAGAGGCGTAAAGGCCGTAACCGAGCTTTCCCAAACGCCGGATCGTTACGTTGCCACGCTCGGGTTTGACCATCCTGATAGCCAGATCGGCGTCGCGGCGGTGCAGATTGACCGTCTGAACATCTGTCACAACTTCAAGGGTGAGGTCGGGATACTGATCGGTCAGTTTTGGCAGAGCAGGGATTATCAGATGGTTGGCAAGCGTCTCGGCCGTCGCCAGACGCACCCGACCGGCAATTTCCGTTTGAGCGGCTGACCCTTCCGCAAAGGCTTCTGCCGCCTGTTCGAGTGCTTCCGCGCGCTCCAGCAGCGCGGCACCATCGTCGGTTAGCCGGTAGCCATTCTGGTGACGGCTAAAGAGAGTCAAGCCGAGCGCGGCTTCTAGTCGCTCGATCTGGCGCGAAACGGTGGCGAGGCCGCTCCCGAGGCTGGCCGCTGCGCCGCTCAACGATCCGTTGCGGGCGATGGCGAGGAACACCCGTGCATCGTCCCATCGTAGGCGGCTGGCCTCTTGCTTTCCAATATCGGAAAACGGCTTACGAATTTTGGTGGTTTTATTCATCGAAATAGAAAACCATCTTTGTCTCCGAAGAACAAGGAGCAAAGCAATGCAACAGCGAACACTTGGTCCCGACCTATCGGTTTCCGTCATCGGGCTTGGCTGTATGGGGATGAGCGAGTTCTATGGCCCACGCGACGACGAGGAGTCGTTGGCGGTTCTACGGCGCGCGGCCGATCTCGGCGTCGACTTCCTCGATACCGCCGACATGTATGGGCCGCACCACAATGAAGAATTGATTGGCCGCCTCCTCGCCGAAAGCCGTGCCAAGGTGAAAATCGCCACCAAGTTCGGCATCGTGCGCAAACCCGGCGAATACGCGCGCAGCATCGACAACAGCGCCGGCTACATGCGCCGCGCCTGCGAAGGATCGCTCAAGCGGCTGGGGATCGAGCGGATCGACCTCTACTACGTCCATCGCATCGACCGTAAACTCCCCATCGAAGAAACGATGGAGGGGCTGGCCGCCCTCCACCGCGAAGGCAAAATTGGCCATATCGGGCTTTGTGTCAACGGCGGAGCAAAACCAGGCCGTTGGGCGGCGCAAAAGTAGGCCACTTGGCGCCGCAAGCGGGGAACGGCGGGAGGGCGTAGCCCGACTAGAGTTTCCCGCTTGCGGCGTCGGCTATTTTCGTGAGGGCTTCAGCCTGCCTTTCGGGCGCGGCTTTGGGCGAGACGGTAGCTTTCGCCGTTCATCTCGAGGATGTTGACGTGGTGGGTGATGCGATCGAGCAGTGCGCCGGTCAGACGCTCGGAGCCCAACGTCTCCGTCCATTCATCGAAAGGCAGATTGCTGGTGATCAGCGTCGCGCCGCGTTCGTAACGCTGCGAGATCAGCTCGAACAGCAGTTCCGCCCCGGTCTTGGAGAGCGGCACGAAGCCCAGCTCGTCGATGATGAGGAGCTTGTAGGTAGCCATCTGCTTCTGGAAGCGCAGAAGACGCCGTTCGTCGCGAGCCTCCATCATCTCGCTGACGAGAGCGGCGGCCGTGATAAAGCCGACTGCCAAGCCCTTCTGGCAGGCGGCCAGACCGAGACCGAGGGCGACATGAGTTTTGCCCGTGCCACTGGGGCCGAGCGCGATGACGTTCTCGCGGCGCTCGATCCATTCACAGCGCGCCAATTCCAATACCTGCATCTTGTTGAGCTTCGGAATGGCGGTGAAGTCGAAGCTGTCGAGGCTTTTGACGACCGGGAACTTCGCCGCCTTGATACGGCGTTCGACCTTGCGGCGGTCCCGCTCGATCATCTCCCGCTCGGCAAGACGAGCAAGGTATCCGACATGGTCCACGCCTTCGGACGCGCATAGCCGGGCCAGCTTCTGGTGCTCGCGCTGGAAGGTCGGCAGCTTGAGGGTCTTGAGGTAATGGGAAAGCAAAATCGCAGGGGGATTGTCAGGCGCTTCGGCGCTCATGCCGCTTCTCCTGCATCCGATGACAGGAGGCGCATGTATGCCTTCGCCGACGTCGTCTCGACCGTCGCCCTTGGCAGGTAAGGATAGATGGACAGGTCCAGCCGTGGCGGCCGGCGCTCCACCCGACACAGGAGAAGATGCTTGACGGCGTCGAAGCTGATCGCGCCGAGTTGGAGGGCCTGCTTCACCGCCCCGTGCAGATCGACGAGATCGAAGCTTTCCAGCAAACGCAGCACCTGCACATACTCACGGCGGCCCTGCTTGGCCATACGTGCTTCCATCAGGCGGCGCAGCGTGGCGAACTCTTCGGGCAATTCCCATCCCTGAAGAGGGGCGGCCTGATCCAATGCATTGATCTTCTGCTCGATCAGCGGCAGGTAATGGATGGGATCAAAGACGACGTCTTCCCGTTCCCAGCTCCGGGGATGACGAGCAATGATCTCGCCGCGGCAGCCGATCACCACCTCGTCGACATAACCCCGGACCCAGACTTGCCTGTGGCCATAGGCGACCGGAACAGAGTAGTCGTTGGTCTTGTAGCGGACCAGGGATTGCGCCGTCACTCTGGCGCTGGCCTGGTCACAGGCATCGAACGGCGAAGCCGGCAATGCGCGCATGGCGGCGAGATCGCGCTGCAGCCGCTCTCCGATCGTCTCGCTCTCGCCGCGCAGCCTGTCGTGCTGGCGCTTGCGGCACTGCTCTTCCAGCCAGGTGTTGAACACATCCCATGTCGTGAACCGTGGGATCGGAACCATGAAGTTGCGACGAGCATAGCCAACGAGGCCCTCGACATTCCCCTTGTCGTTGCCCTTGCCGGGGCGACCGTAGCGATCCCGGATCAGGTAGTGGGACAGGAAGCCGCTGAACAGCGCCGCTCGCTTGCGCGTGCCGTCGGGCAAGATCTTGACCACCAGGCAACGATCATTGTCGTAGACGATCGATTGCGGCACGGCCCCGAAGAAGGCGAACGCATGGATGTGGCCATCGACCCACGCCTCAGCCACCGCAGCGGGATAGGCTCGCACATAGCAGGCGTCGCTATGCGGCAGGTCGAGCACAAAGAAACGGGCTTTCTGCTCGACACCGCCGATCACCACCATCGCCTCGCCGAAGTCCGCCTGTGCATGGCCGGGCGGATGCGACAGCGGCACGAACATCTCCTGGCAGCGCTGCTCTCGCTCGCGCATGTAATCCTTGATGATCGTGTAGCCGCCGGTGAACCCGCATTCGGCACGCAGCCGGTCGAACACTCGCTTGGCCGTATGGCGCTGCTTGCGCGGAACCGTCAGGTCCTCATCCAGCCAATGATCGATGGTCGAAACAAATGCATCCAGCTTCGGACGTCGGATCGGTGACCGGCGCTGATAGCCGGGAGGAGTCGAATACGACAGCATCTTGGCAACGCTGTCGCGCGATATGTTGAAATGCTTCGCTGCCTGACGCCGGCTCATCCCTTCCGAGACGGCCAGGCGAACCTTCAGATAAAGTTCCACGGTGTAGATCCCCTGTCCCTCCTGCGTTCAATGCAGAAGGGAAATAGGTGGCCGGATTTTACTCCGCCCGCGGCCGGACTATCCCGCCGCTACCGTGGCCGGTTTTTGCACCGCCGCTCTCACTCGATGATGGCGGCTACCGACGCGACCATCTGCGCGCTTTGGCGCAGCGCGTCGAGGTCGCCGACGACGAGGTTCGCATTATGGGATCGAAGTCGGAACTGCTGCGAACGCTGGTCGCCGCTTCAAGCGTAGAAACGGCGGCGTTCGGCGTTCATAGTTCTGTTCTGAAATGGCGCGCCCGACACGATTCGAACGTGTGGCCTCCACCTTCGGAGGGTGGCGCTCTATCCAGCTGAGCTACGGGCGCTTTGGTAGTCCAATATCGTTCGACATCAACCTGGGTCAACCTCGAACCTTGACCGGCGAACATCGAATCTGAGCGATGCCGAAATCCCGCTCAAATGCCGCCGATCGTTCTCTACAACCTCCTTCCGCTTGCTTCCGCGGTGCTTCCGCGACCTCAACCGGACTTTCCTCACTTCCGTCGATTTTCGCCAAGCTCTTGGCTTTATTCGACTTTTTCCAACAGTTTGCGCAGCAGAATATGCTTGCCTTTGCCTTCGGAGGGCAGCGCTCTATCCAGCTGAGCTACGGGTGCTCCGCGGGCGCATGGCCCGAAGCAGAACGGCGCGAACGTACTTGATAGGGAAACGGCGCGCAACAGGGAAGTGCCGTCGGTAGGCCCGCAGCCATAAGGCGCACTGCTTGCGCGGCGCGAGGGGGCGTGCATAGATGCACGGATATACGATGGCTCGGAGGAAGCCGTGGGGGAACGTTCTCGCACAAGACCCGGTGTCCGGTCCTGGATAGTGGGGATTACACTGGTGCTGACGCTGTCTGCACCAGCATCGGCACAGCTCGGACACGATGACGCCCGAGATGTCGTGATCGGTTGGAACCGGCTGATCCTTGAACTCGTGCGGCACACCCCAACCTATTCTCCACCCGTCGCCAGCCGCGCTTTTGCCTATCTCGGAGTGACAGCTTTTGAGGCCGCCGCAAGTGGAGATCCCTCGGTGCGGAGCCTCGCCGGTCAGCTCAATGAACTCGGCCCGCTGCCCCAACGCGAGGCCGGTGCCGACTATGACGAAGCGATCCTTATGCATGCGGCCCTGGGCCTCGGCGCCAATGAGTTCTTTGGCAACACCGGGCCAACCGGCCAGCGCGCCATGGATTTCATGGTGTCGCGCACGGCGAGCGATCTGGCTTCCGGCGTGCCACCCGATATCGTCGCGCGCAGCGAGGCGTTCGGGGCGGCGGTGGGGGCGCACATCGCTGAATGGGCCCGCACCGATGGCGGTGCCGTGGTCGAAAACCTCGGCTTTCCCTACGACTTCGAGACTGTAGAAGATCCTGCGCTTTGGGTGCCAACCAATCGCATAGCCGTACAACAGGCGCCACTGCTGCCCGGCTGGGGGCGCAATCGCACGTTCGCAATGCCCGACGGTGCCACCTGCTCAATTCCGCCGCCACCGGAGTACAGCGAAGCGCCGGGTTCCGCCTTCTACACCGAGGCCATGGAAGTCCGCGACGCTGTGGTCAACCGTACCTCAGAGCAGGAAGCGATCGCGCGCTTCTGGTCCGACGATCCAATGCTGTCGCCCACGCCACCGGGACACTGGATTTCCATCGCCCTTGATGCTCTAGAAGGCGATGAAGCGGACCTTTATGAGACCGTCGACGTGCTGGCGCGGCTCGGCACGGTTCTGGCTGACTCGTTCATCGGCTGTTGGGATGCCAAATATCGCTACAATCTGGTCCGGCCCGTAACCTATATCAACAGGTTGGTAGACCCCGGCTGGCAGCCCATCCTGATCACACCGCCGTTCCCCGAATATCCCTCGGGCCACTCCACGCAGTCCGGTGCTGCGGCCGGAGTGCTCGAACATCATTTCGGCGACAATTATACCTTCGCCGACGCGACTCATGAGGCCGACGGGTTGGCCGTGCGCCACTATGAAAGCTTTTGGGAGGCCGCAGAGGAAGCAGCGATCTCACGGCTCTATGGCGGCATCCATTTCCGCTCTGCCATTGAAGAAGGGCTGGCGCAGGGCCTGTGCATCGCGAAATACACCAACGCGCTCGTGACCTGGGTTGCGCCATGATGCGCCTCACCGTGGTTCTGGCGATCCTGGCGTTTCCAGCAGTGGCCGATGAGCCCGCAATTCCCCGCTTCACGGAGGTGACCGAATCCGCCGGGATCGATAGCGTTTTTTCGGGCGAGTGGGAATATATGGTCGGTGGCGGCGCCGCAGTGTTTGATTGCGACGCGGACGGGTTCCCCGATATGCTGCTGGCTGGAGGCACAGAGCCGGCCAGATTTTATCGCAACAGGTCGACGCCATCTGGCGATCTGGTGTTCGAGAGCCAGCAAAGCGGGCTCGAGATCGACGCGGTGACGGGCGCCTATCCCATCGATATCGACAGCGACGGGGTAATGGATATCGTCCTTTTGCGTGTTGGCGAAAATATAGCGATGCGCGGCCTCGGCAACTGCCACTTTGAAAGCGCCAATGCGGCATGGGGTTTTGACGGTGGCGATGGGTGGTCCACGGCGTTTGCCGCGACGTGGGAAGCGGGGAGCGATTGGCCCACCCTCGCCATCGGCAATTATGTCGACCGCAATGAGCCGATGATGCCCTGGGGCTCGTGCACCGACAATTGGCTGCACCGGCCTGGTGACGCCGATGACGGGTTTGCAGCGCCGATCCCCCTGACCCCGAGCTATTGCGCGCTCTCGATGCTCTTTACCGACTGGAACCGGTCGGGGACGCCCGCGTTGCGGGTCTCCAACGATCGTGAATATTACAAGGGCGGTCAGGAACAGCTCTGGAGGATCGAACCTGGCGCAGCGCCCGAGCTGTTCGGCCCCGAAGATGGCTGGCAGCGGCTACGAATCTGGGGCATGGGCATCGCCAATGCCGACCTCGATTTCGACGGTTACCCCGAATTTTTCCTCACCTCGATGGCCGACAATAAGCTCCAGGTCTTGAGCGCGGTGCCGGAGGACGGCGATGTCTTGCCGGTATATTCCGACGTCGCCTATGCAAGAGGCGTTACCGCCCACAGACCCTATACGGGTGGGGAGATCAAGCCATCGACAGCCTGGCACGCCCAGTTCGAAGACATCAACAATGATGGGCTGGCCGATCTGTTCGTGGCCAAGGGTAATGTCTGGGAAATGCCCGATTTCGCACTGCTCGACCCTAATAACCTCCTGCTCCAGCGGGCGGATGGCACATTCTATGAGGCGGGCGAGGAGGCTGGCGTCGCTTCCATGCTCACCGCGCGCGGCGGCGCCGTGGCAGACTTCAATCTCGATGGCCTGCTCGATCTTGTCGTCGTCAATCGCCACGATCGGGCGCAGCTCTGGCAAAATACGAGCACAGATCTGGGCAACTGGATTCAGGTGCGGGCGCAACAGCCGGGCAGCAACCGCGACGGAGTCGGCGCGTGGATCGAATTAAAGATCGACGACCGCGTCATCCAGCGCGAACTGACCTCGGGCGGAGGCCATGTTAGCGGCATCAATTCCTGGTGGCATTTCGGCCTCGGCGATGCCGAAACGGCGCAAATCCGCGTGCTGTGGCCCGACGGTGAGCACAGCGACTGGAGCGAAGTTGCAGCGAACGGCTTTTATGTGCTGGAGCGCGATGAACTGGCTATCGCATGGGTGCCGGGCTCGAGTTAGGCCCGCAGACATCCATGAAATGCTGGGTAACGATCAATCGTCCATCTTGAGCGCCTTGATGAAGGCCTCCTGGGGGATTTCGACCTTGCCAAACTGGCGCATCTTCTTTTTCCCCTCTTTCTGCTTTTCGAGCAGTTTCCGCTTACGCGTCGCGTCACCGCCATAACATTTTGCGGTCACGTCCTTGCGCATGGCGCGTACGGTTTCGCGCGCAATGATGCGCCCGCCGATGGCGGCCTGGATGGGGATCACGAAGAGGTGGGGCGGTATCAGTTCCTTGAGCTTTTCACACATCTGGCGCCCGCGATATTCGGCGGCCGACCGGTGGACCAGCATCGAGAGCGCATCGACCGGCTCGGCATTGACCAGAATGCTCATCTTGACCAGATCGCCTGTGCGATAATCGTCGAGCTGGTAGTCGAAACTCGCATAACCCTTGGAGATCGATTTGAGCCGATCGTAGAAATCGAACACCACCTCGTTGAGCGGCAGATCGTATTCGACCATGGCGCGGTTGCCGACATAGCTCAAATTGGTCTGAATGCCGCGGCGGTCCTGGCAGAGCTTGAGGATCGCGCCGAGATAGTCGTCCGGCGTCAGGATCGTCGCCTTGATCCACGGCTCGCGGATCTCCTCGATCTTGACCGGATCGGGCAGATCGGCCGGATTATGCAGGGCGATTTCCGTGCCATCGATCATCACCACTTCATAGACCACCGAAGGGGCGGTGGTGATGAGATCGAGATTGAACTCGCGGGTCAGCCGTTCCTGGATGATTTCCAGATGCAGCAATCCCAAAAACCCACAGCGGAAACCAAAGCCCAGCGCGGCCGAGGTTTCCATTTCGAACGAAAAGCTGGCGTCGTTCAAACGCAGCTTGCCCATGGCGGCACGAAGGTCTTCGAAGTCTGACGCATCGACTGGGAACAGCCCGCAAAAGACAACCGGCTGCGCGGGACGAAAACCGGGAAGCGGCTCGGCCGTGGGCTTTTTATCGTCGGTGATGGTGTCGCCGACATTGGTGTCGGCCACTTCCTTGATCGAGGCTGTGAAAAAGCCGATCTCGCCCGGCCCCAGCTCGCCGACATCGACAAGCTTGGGGGTAAAAACACCCACGCGGTCGAGCTCGTAGGAAGCACCCGCCTGCATCATGCGGATCTTCTGGCCCTTCCTGATACGGCCATCGATCACCCGGATCAGAACCACGACGCCGAGATAAAGATCGTACCAGCTATCGACCAAGAGGGCCTTGAGCGGCGCGTTTTCGTCGCCCTTGGGTGCCGGGAGCCTCTCGACAATGGCTGCGAGCACCTTTTCGATGCCCAGGCCCGATTTTGCGGAAATTTCCACCGCTTCGGACGCATCGATCCCGATCACATCCTCGATTTGCTGCTTGACCCGTTCGGGTTCGGCCGCCGGCAAATCGATCTTGTTGAGGACCGGCACGATCTCGTGGTTCACTTCGATCGCATGATAGACGTTCGCCAGGGTCTGCGCCTCGACGCCCTGCGCGGCGTCGACCACCAGCAGCGAGCCTTCACACGCAGCGAGCGAGCGGTTCACCTCATAGGCGAAATCGACGTGACCCGGCGTGTCGATGAGATTGAGCACATAATGCTCGCCATCGGTGTGTTCATATTCGAGCCGCACCGTCTGGGCCTTGATGGTGATGCCGCGCTCGCGCTCGATATCCATCGAGTCGAGCACCTGCTCCTTCATCTCGCGCAAATCGAGCCCGCCGGTCAGTTGAATCAGGCGATCGGCAAGCGTCGACTTGCCGTGGTCGATATGCGCCACGATCGAAAAATTGCGGATGCGGGAAAGCGGGGTCTTCTGCGGTGTTTTCATGGGGCCGCTGATAGCAGCAAACACGGGCGTTTTGGAAGATGGTTTGTGCGCGGTTAACACCAGATCGGCAACGTGATGACTCCTCGCGCGTTGAGATAGCAATTGCCAGCGTCGGAGGACGGCATTTGAAACGGCTTATCGCAATTCTAGCCCTCTTGTCGCTGACAGCACCGGCGCTCGCGCAAGATGCAGTTGAAGATCCCCCCATCCCCCAGCCACGGCCCGAAGGGTTGGGTGAAACGCAGGGCGATACGCTCACTCAAAAGCCTGAAACCGATATCACCGAGGGCCAAGATCCTGAACCCGCCGACAGCGAAACGGGCGAACTTGAACGTATCTACCAGGCGGCGTGCCCGGCGCTGATCAGTGGTAGGATCGTTGGCGAAATGATCCCGCCTCTCTCGGAGGGCACATGCGGTCAGCAAAGTCCTATCGCCCTTGATGCCATAGCCCTGAATGGCCGTCAGATCGCTTTACCGGGCAGGCCGGTGACCAGTTGTTCCGTTGCAACCGCGCTGGCCGATTGGGCTGAGGATGTCGATGCATACGCCGATGCGGCGCTGGGTACGCGTATTGAAAGCCTTGCCACAGGGCCAGGCTATCAGTGTCGGCTGCGCAACGGAGCCGACACCGGGTTCGTCTCCGAACACGGTCTGGGTAATGCCGTCGACATCTCCGCCATCACAATGGCTGACGGTCGATCGATCACCATTTTGGATGACTGGGAAACGAGAGCGGCAAGCGAGGAGGGGCAATTTCTCTCCTTCGCCCACTCATCGGCATGTACAGGATTTACCACGGTTCTCGGCCCCGAAGCCAACGCGGACCATGAGGACCATTTCCACTTCGATCTCGGTTGCCACGGACAAAGCTGCACAGCGCGCATCTGCGACTAATCCTTGGGGCACCGCGCGGTGTTGGGATGGTAAGGCGGCAGATCGGCCATCTCCCGCAGGCTGAGATAGGCAGGAGGCTCGCCCTCCGAAGTGCGCGGGTCCGGATAGATTTGCTCAACGAAAAAGCGACGAATATATTTCCACACAACATCTCTCCTGATTGGTTTATCAGGAGATTTTCTTTATTGTCGCGCTACAAACAATCGACATTGCCTCGCGGTAATTTTAGAAAAACTATATGACAGACGTCCTCGCAATCCCACTTAACGCCTTGCGCGCGTTGGAAATGACCGCGCGGCTAGGCGGCCTCGCTCCCGCCGCCGATGCCCTGGGCGTTACGGTCGGCGCCATCAGCCAGCACATCAAGCGCGCCGAAGAGAGAGCTGGAATGCGCCTGTTCGATCGCACCGCGAACGGTCTCAGACCGACCCCTCAACTCGAATTGATCCTGCCTTTGCTGCGTACCGGCTTTTCGTCGATCGCCGAAGCGAGTGCCCGCTTGGTTGCTGACGAGGGGCGCGTGCTCAACGTCACACTGGGCCACGTTTCGGCGTCACGCTGGTTGGTTTGGCGTCTGGCGCAGTTCTATGCCCTCCATCCGGACATTGAGGTCCGCCTTCTGCCCACTGACGCCCTGGTCGACCTTTCTCGTCCAGACATTGATTGCGGTATCCGTTTTGGGCGCGGCGATTGGCGCGACGTCGAGGCCATGTCGCTCGCGCGCGGCGAAGTCTATCCCGTCTGCGCTCCGGCACTGTCCGAGCGCCTGAAAACACCAGCCGATCTTGCCAGAGTGCCGGTCATTCGTGATCAGATGACCATGCTCTCCTGGACCGAATGGCTGGAGGCCGCCGGGGTGCCCGATCTTGAATTGTCGGGGCCGGTCTATACCGACCCCGCGCTTTCCTTTGACGCGGCTGTCTCGGGACAGGGGGTCTTGCTGGCGGTTGGCATCATGTCCGAGCATGCCGAAAGGCTGGGGCAATTGGTGCGCCCATTCCCGCAAGGTGTTCTGCCTGCCAATGGCTATTGGTTCGTAACGGCAAGGGGGCGGGATCTGCCGTCCAGAACACGCAAGTTTCGCGACTGGCTGGTCGGCGAGATGGCGCGGGAGGGCGGACAATGAGCGTGGAGCACGAACGGAGGCTGACAACGAGCGACGGCGTTGAGCTGGTCTATGGCGATTACGGCCCGAAGACCGGTGAACCAGTCGTCCTGTGCCACGGCCTAGCAGCCGGAGGTGTTCAATTCACAGCTGATGCCATGGAGTTTGCCAATCTAGGCTACCGCGTCCTGGTACCCGATTTGCGCGGTCATGGCCGCTCCGCCACGCCCGATCCGGCGGCGCCACGAAACTATACGATAGAACGCATGGCGCTCGATCTTCTCGAAGTGCTCGACAACGCTGGGACTGCCGAGGTCCACTATGTCGGTAATTCTCTTGGGGGAATTCTGGGTCTCCACCTTCTGAAAGACCACGGTCGGCGCTTTGCGACGCTTTCAACGTTCGGCACCTCGGTCGCGCTCAATCTGCCGGGGTTCACGGCCAGCCTTGTGCCGTTGAGTTATCGCCTTACCGGGCCCGCACTGGCGGCAAAAGTGACGGCATGGGCCACGACGCCCTCACCAGAGGGCCGCAAGATCGTCGAGGCCCTGATTGCCAAGTTCGATCCGCAGGTCGGCCGCGCGGTAGTTGACGCCGTAAGTCGCTATGATCTGTCAGCCAACGTGGCGCATTACAGCGGCCCGTATCTGCTGATCCGCGGCGCCAAAGACCGGCAGGTCAACGCCGCGCTCAAACTCTACCTGCCCGACCTCAGGGCCCTGCCCAATTTCACCCTCGTCGACCTACCCAACGCCGGCCACTGCGCCAACCTAGACGCCCCAGCAGCGTTCCGCACAACGCTTCTTGATTTCTGGCGTCGACACCCGATGCGGGGCTAAACCGTAGATCGGCGCATCCGTCGACCGACGATCATCGTTACCGCAATGAGGGCCGCAACGCCGGTGGCAACCAATGCCGCCGTCTGGCCACCATCGGCAAAAACAACGTCATGCATACGACGACCCGGCAAGAGTGTGAATGATCCGGCCAGGATTAACGCGCCGACATAAAGTCCGATCATCTGTCCCCTATGCGCTCTGACATTGCCCCGCCGGATGAACCAGACCCCCTGGGCGACGCCGAAGAGGGTGTAGAGCGAGAGAATGTGGATCCAGCTATAGGGCCCGAACATCCGCACTTCTGTGATCAGGAACGACGAGAGCGCGACCACCACCATGGTCGCTATCCACACGCGCCCCATGGCCTTGTGAAGTCTTGTGCCCTTTTTGAGTAGCAACACGATCGTGCCCAGAACCAGCGCGAATATCGCGCTCCCGGCATGGATCTGGATGGCGGGTCCCGCAAGGGAAAGAGCTGTTGCATCCACTGGGTCTCTCCTTCATGTTTTGGCGCTTGGGCCAGGCATGCATACGGAATGGCAAGTCCGTCAGGTCGACAAGTTCGAATGCGCGAGCAGGGATGTTGAATTCGTGAATGAAAAGCCCCTGCAATTGGCGCTTCGCGAATTGCGCGCCGCTTATACCGATCCGATAGCGCTCGCAGCCATGATCGGAGTGGGTTTGATCGCCGGGATCACCGGGCCATTTTCGACCTTCGAGTATCTCCCGCTTGCGCCGCGGCTGCTCTACTGGATGCTGATCGTCTTTGGCACCTACAGCGCGGGTCAAATCGGGGCCAGCCTGACACAAAAACTCGTGCCCCAACGCTGCCCGCTTATCGTGCGCATTGCGGCGCTGGGACTAGGCGCATCGATCCCCGTAACGTCCTGCGTCGTCGCCATCAGTTGGCTGTTCGTGCCCGATCTGCGCGTCACCGGATTGAGCCTTGGAGAATTGTTTCTCTATTGCCTCTTGATCAGCCTGGCTCTGATCGCCGTGCTCGAAGGGGTGGTGGTGCCGCAAATGGCGCGACGCCAAAATCAGGCGGCCGAAACGCCCAGTGCCGAAAAGCCGCCCGCCCTGTTGGATCGACTGCCCCACGCGGTCCGCGGGCAATTGAGCCACCTCTCGATGGCCGATCACTATGTCGAGGTATTCACCGATAAGGGCAGGGCACTGGTGCTTATGCGATTGGCCGACGCCATCGCCGAGACAGAACCGGTTGCTGGGCTGCAGATTCATCGCAGCCATTGGGTGGCCATTGCCGCAATCGCGAGGCTGACGCGGGCGGATGGACGCCCGGTGATCGAACTGACGAGCGGCGAGACGCTACCCGTCTCGCGATCCTACCTTGAGGCAACCCGGGTGGCGTTGGACACGAAAAAAGCGCGACCCTGACGGATCGCGCTCTCAAATCGTGTCGGTGGTGAAAGCCTACAGCGAGCGCTGCACCTTCTCCACGCGATAGCATTCGATGACATCGCCTGCGCGCATGTCTTCGTACTTCTCGAACGCCATACCGCATTCCTGGCCAGCCTGAACCTCTTTGACTTCGTCTTTGAAGCGCTTGAGGGTCGAAAGCTTGCCTTCGTGGATAACCACGTTGTCGCGGATAAGGCGGACGCCTGCGCCACGCTCGACCATGCCCTCGGTGATGCGGCAGCCCGCAACCTTGCCAACCTTGGAGATGTTGAACACTTCCAGGATTTCGGCATTGCCGAGGAAGGTTTCGCGCACTTCCGGCGCCAGCATACCGCTCATTACGCCCTTAACGTCGTCGATAAGGTCGTAGATGATGTTGTAGTAGCGCACTTCGATGTCTTCGCGCTGCGCCAATTCGGCGGCCTGCTTGTTGGCACGCACGTTAAAGCCGATGATCACTGCGCCAGATGCCGTTGCCAGCGTCACGTCGGATTCGGTGATCCCGCCCACGCCCGAATAGAGGATCTGGGCAGAAACTTCGTCGGTCGAGAGCTTGTTGAGCGCCGTAACGATCGCTTCGACCGAACCCTGAACGTCGCCCTTGATGACCAGCGGGAACTTGGCAATGCCCGAGGCCTTGAGCTGGTTCATCATCTGCTCGAGCGATGTCGCGCCGCCACCTGCGGTCTTCTCGCGAATGACGCGCTGACGATATTCGGTGATCTCGCGAGCCCGCGCTTCGCTTTCGACAACCGCAAAACGGTCGCCAGCATCGGGAACGCCCGAAAAGCCAAGCACTTCGACCGGGGTCGAGGGACCGGCCGATTTGGCCTGTGCGCCCTTGTCGTCGATCAATGCACGAACCTTGGCCCATTCATTGCCAGCCACAACGATATCGCCGACGCTGAGTGCGCCCCGCTGGACGAGCATCGTGGCAACCGCGCCGCGACCCTTGTCGAGCTTGGATTCGATGACCAAACCTTGGGCAGGACCCTTGTCCGGTGCCTTGAGCTCGAGGAATTCGGACTGCAGGATCACAGCTTCCAGAAGGCCGTCGAGATTGGTCTTCTTGAGCGCCGAGACCTCGACGTCCAGAACTTCACCACCCATCGATTCCACGAATACTTCATGCTGAAGCAGTTCGGTGCGAACGCGGGTAGAATCGGCGCCGGGTTTGTCGATCTTGTTGATGGCCACGATGATCGGAACACCAGCCGCCTTGGCGTGCTTGATGGATTCGACCGTCTGCGGCATCACACCATCGTCGGCTGCCACCACTAGGATGGCAATATCGGTTGCCTGCGCGCCACGGGCACGCATGGCGGTGAACGCCTCGTGGCCCGGGGTGTCGAGGAAGGTGATCTTCTGGCCGTTGGTTTCGACCTGATAGGCGCCGATGTGCTGGGTAATGCCGCCAGCTTCGGTGTCGACAACCTTGGCTTCGCGGATCGCATCGAGCAGGCTGGTCTTGCCGTGGTCGACGTGACCCATGATGGTAACGACCGGAGCGCGCGATACCAGATCGCCGGCGTCGTCATTGGTGACGTCGTCGTAAAGGCCCTCTTCGACGTCGCTCTCGGCAACGCGCTTGACCGTATGGCCCAGCTCGGTTGCGATCAGTTCGGCGGTATCAACATCGATAACGTCGTTGATCTTGAGCATCTGGCCCTGTGCCATCAACAGCTTGATGATGTCGACGGCGCGCTCGGACATGCGGTTGGCCAACTCGGCCACCGTAATCACTTCCGGCACGATCACTTCGCGCGCCAGCTTGGGCTGGGCGACCTTGGTGGTGCGGCCCATCTTCTTGTTCTGGCGACGGCGCATTGCTGCGAGCGAAGTCTGGCGATCATTGTCGTCCAGCGCCGAATTGACGTTGAGACGGCCACGCGAGTTTGAATCGCGGCGCGTAGGCGTCGCGCTCGGCTTTGGCGCAGCGTTGCGCTTGGCGCGCTCGAGCTCGTCCTTGTCGACAAGCGCCTTGGGGCCAGGCGCGGCGCGACGGCGCACGCGATCGTCCTCGCCTTCGCCCGGAGGCGGCGGGGGCGGCATGTTGGGTTCCGCGGCGCGCGGGCTCGGCTTGGCGACGGGCTTGGGACGTGCCTGACCGGCCCGAACGGGCACGATCTGGTCAAGCTCGGCATTGACCTTGTCGGCAGCTTCACCGGCAGCCTTGTCGGCTTCGAGAGCCTGTGCCCGGCGTTCGATTTCCTCGCGCTCGGCCTTGCGGCGCGCATCGATCTCGGCGTGGCGCTTGGTTTCTTCTTCAGCCTTGATCCGGTCGTCGTCGGCGCGTGCAGCCGCTTCGCGCAGGGCGCGTTCGCGGGCCTGAGCCTCGTTCTGGGTCAGGCTGCCCGAAGGTGCGCCCGAATGGCGTGGGCTCGCAGGCTGCGGGCGTCCACCGGGACGCTGTCCCTGCGGGCGCTGGCCTTGCGGACGTGGGCTGCCGCCGCCCGAAGGGGCGCTGCTGCCAGATTGTGGTGCACCCGTGCCAGGTCCACCGACGCGGCGCGTGCGCTTTTCAACAACCACAGTGCGTGAGGACCGCGACATTCCGGGGCGTGCGCCGAGATTTGGCGCGCCCTTGAGGGTCAGGGTCTTTTTCCCCGAGCCCTGATCGTCGCTGGTCTTGTCCTTATCGGTCATATGGTGCCGTCTTCTTCTCTGTCTGTGGCGATATAGCGGTCAAGCCTATTGGCCCGTTCAATCGCCGAATTTGCCGCCGCGCCGGGAGTCAGCGCAGCGTGTATCACATTTTCAAGCCCCAATGCCAAACCCAATTGGGTCGACGAAAGAGATTCGATATGGGGCGGCGGCGTGTCGAAACCGCGCCGCACCGACTGTAGCATCTTGCGCCGGCCATCCGGGGCCGCGTCGGACGCGGTAATCAATGCCGCGACCTTCCCGCTTTCGAGAAGGCCAGCAACCTTGGCCGCGCCGGTGGCGAGAGCGCCGGCCTTGCGCGCCAATCCCAAGGCGCCGACGAGGCGCTGTTCTAACCGAGCCTTGACCATAAGCGCAAGGTCGGCGGGCACTTCGACATTGGTCTTGAGGCTCTTGGCAAACGCTTTGCGCTTGACCGCCTCTTCGACCGCAGCCTTGTCGCCCTTGACCCAGACGCCTCGGCCGGGGGCCTTGGCGTCCACATCGGGGGCGATCACGCCATCAGGTGAAACCGCGAACCGGATGAGTGCAGACGCGGGCAATTCTTCCCGCGTCAGCGCGCACATCCTCGTTACAGTCTTTTCGCGGCCCAACCCTTGGTATTCCCTTCCAGCCTATTCGGCCGCGCCTTCGACGACAGCGTCTTCGTCTTCGGCAACTTCGGCCTGGGGCATGTCAGCTTCGGTGATCCAGCCAGCCTTCAATCGGGCCGCCATGATCATGTCCTCGGCTTCTTCCTTGCTCAGCGGGAAGTCCGAAAGCGTACCTTCGTAGCGCTTGGTTTCCCCGTCCTTGCGTTCGCTCCAACCGATCAGATCGTCGGCAACGCAACCGGCAAAATCTTCGACCGTCTTGATCTCGTCCTTTCCGAGTGCCACGAGCATCGCAGCCGAAAGGCCGGGAATGTCGTAGAGCGCGTCTTCAACCCCGAGCGACTGCCGCTCTTCGTCAAGGGCGCGTTCCTGCGCATCGAGAAACTCGGTAGCGCGGTTCTGGATTTCTCCGGCAGTCTCTTCGTCGAACCCGCCGATCGAAGCGATTTCCGCCAGATCGACGTAAGCGAGTTCTTCGATCGAAGAGAAGCCTTCCGAAGCCAGAAGCTGAGCGACCATCTCGTCGACGTCTAGGGCATTCATGAACAGCGTCGAGCGTTCCGTGAATTCCTTCTGGCGGCGCTCGGATTCTTCCTGTTCGGTCAGGATGTCGATGTCCCAGCCGATCAACTGGCTGGCAAGCCGCACGTTCTGTCCACGGCGACCGATGGCCAGAGAAAGCTGCTCATCGGGAACCACGACTTCGACGCGCTCGGCCTGTTCGTCGAGAACCACCTTGGCCACGTCCGCAGGCTGAAGCGCCGAAACGACCAGATCTGCTATATTGTTCGTCCAGGGGATAATATCAATCTTTTCGCCCTGCAATTCTCCAACGACCGCCTGCACGCGGCTACCGCGCATACCCACGCACGCGCCGACCGGATCGATCGAGGAATCCGACGAGGTCACGGCAATCTTGGCGCGCGAGCCCGGATCGCGGGCGATCGAACGGATGGTGATGATGCCGTCGTAAATCTCCGGCACTTCCTGGGCAAAGAGCTTTGCCATGAACTGCGGATGGGTGCGCGAGAGGAAAATCTGCGGCCCACGCTGTTCGCGACGGACGTCATAGATATAAGCACGGACCCGGTCGCCATAGCGGAACTGTTCGCGCGGGATCAACTCGTCGCGGCGGATGATGGCTTCGCCACGACCCAGATCGACGATGACGTTGCCATATTCGACGCGCTTGACCGAACCGTTGACGATCTCGCCCATGCGGTCGACATATTCTTCATACATCCGGTCGCGCTCGGCATCGCGCACCTTCTGAACGATAACCTGCTTGGCGGACTGTGCAGCGATACGACCGAATTCGATCGGGGGCAGGGGCTCGGTCACGTAGTCGCCCAGCTTGGCGGCATCGTTCTTGGTCAGCGCTTCCTTCAAGGAAATCTGGCGACCATATTCTTCGATGCGTTCGACGACTTCGAGCAGACGCCACAAGCGCAATTCGCCAGTCTTGGGATTGATCTCGGCTTTGACTTCGGTTTCGGCCCCGTAACGGGCCTTGGCGGCACGCTGGATGGCTTCTTCCATCGCTTCGATCACAATCATGCGGTCGATGGATTTTTCGCGCGCTACCGCATCGGCGATCTGCAAAAGTTCCAGTCTGTTGGCTGAAACGGCCATCTCTGTCGTCTCCTAGTTGCGCTCGTCGGCGTCAGAGCCGTCGGTGTCGTCGGTGTAAATGGTTTCGACGTCTTCGTCGGTTTCGTCGAAGTCGGGATGTTCTTCCTGCGCCTTGCGCGCCGCATCGAGCAGTTTGTCGGTCATCAACAATTTGGCGTCTGCCAGGAGCGAGAGAGGCAGTGTGTGGACCGGTTCGGTTCCGACCGGTGCGTCCGGCAGGCGGATAGAAAACGTTTCGTCGTCAGCGCCTACGATATCGCCGCGAAACCGCTTGCGGCCATCAACCATGTCGGACAGCTCGATCTTGGCCTCGTGTCCGGCCCAGGTGATGAAATCGCGGGCCCGGACCAGCGGGCGATCGACGCCCGGCGACGAGATTTCGAGGTGATACTCGCGGTCGATCGGATCTTCGAGATCGAGGATCGGGTTGAGATCGGCATGAAGCTTTTCGCAATCTTCGATCGCAAAGCGCCCCGTCTCGTCCTCGCACATGATCTGCAGCGTGCAGCCATTCTCGTTGGTCACGCGGATACGCACGAGGTCATAGCCCAGCGATTCCGCCACCGGTTCGACGATACCGGCGATACGCGCTTCAAGCGCTGATTCTCGAATGTAGCGTTTGGTGTTGGTAGCCATACGTCCAGGGTCTTGCGTGGTCGGCTGCCGAGCGCGAAGTGGTGGCCACTTCTACCGGCAACCCCCGATTTGGTAATAAAAAAGAGCGGGGCCGGTCGGCACCCACTCTCAATTGATCTGAGATTGTTGGCCACCATATAGCGCCCCGGCACCAGAAAGGCAAGATCAGCCAGCGGCGTGGCGCATATTCTAATGCGGCACGTCTCCGTCTGCATCGAGCCGGGGTGCCAGCATCGGGTCGGCAGCCAGCACCGCCGCAGCCTCGTCTTCTGCGCCGAGCATGTCTGCCACGCGCTCGAGCGCGGCGATCAGCATGAGCTGTTCCCACTCTGCCAGAACCGAAAACGCCGCGTGGAACTGGGCGTGTGCGCCGTCGGGCGCGATCTCGAGAATCTTGCGCCCACTTTCGGTCAGGCTCAGCCAAACTTGGCGGCGATCTGTCTGTCCCTTGCGACGCATGACGACCCCGAGGGCCTCGAGCTTATGGATCAACGCAGTGGCCGTCGCTTGGGTTATGCCCATACGCGCCGCGATCGAACCGGCGGTATGTTCACCACCATCGTCGAGCATCTGCATAAAGATGAGCTGGGACGGAGTCAGACCCGTTTCGCGCATCAGCGCCTTGGAATTCAGTTCGGTCTTGCGCAGGATTTTGCGCAGCGCCGAGAGGGCGGTTTTTGTAGGGGCTTGCACGGTCCGGCCCTGCTCCAGCGATCGATCATGCATCGTCTTTACCTATGGTTTTGCCGTCCCCCAAGCCCCTACATGGTACAAGTGTTTCGACATTGCTAACAAAATTTAGCAACGAGCATCCACAGGACGCCCAGCTATATTCTCCACAAAACAATCACATTGTGCATTAAATAACTGATTTAGCTTGTTAAAATGAAATATGGCGACATTGGGAACAAAATCCGTCGGTTGACATTTAGTTCGTATAAGCTAACTAAGTGCCCGGAACAGCACTGGAGGCCCAGCTATGAAACTCACAGCCGTCACCCACGGTAATACCAACGCGCGCTCATCGATCGCGATTCGCGCGCCAAAACGAGAAGATGGCGCGGCGGTCTGGCAGCTCATCTCGGATACGACCTCACTCGACGACAATTCCATGTACTGCAATCTTTTGCAGTGCAGCCATTTCGCCGCCACTTGCGCGTTGGCTGAAATGGATGGCGAGGTTGTCGGTTGGGTTTCGGGCTATATCCCGCCCGAACATCCCGACACCTATTTCGTCTGGCAGGTGTGCGTCGCCGAAAAGGCCCGCGGCAAAGGTCTGGCCAAGCGCCTGATCAATGCAGTCCTCGCCCGCAAGGTTTGCGCCGAGGTCACTCAGGTTCAGTCTACCATCACCAAAGACAATAAGCCCTCCTGGGCGCTGTTTGGTTCGATCGCCGATACGCTGGATGCCGAACTGGCGCGCAAGCCGCACTTCAAGCGCGAAGATCATTTCGCCGGCCTGCACGACACCGAATTTCTTGTCACCATCGGTCCATTCGAGCGCGAGGCTTTGCCCGTGCGCTCCGCCGCCTGAATCAAGATGCAGGCCCGCGTCCCGCTTATTCCCAATTCTGCCGTCCCACAAAGGAGACAAGGCATGACAAACACACATGAAACATTCGATCGCGTTGAAAGCCAGGTTCGGTCTTATTCGCGCAGCTTTCCCAAACTGTTCGGCAAGGCCAAGAACGCCACGATCTTCGGCCATGACGGTCGTGAATATATCGATTTCCTCGCCGGCTGTTCGTCGCTGAACTATGGCCACAACGACCCCGACATGCAGGCCGCTCTGGTCGACTACATCACCTCCGATGGCATCACCCACGGGCTCGATATGTTCACCGAGGCCAAGCAGGCGTTCCTCGAGGCCTATGAGTCGATCATTCTAAAGCCGCGCGACATGAACTATAAGCTCATGTTCACAGGCCCGACCGGTGCCAACGCCGTCGAAGCTGCGATCAAGCTGGCCCGCAAAGTCACTGGCCGCACCAATGTGATTGCCTTTACCAACGGTTTTCACGGCATGACCCTCGGCGCGCTTGCCGCAACTGGCAATGCTGGGAAGCGCGGTGGCGCAGGCATCGATCTCAATGGCGTTCATCGTGCGCCGTTCGAAGGCTATTTCGGCCCCGATGTCGATACAGCCGACATGCTCGAACAAATGCTCGATGACCCCTCCGGCGGCATCGATGCCCCGGCGGCTATTCTTGTCGAGCCCGTTCAGGGTGAGGGCGGCCTGAATGCTGCATCACCCCAGTGGCTGAAAAAGATCGAAAAGATCGCCAAAAAGCATGGCGCTCTGTTGATCCTCGATGACATCCAGGCCGGCTGCGGTCGTACGGGCACTTTCTTCTCGTGCGAAGAGTTTGGCCTCGACCCTGACATTATCACCCAGGCGAAATCGCTTTCGGGTATGGGCCTGCCCTTCGCGCTGACCCTTCTGAAGCCCGAGCACGACATCTGGAAGCCCGCCGAACATAACGGCACCTTCCGCGGCAACAACCATGCGTTCGTCACTGCGCGCGTGGCGCTAGAAAAATTCTGGCGCGACGAGACTTTTGCCAATGGCGTCAAAGCCAAGGGCATGCATCTTGAGACCCGCCTCGGCGCCATCGCCAAGCGCTATGACCTCACCTTGCGCGGTCGCGGCATGATGATGGGCATCAACACTGAAGACGGCGATGTCGCTGCAGAGATTTGCGCCAAGTGCTTCGAGCAGGGCCTGATCATCGAGACCTCCGGTGGGCGCGACGAAGTGGTCAAGGTGCTCTGCCCGCTGACCATCGAACTGGCCCAGCTCGACAAGGGCCTCGACATCATCGAGGACGCTTTCGAAGCCGTTCTCGCTTCCGATATCTCCCGCGCCGCCGCTGAATAAGCGCGGCCGGATACAAGAAAGGATCTAAATCATGATCGTTCGTGATCTCGAAGACGCCCGCCAGGGTGATCGCCTCGTCAATTCCAATGGCTGGGACTCCACCCGCCTGCTTCTGGCCGGCGATGGCATGGGCTTTTCGTTCCACATCACCCGCATCCACCCGGGCACCAGCCACGAGTTTCACTACAAGCACCATTTCGAGAGCGTTTATTGCGTCTCCGGTGACGGTGAAATCGAGGATCTGGAAACAGGTACGGTGCACCAGATCAAGCCCGGCGTCATGTACGCGCTCGACAAGAACGACAGACACCGTCTGACCGCCCGCGCGGAAATGGTTATGGCCTGCTGCTTCAACCCGCCAGTGACCGGCACCGAAGTGCATCGCGAAGACGGATCCTACGCTCCGGCCGCCGAGCTGAAGCAAAGCGCCTGAGACTGATTTCAGGCGCTCCTATCCCACGAACCAAAGAGTAGGAGAAGCAATGACACTCTCTGCCGTTCACACCCGATCGGACGCCTATCCAACCCGCCTGTCGGACGAGACATGGCTTGAGCGCAAGGACCCGGTGTTCTGGGGCAACTGGACCCCGGAAGCACCGCTGACCCGCGCCCAGACCGAAGAGTTCGACAAGAACGGGTTCCTGATCCTCAAGAATGTCTTCTCGCCCGCCGAGGTAATGAAGCTCCAGGCGGAATCGCGCCGTCTTCGCTCGGGCGAAGCCGGGCTCAACGCCGATAATGTGGTAACCGAACCCGATTCGGACGCAGTGCGCACTATTTTCCGACTTGAAGACGAAAGCGCCCTGTTCAACCGCATGGCCCGCGACGAGCGGATCGCCGGCAAGGTAAAATTCCTGCTCGATGACGATCTTTATCTTCATCAGAGCCGCTTGAACTACAAGCCCGGCTTTACCGGCAAGGAATTTTACTGGCATTCCGATTTCGAGACCTGGCACGCCGAAGACGGCATGCCCAAGATGCGCGCAATTTCAGCGTCGGTGCTTCTGACCGACAATGACGCGCTCAACGGCCCGTTGATGCTGATGCCAGGTTCGCACAAGCACTATGTGTCGTGCGCTGGAGAGACCCCGGACGACAACCACAAATCCTCGCTCAAAAAGCAGGATGTTGGTGTCCCGAGCCACGATGCACTTAAGTCGATGGCCGATAAATTCGGCATCGAATACGCGTCGGGCAAGGCCGGCACGGTGATCCTTTTCGAGTGCAACACGATCCATGGCTCGAACGGCAACATCACGCCGTTCCCGCGGTCCAACGCTTTCTTTGTTTATAACGCGTGGTCCAACCGGGTCGAAGAGCCGTTTGCGGCCAACAAACCCCGCCCGGCCTTCCTTTCGAGCCGCGATCCCAAAGGTCCGATCGAGATCGTCGCGGGCAAGATCGAATAAATCATCTCATCATCCGGGCCGATCATTGGCCCGGAGACGACCCCGAAACAATCGGAGGCAATAGTGACAGCCAAGACCCATACAGTCGAAAAAATCGGTGGCACTTCGATGTCGCGCAGCCACGAACTCTTGCGCACCGTGCTTATCGGCGACCGGAAGGGCTCTGCGCTCTATAACCGCGTGTTCGTCGTGTCCGCCTATGGCGGCATGACCGACGCGCTGCTCGAACACAAAAAGTCCGATGAACCCGGCGTCTATGCGCTGTTTGCCAGCGCCGAAAGCGGCTGGCAGTGGGGCGATGCGCTGTCGTCCGTCGCGTCCAAGATGGTCGCCAAAAACGCCGAAGTCTTTTCCGACCCGGCGCCGCGCGAACAGGCAGACAAGTTCATTCGCGAACGAATCGAAGGCGTGCGCTCATGCCTGATCGATCTTTCCCGCCTCTGCTCCTTCGGTCATTTCCAGCTCGAAGCCCATCTTCTGACCGTACGCGAAATGCTCTCGGCTCTAGGTGAAGCGCAGTCGGCCTTCAACACCGCGCTGCTCTTAAAGCAGAACGGCGTCAACGCGCGCTTCGTCGATCTCACCGGCTGGCGCCAGGATGGCGAACTGCCGCTCGACGAGCACATCGCCCGCCAGTTCGCAGGGATCGACTTCGCGAGCGAGATGCCCATCGTCACCGGTTATGCGCAATGCGCCGAACAGTTGATGAAGACCTATGACCGCGGTTATTCCGAAGTGACGCTGTCGCGCGTTGCCGTGGTGACCGGCGCTTGCGAAGCGATCATCCATAAGGAATTCCATCTCTCGTCCGCCGATCCCCGCCTCGTTGGGGCGGACAAAGTGCAGGTGATTGGCGAGACCAATTACGATGTGGCAGACCAACTCTCGAACATGGGCATGGAAGCCATCCACCCGCGCGCCGCAAAATCACTGCGTCAGGCCGGCATTCCCTTGCGCGTCACCAACGCATTCGAGCCTGATCACCCGGGCACCGTGATCATGAGCGACCTCGAGCCCAAGACGCCGGGCGCCGAGATCGTGACCGGCCTCAAAGGCGTTTTCGCGCTCGAGTTCTATGACCAGGACATGGTGGGCGTAAAAGGCTACGACACCAAGATCCTCGAAGCATTGACGCGCCACAAGGTCTGGATCATCTCCAAGACCTCGAACGCCAACACCATCACCCACTATCTCAAGGGCTCGATGAAGGCGATCAAGCGCGTCGAAACCGATCTCGCCGAAGCCTTCCCGACGGCGTCGATGACCCTGCGCAAGCTGGCCATGGTCTCGGCCATCGGACGCAATCTGCGCGGCGTCAACATCCTGCCCCGTGCCATTGCCGCCCTCGCCGAAGCCGGCATCGAGCCCATCGGCCTCACCGACATGGTGCGCAAGGTCGATCTGCAGGTGCTTGTGGAAGAAGACGAGTTCGATAAGGCCGTTGTCGCCCTTCATAAGGGCCTCGTTGAAGAGCGGGCCGAGCGCAAGGCCCGCGCCGATATTCGTCGCGTCGCTTGATTAGCCTCCAGTGACAGCGCGACGTTGAGCCGGTCCCGAAAGGGACCGGCTTATTTCATCGAGCGGGTTCGATCTCGCGACAAAACCTGAGCTTAAAAGGGCGGTTCGGAGCGAAACACTACGGGCTCTCCACCCGTCGGGTGCCGAAATCCAAGTTCCGCCGCGTGCAGTTGCAGCCTGTCGGCAGCCGCAAGCGCGTCGCCTGTCGCATAAAACTCGTCTCCCAAGATCGGATGCCCGATCTCTTTCATATGCACCCGCAACTGATGCGTGCGCCCGGTGATGGGAATGAGCTTTAGCCGCGTCGCCTTGTCTTCCCGCGCGATCACTTCCCAGCGCGTCTGGCTCGGGCGCCCGCGCTCGTGATTGACCTCCTGGCGCGGCTTGTTCTCCCAGTCGGTCGCCAGCGGCAGATCGATCAGCCCTTCATCCTCCGCCACATGTCCCCAGACCCGCGCGATATAAAATTTCGTCGTCTGGCGGTACTCGAACTGCTTGCCGATATGCCCATGCGCCGCCTTGTGCTTGGCCATGACGATGATGCCCGAAGTGTCCTTGTCGAGCCGGTGGATCGTTCCCGCACCGGGAAAGCGCGCCACGGCCCGCGTTTGTAGGCTGTCGGCGAGCGCCGGATCCTTGCCCGGTACGCTCAAAAGGCCCGATGGCTTGTTGAAAACGACGATGTCATCGTCCTCATGGATGATGTCGAGCCACGGGTCGATTGGAGGATTATAGACAAAGGTTTTGGGCATGGGGTTGAGCATGGCCAGTGCTCTAGCAGCATTGGCGCTGTGCGAAAAGATTTCGCTCCGCCCGATTCTGGCCCCGAATTTGCCACATGCACTCCCATTATTGGGCTCGCTGTGCTAAGGGGCGCAGCTAGGGTCAATTTTTCTATCGGGTCTCATGCTTGCAAAACGGCTGATTGCGCTATTTGCCGCCCTTGTTCTGGGGCTGGCGATTACGCCTGCCAATGCGCAGAGCCACAGTCGCGCGCAAATCGAAGTGCTGGCCCAGTTCTACGCACAATATTACGACGTGCCGCTCGAACTCGTCCGTCGCGTCATCAATCGCGAGAGCACATTTAATCCATCCGCTCGTAACGGCCCCTATTATGGCCTGATGCAGATTCTGCCAGCCACGGCCCGCACCATGGGGTTCCGCGGCCAGCCTTCGGACCTGCTCAACGCCGAAACCAATCTCATCTATGCCGTCAAATATCTGCGCGGCGCCTGGCTTTTAGCCAATGGCAGCCACGACCGCGCTGTCCAGCTTTACGCGGCAGGCTATTATTACCACGCCCGCGACGCGGGGCTTCTGGAAGAGACGGGCCTAAGGCCCGGGCCGGCAACGCCCGTGGCACCCACGCCACCCACGGCATCTGCTCCAGTCGTCGTCGCCGAAGCGCCTCCGCCGGTTGCTGAAGTTGTCGACACGATCCAGACGGCGTCGATTTCGAGCGAACAGGTCGCCGTAGCGACGGCCCCGCTGGGCTTTCTTCCGCCCGCGCGTCCTTTGGGGCTCGAAGTCGAGCTCGGAGACGACCCCGCCAGCGACGCGCTCGTCGCCATTGCCGCGGCACAGGCCCAGACACCAACACCGCGTGCGCCGCAAGCGATCCCCCAGCGTCCCGATTTCGACGTGGCAACAACCCTTGCCTATGCAGAGCCGCTTCCTGTGCGCACCGTATCGACCGCCATGCTCAGGGCCGAAGCGGGGATGACGTTCGTCCCCAGCGCCACCCCACTTCTGCCGACGGCCGAAACCGCATCCGAACAAGCCGAACTGGTCGCCGATCTCCGGCCATCGGTAGATTTGATCGCCAACACGTTTGCACTTTTGGATTCGCTCGGACCGACAGCGCGGTGATTGTGCCGCTTATGCGACACCTCGCCATAAAATTGGCACCCATCTCGACCCGCGCGCTGTCCATTAAGAAAATCCGTGTTAGATTTTTGGTCAAATTGGAAGGGTTCGTAGCGCTGGGGGGCGCGAGGCGGGCCACGGCGTGGATCAAGTGGGTAGCGTACCAACCGTGAAAACTCCCAAGCATAAGATATCATTGGCGTTTCTTCTTGCGGGAACGCTTCTCACGGGCCCCGCTCTCGGGTTCGAGCTTTTCGGCATTCAGTTCTTCGGTTCACAGTCCGAGGAAGATATCGAAGCGGTGATCGCCGATCCGCGCACATATGACATCACATTCGAGACCGGGGCCGAGGGCGAGGTGGATGGTGCGCTGCGCGGCGCGTCCAATCTCTGGGGTGACCGTGAAGAACCGTCATCGGGCGTGCCGGGCCTCCTCGCCAAGGCCCGCAGCGACTACGCCAGAATGACCGCGGCGCTCTACAATCTGGGCTATTATGGTGGGGCGATTTCCATCCTCATCAACGGCCGGGAAGCCTCGTCTATTCCTCCCGACGCGAACATCCCCGAACCTGCGACCATCGCCGTCACCGTCAATTCGGGCCCGCAATTCACCTTTGGCGCGCTCAACGTCGCCAACCGCGCGCCGGGTCCGGTTCCGCCTCAAGACGAAGTCGAGGCCCCCGAAGATATTGGCTTTGCCACCGGCGAAATCGCCCACGCGACAATCGTTGCGCAGGCGGAACAGCGCCTGGTCGAATCCTGGCGTCAGCTGGGCTATCCCAAAGCAGCAATCGCCTCGCGCGATGTGGTCGCGGATCACCCCACGCGGACGATCGATGTGGCGATCACTGTCGATCCGGGCGCCTATGCCATGATCGGCCCCATCGGGGTCGAGGGCACCACGAACATGGACCCCGCCTTCGTCGTGCGGCAAACCGGCCTTGTTCCGGGCGCTGAATACGATCCTGACGATCTCGAACTCGCCCAGCAGCGCCTCGCGCGGCTCGATGTCTTCCGGTCGCTGCGCATCCAGGCGGCAGAACAAGTGCCCGCCAATGGGCTGCTGCCTTACCAGATCATCGTTCAGGAACAGGCGCTGCGCCGCTTCGGCGTTGGCGCGACGCTGGCCACCATCGACGGCCTCGGCGTCGAGGGCTATTGGCTGCACCGCAATCTCTTCGGCCAGGCCGAACGCCTGCGCCTCGATGCACGCGTCGCCGGCATCGGCTTCCCGCTCGAAACCGAAGAGTTCGATTACGCTTTTGGTGGCACCTTCACCAAGCCCGGCATCTATACCCCCGACACCGATCTCGTCGCATCGATCAGCGCCGACCGCTCGGTCCTCCCGCTCTACACCCAGACCGCGATCGGTGCGCGGGTCGGCATCGAACAATTGTTTACCGACACGATTTCGGGCGGCATAGGATTTCAGGCCCAGCATTCCTATTTCGAAAACGACGAGACCTTTGGCGACCGGACCTTTACGACGGTCGGGCTTTATGGTCGCGGCGCCTTCGATAACCGCGATTCCCAGCTCGACCCGACCGAGGGCTTTTTCATCGAAGCCACCGTCGATCCGCTCTACGAGCTCGAATACGAAAACTTCATCGGACGCGCCACGCTCGAAGCGCGCACCTATTTCGATTTCGGCACCGACGGCAATTACGTTCTCGCCGCACGCATCAAGGGCGGCGGTCTGCTCGGCCCCTCGCTTTCGGAAATCCCGCCCAACCTGCTGTTCTTTGCTGGCGGCGGTGGTTCGGTGCGCGGCTATGGCTTCCGCTCGATCGGTGTCGATGACGGGGCTGGAAACGTCACTGGCGGGCGCTATCTGCTCGAAGGCTCGGTCGAGGGCCGGGTAAGGTTCAACGACGACTTTGGCGCCGTGGCTTTCGTCGACGGCGGCTATGTCGCCGCAGACCGCTTCCCGGGCCTTGAGGAGCTGCGCCTCGGCGCCGGCGTTGGCATTCGCTACTACACGGCGCTTGGGCCACTTCGGCTCGATGCCGCCATCCCGATCAACCCGCGCTCGGGCGATCCCGACTACGCGCTTTACGTCGGTATAGGACAATCGTTTTGAGACGCCTGTTTGCTATCGTCCTCGCTGTCTTTTCTCTCGCCGCCGCCGTGCCGGCCCAGGAAGGTGAGGGCGAAAGCCTGATGGACATGCTGGCGCGCGCCACCCAGCTCAATGAAGAAGAGCAGCGCGGTCGTCTCGTCCAGTTCGTCGAAAACCAGATTTCCTCACCCGATCGCCAGATCCGGCTGAGCGGCATCAATGGAGCGTTGTCCTCGAACGCCTCGATCGATCAGATCACCATTTCCGACACCGAAGGCATCTGGCTGATCGTGGAGAACGCTGCCCTGCAGTGGAATCAGGGTGCGCTGTTGTTCGGCCGACTGGAAATCCAGTCGCTGTCGGCCGATTCCATCGCCTATATCCGCAATCCCGTCACCACCGAGGAGCCATCGGGCCCCGCGCCAGAAGCTGGCGGATTTTCAGTGCCCGACTTCCCCGTGGCGATTATCTTGCAGAGCCTCTCGGTGCCCGAAGTTCGCTTTGGCGAACAGGTGTTCGGTCTGGGCTCGGAGATTTCCATTGCGGGATCGATGACCCTCGATGACGGCACCATCGACGCCGTGCTCGATATTGAACGCCTTGATGGACCCGGCGGCGCTCTCGATCTCGACCTGCAATATGCTAACGACACGCGCCAGATCGATCTCGGCCTCGCCCTTGTCGAGCCTCAAAACGGTATCATTGCCAACCTGCTCGACATTCAGGGGCGCCCGGAAATCGCCCTTGGCCTCGAAGGTTCGGGGCTGATCGACGACCTTGACGTCGCGCTCACTTTCGATGCCGATGGCAATCGCATCCTGACCGGTCAGGGCACACTCGATCAGGGTGCCGAAGGTCTTTCCATCATTGCTGATCTGCGCGGCCCGCTTTCGACAATCCTTCCTGCCGCCTATGTCGACTTTTTTGGTCCCGAAACCGCGCTCTCGCTGGAGGCGCTGGTGCGCGAAGCCGGCGGGTTCGAAATTTCCGATCTGCGGCTGACCGGCGGTGATCTGTCGCTCCTTGCCAATGCCGCAACGACCGCTGATGGGTTCCTGAGCCGTCTTGATATTTCAGGTGAGATTGCCTCGTCATCTGGCCAGCCGGTGATCCTTCCGGTTCCCGGTGCTTCGACACGCGTCGACCGGGCGCGATTTGACGTCGATTTCGGCACAGGCGGCAGCGAAGAGTGGACCGGACGATTTGAACTTCTTGGCTTTGATACGCCCGACTTTGGAGCACAAAGCTTCGTCCTCAACGCGTCGGGCATCGCCGCCGACCTTGAAGACCCCGATACCCGCCGCGTCACCTTCAATGGCGATGGCTCCATCGAGGGCGTGACCGCTACCTCCGAAGAAATAGAACAGGCCCTCGGATCGACAATAGGTTTCGGTGTCGCCGGCCTCTGGGAAGCTGGAGATCCGGTAACGCTCGCCCAATTGCGTCTCGTCGCCCAAGC
This sequence comes from Pelagibacterium luteolum, assembly GCF_900100665.1. Lineage (GTDB taxonomy): Bacteria > Pseudomonadota > Alphaproteobacteria > Rhizobiales > Devosiaceae > Pelagibacterium > Pelagibacterium luteolum. Next base: position 62,005 of record NZ_FNCS01000004.1, read on the forward strand.
GCTTTCGCTCGAAATGGCAGGTCTCGTCGAGGACTCGGTGTTTAACGGCGACATCTCCCTGACGACAGAATCGCTTGCACCCTTTTCCGGCCTCGCGGGCCGCGATCTGTCCGGTGCGATCATGCTTGTGGCCAATGGTTCGCTTTCCCCGCTGGTTCGCGGATTTGACCTGACCCTCGATGGCACGGCCAGCGATCTGGGCATCGACGACCCGCTGGCCGACGAGCTTCTGGCGGGCACCATGTCGCTATCGGGCCGCGTCGCGCGAACCGAAACCGGTCTCACGGCCGAAAACTTTTCCATCGCCAACGACCAGGTCACGCTTCTTGCCGATGGCACATTTGCCACCGGGGAAGCCGACTTCACCTTTGAGGCCAGCCTTGCTGACCTCGCACTGATCGCCGAGGATGCCTCCGGGCAGCTCGATGTGACCGGCACGGCCACCGGTAGTGAAGGGGTGATCAATCTCGCAGCTGACGCCAATATCGTTCAGGGCTCGCTGGCTGGCCGCACACTGCGCGACGCCAATGTTGGCTTTAGAGGCACCAGCGGCGAAACCGGCTTGATCGGCAATCTGACAGGTTCGGCCTTTTTGGACGGCTTCCGCGTTTCGCTCGCCAGCGAAATCGACAACACCCCCGAACGCCTGCGTTTGGCCGGGATCAATTTCAACGCCCCGGGTGCCGAGTTGACAGGCAATCTCACCCGTTATGCCGATGGCTTGCTCGAGGGCCGCATCGTTCTCGATGCCCCAAATATCGAAACCGCCGCTGCCCTGGCGCTTCTCGACGCCTCGGGCGCCATCAACGCCGATGTTGTCCTCTCCCGCGAGGGTGAGACACAGTCAGCCCAGATTGTTGCCGCGCTCGATGGCGTCAGCGTCAACGACATCACTATCGGTGCCGCCAATGCGGAGGCAAGCGTTGCCGATCTCTTTGGCGTTCCGGTCATCAATGGCGCGATCACTGGCCGCAATATCGCGGCAGCCGGCACGGAAGTTCAGTCGCTCGCGCTCAATGCAAACGCCAGTCAAGCCACGACCCGGTTCTCGGGCGAAGCAGCACTGGCCGGTGGCACCGCCATCAACGTGGCAGGTCTGCTCGAACCTATAGATGACGGTTACCGTGTTGCGCTCGACAGCTTCCGCCTTGCCCAAGGGGCGCTATCGGCGTCGCTGGCGCGACCCGCAGAATTGACCGTCGCCAGTGACACGGTCTCTTTCTCGGGCATCGAACTGGCGGTCGGCTCGGGCCGCATCAGCGCCACGGGCAGTGCCGGGGAAAATCTCGATATCGCGCTGGCCATCACTGCGCTGCCACTCAATATCGCCAATACCATCGTTCCCGATCTCGGTCTGGCCGGCACACTTTCGGGCAATGCTCAAATTTCCGGCGCGGCGTCCGATCCGCGCGCCAGCTTTACCATCCAAGGCTCCGGCATCAACGCTGCCGCGATCACCGATTTCGGCATCGCTCCTCTTACATTGTCCGCACAGGGCAATTTTGCGGACCAGCGCATAACGCTGTCCCAGGCCAGCGCGTCGGGCTCTGGTGGCCTTAACGCCACAGCAAGCGGCACCATCCCGCTCGAAGGCTCGGGCCTCAACATCACGATCAATGGCTCGGCTCCCCTCTCGCTCGCTAACCGCTTTATCGCCGACCGCGGAGCACAATTGTCCGGCACCGCAACGCTCAATGCCTCGGTGACCGGCAGTCTCGCCAACCCGCAATTCGGCGGCACGGTCTCTGTGGCGGGCGGTGAGTTCATCGATCCCGGCCTGGCCCTGCGTCTCGTCGGCATCACAGGCAATGCAAGCCTTGCGGGCGATCGCGTCACGATCAATGCCCTGACGGCCAATCTCGCCACCGGCGGATCGATCTCCGCCTCCGGTACGGTGGGGCTCGATGCGAATTTCACCTCCGATATCCGCATCGCACTCAATGAGGCGCGTTATGCCGACGGCTATCTCGTTGTCGCGACCCTCAATGGCAATCTTGCCGTCACCGGGCCCTTGGCCAATGGCGGTAGCGTCAGCGGCAATATCGATATCGCGCGTGCCGACATTACCGTGCCCAATGCCTTTGGCGGCTCTGGCAGTCCCCTCGATGTCGATCATGTGAGCCCGCCACCCGCCGTCGCCGCCACGCTGGCACGCGCCCGCATCGACCAGCGCGCGTCCACCGAGGCCGCACGCCCCATGACCCCGATCGCCCTCGACATCACCATCTCAGCACCCAACCAGATCTTTATCCGTGGTCGCGGGCTCGATGCCGAAGTTGGTGGAGCCGTCCGGCTCACAGGTAATGTGTCCGTTATCCAGCCCGTCGGCAGCTTCGAGCTGATCCGCGGGCGCCTGGCGATCCTCGGACAGCGCATCGATTTTGAATCCGGGTCCGTAACCCTGATTGGCGATCTCGATCCCTTCATCAATCTCGTGGCGACCACTCAAGGCAACGACATCACCGTCATCGTGACTGTCGCCGGTCGCGCCTCCTCGCCGGAGGTGACCTTCTCGTCCAATCCCATGCTGCCCCAGGATGAAGTGCTATCGCGCCTCATCTTCAATCGCGGCGTCGGCGAATTGAGCGCGCTTCAACTCGCACAGCTCGCTGCCGCTGCAGCCGAGTTGGCTGGGGGCGGAAGTGGTGGCGGATCGCTTCTCGGCTCGCTGAGAGAAGCTGCCGGTCTCGATGATCTCGATATCGTCACCGACCAGGAGGGCAATGCTGCCGTCCGCGCCGGCGCGTACATCGATGATAATATCTACCTCGGCGTCGAAGCGGGGGCAGGGGGCAACAGCCGCGTCACCATCGATCTCGACATCACCGATGAACTGCGCGCCCGGGGTGCCGCGGGCGCCGATGGCAACACATCGGTCGGCGTATTTTACGAGCAGGACTACTAAAACGACCGGTGGCGATGGCCACCGGTCTGTCCTAAGCCACAATTCAGCCCCGATTGGAACCAAGCGCCGCCGCTGACTCTTATCCCCTTACGAAAACCGACAGGTTCATGCGTAAAGGAACAAGACGCGATGTTTGCTGGTATTTTGCTTTGGTTGATCGGTATCCCCATACCCCTGATCATCCTGCTCCTGATCTTCGTTCTCTAGAAGAGCGAAGCACGAGCCGTATTCTTTAAATCATCATTTCCAAAAACTTGCGGTCTTCGGACCGCGTGCATTTACTCAACGGAGACTGAAATGAACTCGATCATTTACCTTGTCGGCCTCGTCGTCGTCGTCATGGCCATTCTGTCCTTCATCGGCCTTTCCTGATCCCGGACCCCTATTAAACACAAACGGGAGAAACGCCGATGGCGCTTACACCTGCTGAAACGGTCGTCGCGACACAAGCGAAACCGGCTGATACTTCCTCTTACGTCGATTGGCCCGCCATTATCGGCGGCGCAGTCACCGCCGCGGCAATCTCGCTGGTCATGCTGACCTTCGGATCGGCCATCGGCCTGACGCTGACCGATCCCTTCGGCCGCGATGGCGTGTCGCTCGTATGGGTAGCGATCGCAATGGCCATCTGGGTCGTTTGGGTCCAGGTTTCCGCGATGATGGTCGGCGGCTACCTTACTGGCCGCATGCGTCGCCGCAACTTTGATGCGACCGAACATGAATCCGATATCCGCGACGGTTTCCACGGCCTTCTGGTCTGGGCAACGGCTGTCGTCATCTCGGGCGCATTGGCTTTTGGTGGCCTCTCCAGCATCGCACAGGGCGTGGGTAACGCCGTCGGTGGCGCAACGAGCGCTGTCGCCGAACAGACTGCGGAAGCCGATCCCTTCGCTGGTACAGTCGACCTGCTGTTCCGCGGCGACACCACCGGCACCGACCCCGAAGCTGCGCGCGGCGAAGTCAGCCGCATCATTGTCTCGGGCGTTACGGGTGACGGCATCTCCGATGCCGACCGCCAGTACCTTGTCGATCTGACGGCAGCCCGCACTGGCCTCTCGCCTGATGAGGTCGAAGCTCGCGTCAATGACGTGATCGCTCAGGCTCAGGCCGTTCAGGACGATGTCGCTGCTGCTGCAGAACAGGCTGCCGATGTGACCATCCTCGTGGCCTTCCTAACCGCCGCTTCGCTGGCCATCAGCGCCGCCGGCGCCTGGTTTGCCGCGACCATGGGTGGCAATCACCGCGACAAGCAGACAGCGGTACCGTTCTTTGCCCGCCGCGATCGCCGGGTCTAAAAGCCCCGCACCTAACTAAAAAAGGCCCCGTCGTCACCGGCGGGGCCTTTTTGCTAAAGAGCGTGGGACTTAGAATTCCGACCAGTCCGCCGCAACCGCTGCATTGCCATTGGCACCCAGTACACGACGTGGCGCCGCGTCGCGCTCCACATCCTCTTCCCATTCAGCGACTTCTGCATCGACCGCATCGAGCGTGAACCGCGCGACGACAGTGTCGAGTTCGATCACCTGGGTTTCCGTCTGTTCGATCGAAGCGTTGGTCTCTTCAACCAGAGCCGCGTTGTGCTGGGTCATCTCGTCGAGCTGCCGCACGGCAGAGGAGACTTCCGAAATCGCCGAGGCCTGATCGCGGCTCGCGGTCGAAATCCCCTGCATCAACTGCGCGTTCTCGCTCACGGCCGCCCGGATATCCTTGAGCGTTTCTGCCGCCTGCGCGACCAGCCGTGATCCACCATCGACCTCGCTGGCCGACTGTTCGATCAGCACCTTCACCTCCGACGATGCCTGCGCCGCAGACTGCGCCAGCCGGCGTACCTCGACGGCCACCACGGCAAACCCTTTGCCCGCTTCGCCGGCCCGGGCCGCTTCCACCGAGGCGTTGAGCGCCAGAAGATTGGTCTGGAAAGCGATGTCGTCGATCATCTTGATGATGTCGGAGACCTTGCCCGAAGAAGTGGTGATGCGCTCCATGGCCGCATTGGCCTTGCCCATCACTTCGCCGCCCTTGTCGGCAAGCGTCGCTGCGGATTGGGTCTTTTCCAACGCATCAAGCGCCTTTTGCGCGTTGTCGGTCACCGTCGCCGCCAATTGCTCCATCGAGGCCGATGTCTCTTCAATTGTCGCCGCCTGCCGCGTCGTGCGCTCCGAAAGGTCGTTGGATCCCGATAGGATTTCCCCTGTCGCCAGCTTTAGGGCCTTGGAGGTTTCCTTGAGCCGCCCGACGATCTCGGCAAACGTATCCGCCATTGCGTTGGTATCGTCCTTGAGCCGCGCGAACGCGCCCTCATAGGCTCCGTTGACGCGCTGGGACAGATCGGCGTCAGCCATCGCCGCCAAGACGTCGCCGGTTTCCGACAATCCGCGATCGACCGTTTCCATCAGCGTATTGACGCTGAGCGCGAAATTGCTGAGTTCAGGATCCTCATAGCGGCTTTCGATCCGCACCGAGAAATCACCAGCCACCGCCGCCGACACCACACTCTGGATCTCGCCCTGAAGCTGACCACGGATCCGGTGCTCTTCAGCGTCGCGTGCAGCAACGGCCTGTTTTTCGGCGTCCATGTCGCGCATGGCGCGTCCATTGTCGCGGAAGACGGCAAGGGCATCGATCATCTGGCCCACTTCGTGGCGCTGCTTGTCGTCAAGTTCGAGGTCGAGGTCGCCATCGGCCAATTGGCGCATGCGACCAGCAACCTGCCGAATGGTGCTCGAAAGTCCCCGTCCAATGATGGTCGCCAAAAGCATGCCCACGACAAGAGCACCGATCCCCGCCGCCAGAACCACCGTCTGGGTGGTCTGGGCCATGGCGGCACCGCTCGGCCCCAGCGCATCCTGCCGGGCCTGCAGGGCAGCCAGCATCGCACCGAACCCCTCCTGCATCTGCGGGCCGAGCACGTCGAGCTGCTCGGTCATGACAGCATTACGCGCAAAAAGCGCCTCGGCGGCAGTGTTGGCGTGGCCCATATAGGCATCAATGCCCGCGATCATCCGGTTCGCCGTTGCTTTCTGCGAATTGGAAATCACCGCATCGTGCAGCACCTGAAGATTGGTTTTGGCAATTTCGGCCTGTTCCGCTGCGGCCGCGAGGCGGGCCGGATCATTGGTCAGCAGAAACTGCTCGACCTCAAACTGCGTCAGGATCGTCGATTGCACCCCGAACCCCGCCGAGCCCGTGGCGTTGAAATTCCCGCTCACTGCACGCAGCGCGGCATTGGCGTCTTCGCGCAGCGTGTCGCCCACGGCCCGCAGTTGGGCAACCGACGCCTCAATGGCGGTCTGGTGCTCGGTGAGCGTCGCGAAAGCCGCATCATAGGCCATTGCCGACTGGGAGAAATTCGCGAGCGCCGCTTCGCTTTCCGGGTCGCCGGAAAATAGCGCCATCGTCTGGGGGTCGTCGATATGGAGAGATGCGATGCGCTCGCCAAGCGCCGCGGCTTTGTCAGCCGAGGTCTCCAAGCGATAGTCGAGATCGGCGAGCCGGGCTGCGGACAGCGACTCGACAAACCCTGATACCGCTACCGTCTGACGCGCCGCAGATCGATAATCGAGAAACGTGTTGGATACCGCGCTCACCCCGAAATACGCGAAAGCGACGATAGCAGCTAACAGTGAAATCATCGCGCCGAAGCCGGCATAGATGCGTTGCGCTACGCTGAGCTTGGAAAGCATGAGTGTGCGGCCCCCGGAACCGAAATCTGCGTCAAGCCGCGATTAAGGCGCTTCGGGAGTTAAAGAAGACTCAAAATCACCCCTATTTGCTGACGTTTCCGCTGATTTCGCAATCAACGCCGCCCGGTGCTCAATAAAGCGTCAGAACTGGAGGCAGCAGTCCGAAATTCTTTGCATCTGTATGCATGGCGACTGGGGATAACAAAAAAGGTGGCCTTGCGACCACCTTTGAATGTGCTTGTCGAGGCGAGGGCTCAGCGCGGAGCGAGCACCATAACCATCTGCCGGCCTTCTGACCGTGGAGACGACTCGACCTTGGCAACTTCCTCGAACTGGTCCTTGACCTTGTTGAGCAAGCCCAGACCGATGTCCTGATGCGCCATTTCGCGACCGCGGAATCGCATCGTGACCTTGACCTTGTCGCCTTCGCCGATAAACTTTTCCAGCGCGCGCATTTTCACGTCATAGTCATGGGTGTCGATATTGGGTCGGAGCTTGATCTCTTTGACCTCGATCACCTTCTGCTTCTTGCGCGCGTCGGCGGCCTTTTTCTGGGCGGCGTACTTGTACTTGCCCAGATCGAGTATCTTGCACACCGGCGGGGCCGAATTGGGCGAGATCTCAACCAGGTCCATGCCCGCATCCATAGCCATCGCAATCGCTTCGCTGGTGCGCACGACGCCGACATTGGTGCCTTCGGCATTGATCAGCTGGATTTCGGGAACGTTGATATCGTTGTTGGAGCGCGGCCCATCTTTTTGGGGCTGCACGGGTCTCATCGGACGACGAATGGCAATATTTCCTTTCGGTAATTCCTGGGATGCTTGGCGGTGCGGACCGCAGCGCGCCTAAAATCTTGGCAAACGGTCCTAAAGTCAACAGGCAAGGGGACTGAGACACCCTCTTTGTGCCTGTCTGTCACAAAGCGTTGCAACAGGCACACTTGCCCCGATGGGCTGGCCTGTCTACACCGGTCCATATGGTATCGACAGCAAAAGATTCAATGCAGCCTGAATCAGGCACTTTGCCGATCGGCGGTCACGGCGACACGCGCGACATCGCCATCCTTCGGCGCAGCGGCGCTGCGCCCGGTCTCTTCTGGCTCGGCGGCTTCCGGTCCGACATGGTCGGCTCCAAGGCCCAGGCGCTCGATGCCCTGGGGGCCAAGCAGGGTCTGGCGGTTACCCGTTTCGACTATTCTGGCCACGGCGCCTCGGGCGGCGCATTTCTCGATGGCACGATTTCACGCTGGCTCGAAGAGGCGCTGGCCGTCTTTGAAACCACCACCGGTCCGCAGATCGTCGTGGGCTCGTCCATGGGCGGATGGCTTGCGCTGCTGCTCAACAAGGCCCTGCGCGAACGCCATGTCTCCCGGGTAAAGGCGCTTGTGCTCATCGCGCCTGCCGTCGACATGACCAAGGATTTGATGCGCGACACGTTCTCGGACGCCGAACTGCTCGACCTTTGGGAAAAAGGCCGTGTCGAACAACCATCTGATTATTCCCCCGAGCCCTATGTGCTGACGCGAACGTTGATCCAGGATGGCGACAATCACCTCCTCTTCGGCTCGCCGATCCGCACTCATTGTCCGGTCGCCATCCTCCAGGGCGGCAAGGATACCGACGTGCCCCCCGCTCATGCCCTAAAGCTCGTGAGCCATCTCGTTTCCGATCCGGTCACTTTCACGCTTATTCCCGATGGCGATCACCGTCTGTCACGGGACCCCGATCTCGATTTGCTGCGGCAGACCATTTTGCGTCTGGTCTAAAATCGCGCGTCGCGCTATCGCTGAGCTTCTTCATTCGGACGCTTTACCATGCAAATCCGCCCCGCCACCGAAGCCGATCTGCCCCAGATTCTCGATATCCATAACGACGCCATCCGCCGGCTCGACGCCATCTGGAGCGAAGCCGAGGAAACCCTTGCCGACCGCAAGGCGTGGCTCGACGACCGCAACGCCAATGGCTTTGCCGTGTTTGTCGCCGAAGAGGATGGGCGCATCCTGGGGCACGCCAGCTACGGCACCTACCGCTCGCGCTCGGGCTACCGCAAGACCATCGAGCATTCGATCTATCTGCGCGACGAGGCGCAGGGCAGGGGCGTCGGCAAGGCGCTCATGCGGGCATTGATCGACGACGCCAAAGCCAAGGGCTTTCATCTGATGGTCGCCGTGATCGATGCCAAGAACGAAGCCTCGATCCGCTTCCACACTCGGCATGGCTTCGAAATGCTCGGCGTCCTGCCCCAATCGGGCTTCAAGCACGGCCGCTGGCTCGATCAGGTCAACATGTACCTGCTGCTCAACGACGACCCCGCCCCGCCGCGCGGGTATTAATCGACAGGGCGACTCTAACCTCTCCCCTTGAGGCGAGAAGGCCCGGGTGAGGGGGCCTTCCTAATTCACCCAGCGTTCCGTTTCCGATCTGCCTCGCGCCGCGCTTTGTTGGCCAGCCGCCGTTCCTCGGCAACCTTGCTCACATCCTGCCCCAGATGCGCCTCGCCGCGCGCTGCAGCCAGTTCGATCTGTTTTTGGCGCTCCGCGGCTGCCTGACGCTTGGCAGCATTTTCCTCGCCCGTGCAATGATGACACTGCACGCCCTCGATAAACTCCGCCCGGGTCCGATCCTCAGCCGTCAAGGGCTGCCGGCACGCCCGGCACAATTGGGCGTCCCCGATTTTAAGCCCGTGCCCCACCGACACCCTCTCATCGAAAACGAAGCACTCGCCTTCCCAAAGGCTCTGCTCTTCCGGCACCTTCTCAAGATAGTTGAGGATGCCGCCCTTGAGGTGAAACACCTCCTCGAATCCCTGCGCCAGCATGTATGACGACGCCTTTTCGCACCGGATCCCCCCGGTGCAGAACATGGCGACCTTCTTGTGCTTTTTAGGGTCGAGTTCGGAGGCAACATAGTCCTTGAACTCGGTAAAGGTCTCGGTGTGTGGGTCCTTGGCGCGCTGGAACGTCCCCAACGCCACCTCGTAATCATTGCGCGTATCGATTACGACAACATCGTCCTGCGCGATCAGATCGTTCCAGTCCTCGGGCGCCACATAGGTGCCCACCTGCTTGCCCGGATTGGCCTCGGGAGCCTTGAGCGTCACGATTTCCGATTTCAGCCTTACCTTCATGCGATGAAAGGGCTGGGCATCGGCAAATGAATATTTCACCTCCGCGCCCCGAAACCGGCCGCCAAACAGATTGCCGTCCTCCAGCCACCGTACAAGGTCGTCGATGGCCTCCGGCGTGCCCGCCAGGGTGCCGTTGATCCCCTCGGGGGCCAAAAGCAGCGTGCCCCTGATATCGCGCGCGCAGCAGAATTCGGCCAGCGGCGTTTTGAGGGTCTCAAAGTCCGGCTGGTCCACAAATTTATAAAGCGCGACAATCTTGATGGCCTGTGTCATGGCGCGCCCTTTACCATTCTCGCACCGGCCTTGTCAGCAGGTCTGGTGACCAGATAGCGTGCCTGCAATCGATTTCAGGGAGAGCCCGATGACCTACGCCGCCGCCGATGCGCGCTACGACACGATGCAATACCGCCGCTCCGGCAAATCGGGGCTGAAACTCCCCGCGCTCTCGCTCGGCCTGTGGCAGAATTTCGGCGGCAATCGCGATTACCCATCAGCCTTTGAGATCCTCGGCTACGCCTTTGATCGCGGCATCACCCATTTCGACCTCGCCAACAATTACGGCCCCCCGCCGGGTTCGTCCGAAGAGCTGTTCGGCCAGGTCCTCGCCCGCGATTTTCGCCCCTATCGCGATGAGCTGATCGTCTCCACCAAAGCCGGCTACAACATGTGGCCCGGCCCCTATGGCGAATTCGGGTCGAAAAAATATCTCATCGCCAGCCTCGACCAGTCGCTCCGCCGCATGGGGCTCGACTATGTCGATATCTTCTATTCGCACCGTTACGACCCCGAAACCCCGCTCGAAGAAACCATGGGCGCCCTGGCGCAGGCCGTCCATCGGGGCAAGGCGCTCTATGTCGGCATTTCGTCATACCCCGAAGCCCAGACCCGCCAGGCCCACGCGATCCTGAAAGACATGGGCGTGCCGCTCACCATCCACCAGCCCTCCTATTCCGTCCTCAATCGCTGGATCGAGGATGACGGCACCATCGACGCCTGCGGCGAACTGGGCATCGGCATCATCGCCTTTTCCCCGCTCACCCAGGGCGTGCTCTCAGGCAAATACAGCGCTGGAAATCGTAGCAACACGCGCGCCGAAGACGAAAAGGGCTCACTGCGCGACAGCCACCTCCAGCCCCGCGTCCTCGACGCCGTCGAAAAGCTCCGTCCCATCGCCGAATCGCGCGAGCAATCGCTGGTCCAGCTCGCCCTCGCCTGGGTCCTGCGCCGCAAGGAAATGACTTCGGCCCTGATCGGCGTGCGCACTCTCGATCAGCTCAAGGACAATCTCGGCGTCATCCACAATCTCGATTTCTCCGACGAAGAAATTGCCGCCATCGACAACGCCACCCACGACGGCCTCCTCGACCTCCACCCCCGCCCTACCGGCTGGCTAAGGTAACCCAGAGGCCACCACGCCCCCCCGTCATCCCGGCCTTGAGCCGGGATCCAGTATGCTTCGAGCTGATGATCTTTCACCAGCTCGGAAAACCTTCACTTGCGAGCCTACCCCCGCAACGTCCCGCCCGTGGCCTTCTCAACCGCAGCAACGATCTTGCCCGACACCGCCTCGATCTCCTCGTCGGTGAGTGTCTTGTCCTTCGGCTGCAGCGTCACTTCGATCGCCACCGATTTCTTCCCCTCGCCCACATGGGCGCCGGCAAAGACGTCAAAGATCGAAACATCGGTCACCAGCGCCTTGTCGGCGCCCTTGGCGGCACGCAACAGCCCCGCTGCCTCCACATCGGCATCGAGCACGAAGGCAAAATCGCGCTTGACCGGCTGGAAGGGCGAAAGCCCGATCGCCGGCTTGGCGCGGGTTGCCTTCTTGCGCGGCTCGGGCAGCGCATCGAGATCGATCTCGAACGCCGCCACCGGCCCATCGAGATCGAATTTGTCGACCAGCGCCGGGTGCAATTCGCCGAACCACCCAAGGATCACCTTAGGCCCAAGCTGCACGCGCCCGCCTCGCCCCGGATGGCTCCAGTCGGCCGGCTCGGACACCACCTGCACCTTGTCGATATCGACGCCCAAGGCATCGAGTGCGGCCGCGAGATCGGCCTTGGCGTCGTAAACACCGACCTTTTCGGCCTTGCCCTGCCAATGCCGCCCGGCACCGGCCAGCCCGGCCGTGCCCGTGCGAATTCCCGTCGCATGCGTCCGCTGGCCCTCGGGCGCATCGGAGAAAAACACCTGACCCACTTCAAACAGCGCAACGTCGTTCAGCCCGCGATTGGCGTTCCGCGCCGCCCCGGCCAGAAGCCCCGGCAATAGCGAGGGCCGCATATCGGTCATATCGGACGCAATGGCATTGGCCAGCCGCAATTCGGGCTTGCCGCCGCCAAAAATCTCGGCGAGTTCGGTGGAAATGAACGACCATGTCACAGCCTCGTCCATGCCGCGCGCCGCGAGCGCCCGCCGCGTAATGCGGCGCCGGTTCTGGATCGTGGTCAGCATTTTCGGCGCCACACCCGAGAGCCGAGGCAGCGGGGTAACGGGCACATTATCGACGCCAATGATCCGCATTACCTCTTCGACCAGATCGGCCTTCATGGTGACATCGGGGCGCCAGGAGGGCACGACAACCTGACGCGTCTCTCCACTGCCGGAAACTTTAAAGCCCAGCCGCCCCAGGATCGCCTCGACTTCGCTGGCTTCGACCTTGAGCCCCGTCAGCCGCTCGATCTCGCTCAGTGGAAAATCGACAACCGTTCCCGGCGCCTCGACCTTGCCCGCGACCGTCACCTCGGCAGGCTCGCCGCCGCACAACTCCATCACGAGCCGCGTCGCCAGCTCGATGCCCGGCATGACGCTTTCCGGATCGACAGTGCGCTCGAACCGATAGCGGGCATCGGAATTGATGCCTGTCTTGCGGCCCGCAGCGGCAATCGCCGTCGGTTCGAACCACGCGCATTCGATGAACACATTGGTTGTCGTCTCGGTCGAACCGGTGTCCTCGCCGCCCATCACCCCGGCAAGTCCAAGCACCTTGGCATCGTCCGCGATAACGCACATCGTCTCGTCGACCTGATAGGTCTTGCCGTCGAGCGCCACAAAGCTTTCGCCCGCACGGCCCAGCCGCGCCCCGACATTGCCCTCGAGCTTATCGGCGTCGAAAACATGCAGCGGGCGCGCACGGTCGAGCGAAACAAAATTGGTGATGTCGACAAGTGCGTTGATCGGGCGCAATCCCACCGCGCGCAGCCGGTCCTGCAGCCATTGCGGCGAGGGACCGTTCTTGACGTTCTTGACCAGTCGCCCGGCAAACATCTTGCAGATCTCGCCGTCGACAAAGACGGAAATGGGCGAGGGGCCCGCAACAGCGGGAACTGGCACAATACCATCGTCCTTGAGCTTCCCGAGCCCGGCCGCCGCCAGATCGCGCGCAATGCCGCGCACCCCGGCGCAATCGCCGCGATTGGGCGTGAGCCCCACATCGATCACCACCTCATCAAGGCCCGCATAATCGGGGTAGGGCACCCCGATCGGCGCGTCCTCGGGCAATTCGATGATCCCGTCATGGTCGTCGGACAGCTCAAGCTCGGCATTGGAGCACAGCATGCCGTTCGACACCTGTCCGCGGATATTGCCCTTGCCGATCGTGATGTCCTTGCCCGGAATATAGGTCCCGGCGAACGCAAATACCGATTTCAGTCCCGTCCGCGCATTGGGCGCGCCACAGACCACGTCGATCAATTCCCCGGTGCCGGCATCCACCTTGCACACGCGCAGCTTGTCGGCATTGGGGTGTTGTTCGGCCGAAACCACATGCGCGGTGACGAAATTTTTGAGCGCCGCGCCCGTATCGGTCACCTCTTCGACCTCGAGCCCAACCATGGTCAGCGTCTCGATGATTTTGTCGTTGCTGGCTGTCGTCTCAAGGTGGTCCTTGAGCCAGGAAATCGTGAATTTCATCTTCAGTCCCTATCGAGAACTTCAACGAGCGCAAACCGCTCGCACACCAGTTTCATTTCTCCGTCCCAGCCGCCATTGCGCTGGAAATATTCGATATGCCCATCGCGCCATGCCGCATAGGGACCTTCCCCTTCGGCCTCGGCGAACCCGACGGTCACTGAGTCAAAGGCGACAATCTCTACGCCGGTGGTCTCGATAACGCAGGCCGGTCGGCCCTGTCCGTCGAGAACCACATCGCGGCGCCCGATTTCGGGCATGGGCTCGCCGGCCTCGTGATCGCGCAACGCGCCGCAGGTCGCTGTCTTTTTGCCCGCAAGCACGAGGCCCAGCAATTCGTCGGCCAGCCGGGGGCTGTCTCCAAAGCTGAACTGAACCGCATCCGCATAGCGCGCCGGCAAGACCATCAGCTGCTCAGCCCGCCAAACAGCGTCGGCAAATCCAGCGGCCTGAACCCGTAGTGGTCGATCCAGCGCTTGTCGGCATCGAAAAACGCCCGCAAATCAGCCATGCCATATTTCAGCATCGCCAGCCGGTCGATCCCCATGCCCCAGGCAAAGCCCTGATAGACGTCGGGGTCCAGCCCCGCATGCCGGATCACGTTGGGATGCACCATGCCGCAGCCCAAAATCTCTAGCCAGTCATTGCCTTCGCCGATCTTGACCTCATTGCCCGAGCGGTCGCACTGCACGTCCACCTCCATCGAGGGTTCGGTGAAGGGGAAAAAGCTCGGACGAAACCGTGTCGTGACGCTCTCGACCTCGAAGAACGCTTTCAAAAACTCTTCGAGCACCCAACGGAGCTGGCCGATATGGCTCTGCTTGTCGATCACAAGCCCCTCGACCTGATGAAACATAGGGGTATGGGTCTGGTCCGAGTCATTGCGATAGGTGCGACCGGGAATGACGATACGGATCGGCGGTTCGGTCGTCTCCATCGTCCGCACCTGAACGGGCGAGGTGTGCGTGCGCAAAAGCTTGCGGTTGCCCTCGGCGTCCGGCTCGAAAAAGAACGTGTCGTGCATTTCCCGCGCCGGATGCCCCTCGGGAAAGTTCAGCGCCGTGAAGTTATAATAGTCGGTCTCGACATCCGGCCCTTCGGCAATCGCAAACCCCATATCGGAAAAGATCGCAGTGATCTCATCGATCGTCTGGCTGATAGGATGAACGCGGCCCACAGCGGTGGGCGCCGGGCGCAAGGGCAGGGTCACATCGAGCTTTTCGCTCTTAAGGCGCGTGTCCAGCGCCGCTGCGGCGAGCGCGGTGCGCTTGGCCTCGATCGCCGCCATTACCTCGGACTTGAGCCCATTGATGGCCGGTCCTTTGACCTGGCGGTCTTCCGGGCTCATTTTGCCGAGCGTCGCCAAAAGCGCGGAAATCGATCCCTTTTTGCCCAGGGTTGCCACACGCAGGGCTTCCAGCGCGGCTTCATCGGACGCATCGGCAATGCCGGCATGGATCGATTGGGAGAGGTCGGCGATCTCGTTGGACATGGATTTCTCTAACATCGGCGGAAAACTTTCAGGCGGGCGAAGCGGTAGCAAACGAAAAAGCCCCGCGCCACCCCAAAAGGGGCAGCGCAAGGCTTTGATTTTTCGGCCTCAGCAGGAGCCCTGTCAAAAAAAGTGGATACCACTTTTTTGGTTCGACAGGGCGACCTCAAAGAAGGCTAAACGAGCAATGACACCTGATTAGGCGGTGATGCGCTCGTGTGTGGTCGCTTCGACGTCGCCCAGATAGGCGAGTGCGTCCTTGGCCTTGACGACCAGCGCTTCGAAAGCTGCGGGTTCGTGGACGGCCAGATCGGCCAGGACCTTGCGATCCACAGCAACCTCAGCCTTGCTGAGGCCGTCGATAAATCGGCCATAGGTCAGGCCGTGGATGCGCACGGCGGCGTTGATGCGCTGGATCCAGAGCGCGCGGAAATTGCGCTTCTTGGTCTTGCGATCGCGGTAAGCGTACTGACCGGCCTTTTCGACGGCCTGTACGGCGGCGCGGTAGGTCGTGGCGCGGCGGCCATAATAGCCCTTCGCTGCCTTGATGACCTTCTTGTGACGGGCGTGGGCGGTAACGCCTCTTTTTACGCGTGACATATTCTCAATTCCTCAAATCTGGCGTTCGACAAAAAAGCGGCCGCTCAGCGGTCGTACGGCATGTACTTCTTGACAATGCGAGCATCGGGCTCGGAGAGCGCCGAGGTGCCGCGATTGGAGCGGATGTACTTTGCGTTGTGGCTGATCAGGCGGTGGCGCTTGCCAGCCGGGCCGGCCATAACCTTGCCGGTTGCCGTCACCTTGAAGCGCTTCTTGGCGCCAGACTTGGTCTTCATCTTGGGCATTTTGCGGTTCCTTTTTGGTCTTCTTGCAGTCACCTCGTAAAGAGATGTCCCGCTTTCATGAACAGCCTCGGCATGCCTTTTGGCCGGGCGGTCCGAACAATAGTCCTCGCCGGCCGGCCCAATGGGCCAACCGGAGATCGGCGCGTTATAGGGATATTGGCCCCTGCGCGCAAGTCCCACTTTACCGGCTTCCAAACCGGGTCGGTTCAGCTAAAGTTGCGCCCATGATCGAAATCACCCGCCGCCGATTCCTCACCCTCTCCGCTCTTGGCGCCACGTCCATCGCACTGACTGCCTGTGCTGGAGGTGCCGTCATCATGAGTACCGAGCGCACGGCGCCCGTCTCGTCCATCACCATTGCCGAGGCCACTGAAAAGCTCAACGCCATGCGCGCCGAGCGCCGCTTGCCGCTGCTCAGCCACAACGCAGCCCTGCAGCGTGCCGCCGACGAGCAGGCCCAGATCATGGCAGAGACCACCCGCGTATCCCATACAGCCGATCCCGAACAGACGCTGGTCATCCGCCTTCGCCGCTCCGGCTTTGGCGGTGGGGCCGGCGAAAATCTCGCTGGTGGCCCCCCCAATCTCGATACGGTCATCGCCGGCTGGCTGAAATCGCCCTCGCACAACAAGACCATGGTCAATCCCGACTACGTGCAGTTCGGCATTGCCCTGCGCCGCGGGCGATCGACGACCTACAATACCTACGGCACCTATTGGGCCCTGCTCATGGGCGTGCGCTCGCCCGAAGGCCGCGCGTAAAACCTTGCCCGGCGCGCCCAATCGCGCGAAAGTCCGCCAAACCAGAATCGTAAGGGCGCGTCCAAGGCTCGCCCCGGGGAGCCCCATATGCATCTCGTCCTCGTCGACGGCTCGTCCTTCATCTTCCGCGCCTATCACGCGCTGCCGCCTCTGACGCGCAAGTCCGACGGGCTGCCGGTCGGCGCGGTCTCGGGCTTTTGCAACATGCTCTATAAGCTCACCGAGGATTTGAAGGGCGAGGACGAGCCCACCCATTTCGCCGTCATCTTCGATTATTCGGGTTCGAGCTTCCGCAACGAACTCTACGACCAGTACAAGGCGCACCGCCCCGAGGCGCCCGAGGATCTGGTTCCCCAATTCCCGCTGACCCGGTCCGCCACCCGCGCCTTCAACCTCCCCTCAATCGAACAGGAGGGGTTCGAGGCCGACGACATCATCGCCACCTATGCCTGCCGCATGCGTGACGCCGGCGGCAAGGTCACTATCGTCTCGTCCGACAAGGATTTGATGCAGCTCGTCGACGACAAGGTCTCGATGCTCGACACCATCGCCCGCCCCGGCCAGCCGCCCCTGCGCTGGATCGGCCCCGACGAGGTCGTCGCCAAATTCGGCGTCACCCCGGACAAGGTGGTCGAGGTCCAGGCCCTGTGCGGCGATCCGGTCGACAACGTCCCCGGCATCCCCGGCATCGGCATCAAGACCGCTGCGCTGCTGATCAACGAATATGGCGATCTCGAAACCCTCCTCGCCCGCGCCTCCGAGATCAAGCAGAACAAGCGCCGCGAATCGATCATCGAAAACGCCGAACTGGCCCGCATCTCGCGAAAGCTCGTCCAGCTCGATTGCAACACGCCCGTGGAACTCGATCTCGATGCCCTGGTCCGCCAGCCGCTCGAAGCCAAGCTCCTGATCCCCTTCCTCAAGGCCATGGAGTTCACCTCGATCACCCGCCGCATTGCCGGCCTGCTCGAGGTCGACCCCGATGATTTCGAGGCCGATGCCGAGCTTGCCGCCAAGGGTGCCTCGATCCCCGGCGCCATCGATGTCTCCGAAGGCCCCGCGCCCGCCTCGGGCCTGTCCGGCCCCGACGCCCACGCCGAAGCGGTCCTGGAAAAAATCCGCGCCATCCCCTGCAAGCACGATGACTACGAGATCGTCCGCGACGCCGCAGCGCTCGCCGTATGGATCGAGGACATCGTCGCCACCGGCCATGTGGCCATCGACACCGAAACCACCGGGCTCGACAATCAGGCCGCCGATCTGGTCGGCATCTGCCTTGCGACCCGCCCCGGCAAGGCCTGCTACATCCCCCTCGGCCACACCACCGGCAATGACGACATGTTCGGCGGCGGCAAGGCCGAGGGCCAGATGGACATGCGCCAGGCGCTCGACATGCTGCGCCCGGTCCTCCAGGACCCTGCGATCCTGAAAATCGGCCAGAACGTCAAATACGACATGGGCATCCTCGCCCGCTACGCCATCACAATGGCTCCCATCGACGACACATTGCTGATGAGCTACGCCCTCGATGGTGCGCGCAACAACGGCATGGACGCGCTGGCCGACAAATACCTGTCCCACACCTGCATCAAGTTCACCGACCTCGCCGGCACCGGCAAAAACCAGCTGACCTTCGACAAGATCGAGATCGAAGCCGCCGCCAGATACGCCGCCGAAGATGCCGACGTCACCCTGCGCCTCTGGACGATTCTAAAGCCCCGCCTTGTCGCCGCCGGCGTCACAACGGTTTACGAAACCCTCGACCGCCCGCTCACTCCCGTCCTTGCCCGCATGGAAGCGCGCGGCGTTTCGGTCGATCGTCAGATCCTCTCGCGCCTCTCGGGCGAATTCGCCCAGCGCGCCGCAGCGCTGGAGGCAACCGCCTACGAGCTGGCCGGCGAAAAATTCAACCTCGGCTCCCCCAAGCAATTGGGCGATATCCTCTTTGGCAAGATGGGGCTCGAAGGCGGCACCAAGACCAAGACCGGGGCCTGGGCCACGGGCGCCTCGGTGCTCGACGATCTGGCCCTGCAGGGCGTGCCGCTCGCCAAAACGCTCCTCGACTGGCGCGGCGTCTCGAAACTCAAATCCACCTACACCGACGCCCTGCCGGGCTATATCAACGCCCGCACCGGCCGCGTCCACACCTCATACAATCAGGCTTCGGTCGCCACGGGACGTCTGTCGTCCAACGAACCGAACCTGCAAAACATCCCCATCCGCACCGAGGATGGCCGCAAGATCCGCACGGCGTTCGTCGCCGCGCCCGGCAATGTGCTGATTTCCGCCGACTACTCCCAGATCGAGCTGCGCGTTCTCGCCCACATCGCCGATATCGATGCCCTCAAGGACGCCTTCGAGGAGGGGCAGGACATTCACGCCATGACGGCGTCCGAAATGTTCAACGTGCCCATCGAAGGCATGGACCCCATGGTGCGCCGCCGCGCCAAGGCCATCAATTTCGGCATCATCTATGGCATTTCCGCCTTTGGCCTTGCCAACCAGCTCGGCATTTCGCGCGGCGAAGCGGGGGATTACATAAAGACCTATTTCGCCCGCTTCCCCGGCATTCAGGATTACATGGCCGAACAGCGCCGGATCGTGAAAGCGCAAGGCTACGTCTCGACGATTTTCGGCCGCAAGATCCCGTTCGATAACGTCAACACCAAAAACCCCTCCGAGCGCGCCTTCATTGAACGCGCCTCGATCAACGCCCCCATCCAGGGCTCGGCCGCCGACATCATCCGCCGCGCCATGATCCGCATGGAACGCGTCCTGAGCGATGAGAACGTGCCCGCTGACATGCTCTTGCAGGTCCACGACGAACTGATTTTTGAGTCCCCCGCCGACAAAGCCGACCAGGCGATCCCGCTGATTAAACGCGTGATGGAAGGCGCAGCGGAACCGGCCTTGCGGCTGAGCGTGCCGCTACAGGTGGATGCGAAGGCCGCGCAGAATTGGGAAGAGGCGCATTAGGTTACATAAGTACATTAGCCAGCCGATAAGACATAGCGAGCATGCTAACACGATAGCGTTTTGCTAGTTCACTGACCTGTGTGTCATCCTCTAAATCTATTGGACGACCACGTATGTCCGCTATTAGCATTTTAGCAGGCATTAGCAAATCGGCCGCGCACTGGTTAGCCTCGATTTCTTCAACGTTTTTACCTTCGGACGACGTTGCGTCTCTTTTGAAAACTTCAAAATGACGATCAATAAACACGCCGTCTGAATGAAGCAGCAAATGCCCGCATTCGTGAGCTATAGTAAAACGTTGCCGGTGCTGATGATGCGATGAATTTACTCCAATAAGAGAACGATCGCCCTTTCGCACCAACATGCCTGCGAGGTCGCCATCCTCGTACGGTCCATACCGCACGTCAGCGCCAAGGGAGCGAGCGACTAATTCAATCGGTATAGGCGGTGCGTCGATTTTGCATTGTGCAATAATCCTCGACGCTATACGGCGGATTTCTTTAATTCTCGACGCCGAAAGACGCAGTCGGCTAGTATACATGTGCGCTAAAGGCCGGCGAGCCACTTTTGTAGGCCCGGTTCGACTTGGTAAGCATCTTCAGCTAGGTCCTCGTTTTTTTCGGGAGTATTAGGTAAAAGGCGATAAGCCGGAATTCCCAATGCATTTGAAAATATCATTAGTTGGTGTACGGTAACTTGCTGGCGACCGCTTTCAATATTAGCTACCGATGGCCTAGATAGGCCGACCCTGCGTGCTAATTCGTCTTGACTTATTTCAAGAATATTAGTGCGAGCTTCACGAATATTTTTACCGACAATAATGTTCGTGTCATCCAGCATTTTTTACTCCAGATATTAGCAGCAATCGCCTCGCGCGCTCGGATTCTAACGTAATTTGCGCCCATGTCAATGTCGCAAACACATATGTTTGGTTCAGGGGTGTTTGCAAAAAACGCGTTTGTAATATTGACGAATAGGCCGACTCGGTGGCATCCTCCCCATGTCGTTCAATACTCAAAAAAGGAACAGCTCATGGTCAGGAAGACGATCCATGTAGCGCCACATCCTACCAAGGGGTGGCAGACCAAATCGGGTGGTGCCTCGCGCGCAGGATCCCTACACCCAACTCAGACGGCTGCTTACGCTCAGGCGCGAAAGCAGGCAATCCGAACCGGCGCTGAGGTGGTGATCCATAGGCCTAACGGTCAAATTCGTGACAGTAGCAGCTTCGGAAATGATCCATTTCCGCCAAAGGGCTAAGGAGCATATGATGGGAATAAAGTATAAGGGCCGCACATTCGCTTCTGGCCGATCCCTGAGCCAAGCGATAGTGCGAGATATAGAAAGCAGCTATGAAGCTTCCGTTAGACGGGCGGCGGCACTTTCAGGTGTTAAAGTTGTCCGCACTTCGCGAGGACTTCAGGTTGAAGGACCCGCTGATAAATTGAGCCGGTTTTCGTCGAAACTTGGAGGAAAATAAATGCGGAGATATTTGGCGCGCCCTCCAAGGCCGCCCAAACCCATAGATCGCATTCAAAATATCCGCACAATCAGGCCCTTGGGCGCTAAAGAATGGGTTAGGGCACATTGGCGTTACGATTATAATCGAAGAGCTTGGGAATGGGTCATAGGCCATTGGCGCAAATAGCTGCGGGGACTGAGTATCAGTTTATTGTTTCTCAGTCCCACTGGCGTTTTAAACTTGACCTAGCCAAGACAATCTATCTTACGCACAAAAGTTTGCCAAACTTAGTGCTGGCCAAGAATCATCCGCTCGCCTCGCTTGATACGGCTCGCGCCTATCTCGCCCACGACACCCTCGGCCCCCGGCTTCTCGCGTGCACGCGCGCCGTCCTCGCCCATGCCGACAAGACCGCCAATGCCATCTTCGGGCACCCGGACGATCTCAAATTCCGCTCGTCGATGACCCTGTTTGCCAAAGCGGCCCCGGACCAGCCCGAATTTCAGCAGGCGTTGGAAACATTCTTTTCCGGCGAGCCCGACCCCGAAACCCTCAAGCGTATTTAAGGGCAGGGCGCATCGCGGCCAACGGTGGCTCCGTGCCTCAGCGCAGCCCTCATCCGAAAATACTTATCCCCGCACCCCAAACCGCCTCCATACTCCCCGAACGAACCCGCGCATATGGACGCAAGCGCAACGAACGTTTGGGCGGGTTTGGTTCGGGTTCCTTGTGGGTCGCTGCAGGGAAGGCCTAAACGTCACAAGTGCCGGTCGTCGCCCCCATACGACGGCTTACCGGGGAAACCCGGCGGGGATTGACCCCAGCCTTCTGAAGGTCGAGTAAGCCAAAAATCCCGGATATGCACGGCGAAGCTGGCTTCGCTCAAACTACCAAACTCGGATGAAGCCTGCTTCGCCGTGCATCGCCCATCTCATCTGTCGAGGCTCATAGCCGTCGACCGCCTCGGCACGCCTATCGTTTTGCCCCTGTCTGCGTTATCGGTGCGTAAGGACAGCAAACACGAGGAGGTCTGCCCGATGGCACGGATCGTTTTCACCGGCGGCAGCGGCAAGGCGGGGCGGCATGTGGTGCCCTATCTGCTCGATAAGGGCCACGAAATTCTCAACCTCGATCTGGCGCCCCTCGACCATCCCGGCGTCAACACAATCGCCGCCGATCTGACCGACTCGGGCCAGGTGTTCAACGCCCTCTCGATGCATTTTGGCTTCGAGGGGCTGGAAACGGGCAGGGGCCCCGCGCCGATCGACGCCGTCGTCCATTTCGCCGCCATCCCGCGCATTCTCCTCAAGCCCGACAACGAGACCTTCGCCGCCAATACCGTCGCGACCTACAACGTCGTCGAGGCGGCCGCCAAACTCGGGATCAAAAAGATCGTCATCGCCTCGTCCGAAACCACCTATGGCGTCTGCTTTGCCGAAGGCGACAAGGACTATCGCTGCTTCCCGCTCGAGGAAGATTACGACGTCGATCCAATGGATTCCTACGGTCTCTCCAAGGTGGTCAACGAAAAGACCGCCCGCGCCTTCGCCATGCGGTTTGGCATCGACATCTACGCATTGAGGATCGGCAACGTCATCGAGCCGCACGAATATCCCAAATTCGCCGATTTCCTCGCCAATCCGCCCTCGCGCAAACGCAACGCCTGGAGCTATATCGACGCCCGCGATCTCGGCCAGATCGTCGATCTCTGCATCGCAAAGGATGGCCTGGGCTTTGAAGTCTTCAACGCCACCAACGACACCATCACCGCCGATATTCCCACCCGCGAGTTTCTGGCCAAATACGCCCCCAACACCCCCATCACCCGGGAAATGGCCGAATTCGAAGCGCCCCTATCGAACAGGAAAATCCGTGAGGTTCTGGGCTTTGTCGAGCAGCACAATTGGCGCCAATACCTCAAATAGCCAAACCGTGATTGCGGCGCCCCCTCGCAAATTTTCCTCATCGACCCCATATCCCGGGCAAACACCAAAAGGAGCCGTCATGACCTATCAAAAGACTGACGAAGCCGTCGCCCGGCTGACCCCCGAACAGTTCCGCGTCACTCAGCGCAACGGCACCGAGGCCCCCGGCACCGGCGAATACGAAAAGCACAAAGCCCCCGGCATCTATGTCGATGTCGTATCGGGCGAGCCGCTCTTTGCTTCCTCGGACAAATACGAATCCGGATGTGGCTGGCCCAGCTTTACAAAGCCCATCGCTAACGTCACCGAGCTGCGCGATACCTCCCACGGCATGATCCGCACCGAAGTGCGCTCCCAGCACGGCGACAGCCATCTGGGCCATGTCTTTGAAGATGGCCCCCTCGATCGTGGTGGCCTGCGCTATTGCATCAACTCAGCCTCCCTTCGCTTCGTGGCACTCGAAGACATGGAAGCCCAGGGCTATGGCGAATTCATCGATCAGGTCGAGGTGGTATCATGAGCGAACGTGCAGTTCTGGCCGGTGGCTGTTTCTGGGGCATGCAGGATTTGATCCGCAAGCGCCCGGGTATAGAATCCACCCGCGTAGGCTATTCGGGTGGTGACGTCCCCAACGCCACCTATCGCAACCACGGCACCCACGCCGAGGCCATCGAGATCATCTTCGATCCGCAAAAAACCTCCTATCGCGAGATTTTGGAGTTCTTCTTTCAGATCCATGATCCCTCGACAAAAGACCGTCAGGGCAATGATCGCGGCAAGAGCTATCGCTCGGCGATCTATTACGAGAACGATGAGCAGAAAAAGATCGCTCTCGACGCCATCGCCGATGTCGATGCCTCCGGCCTTTGGCCCGGCAAGGTCGTGACCGAAGTCGAGCCGGTGGGCGATTTCTGGGAAGCCGAGCCCGAGCACCAGGATTATCTCGAGCGCATCCCCAACGGCTATACCTGCCACTTCCCTCGCCCCAATTGGGTCCTGCCCAAACGGGCGGCCGCTGAGTAAGGCTTATCAGCGCGCCGGAATGTGTTTGTCCCGGAGAGATCGCTTCTGCGCCGCGATCCGGAACTGCGCATTCGGCGCGCCATAGCCGGGATATGGCGCCCGGCGCTCGACGATCTCGAAGAAAAACCCGTCGCCATAAAGGGTGGAATAGAGCTGGAAATATTCCCCCTCGCCGTCGCGGTCATAGAGGATGTTGTTGGCCTCGAGCCGCGCCACGAAATCATTCTCCAGCCCGAACCGCGCCTGCAGATCGGCAAAATAATTGGGCGAGATAACCAGCGGCACGAACCCGGTCTTGGCCAGCGCCGCGGCGGTCAAAAAGATATCGGACGAGGCAAAGGCGATATGCTGCACCGATGAGCCAAAGCTCTCGGAAATGAAATGCCCCGCGAGCGTCGAGCGCCGATCCGCACCGTTCAGCGTAAATCGGATCGACCCGTCGGCATTCTCGATCACCTGGCTCCGCACCAGCCCCCCAGGATCGACAACATCGAGCATCGGCGTTTTGCGCGTATCGAACAGGCTGGTGTAAAACAGCAGCCAGGTCAGCAACTCCTCGTAGTTCATCGTCTGCCCAAGATGGTCGATCCGCGTGATCCCCATATCCACCAGATCACCACCCACCGGCGTAAATTCGGTCTCCCAAACCTTGGCGAGTGCCGTCTTGTCGTCGACAAAATGCATCAGCCCGCCCCCGACGCCGCGAATGGCCGGGATCCTCAGCTCGCCCGGCCCCACCGGCTGCTCGAACGGCTCCGCCCCCAAAGCCCGTGCCCGCTCGACAGTCGCTGCAGCATCCTCGACCTTGAGCCCGATATCGCAAACACACGTCCCGTGCATCAGATACGCCGAATGCGCAAACCCCTCACGCTCGGTGTTGACGACGATATTGACCCCTCCATTGCGATAAAGATCGACATCCTTGGCGATATGCCGCCCCGCATGCGCAAATCCCATGGACCTCAGCATCGCCCGCAAATCATCCGCCTCGGTCTCGTTGGCGGCGAACTCGATGAACTCGACCCCCTTGACCGCAATCGGCGCAGGCATGGGCGCAAGCTTGGTCGCAATCGTCGGCTCCGCCCGCCGCACACCATCCATCAGCGCAATGAGCGAGCGATGCCCATCCGCCGCGATCGCCCCCGGCGATCCGCCACGAAACTGGTCGTTGAAAATCTCCAGCGACCACACCCCGTCATACCCCGTCGCCGCCACTGCTTGGGTAAAACCCAACACATCGAGATCGCCCTGTCCCGGCATGTTGCGGAAATGGCGGCTCCAATAGAGCAAATCCATATCGATCAGCGGTGCATCCGCCAGTTGGACGAAGAAAATCTTGTCGCCGGGAATGGCGCGCAGTGAATGCGGATCGAGCTTCCGCGACAGGGTGTGGAAGCTATCGACGATGATCCCGACATTGGCGTGGTCGGCGCGCCGAACGATTTCCCAGGCGTCACGATGGTCGTTGACGTGCCGTCCCCACGCCAGTGCCTCATATCCGATCCTCAGATTGCGCTTTTGCGCCCGCTCACCAAGCTCACGCAGATCGTCGGCGGCCCGGTCGATGCCGCCGAGCGCAGAAGGTGAGACGTTGGAACAGATCAGCACGAGATCGGTGCCAAGCTCTTCCATCACGTCAAATTTGCGCTCGGCCCTGTCGAATGCGCGGGCCCTATGCGGCTCGGGAAGTCCTTCGAAATCGCGGAACGGCTGGAATAGCGAAATCTCCAGCCCATGGTCGCGCACCATGCGGCCCACTTCGCGCGGCCCACCATCGAAGGCGAGGAAATCGTTCTCAAAAATCTCGATCCCGTCAAAACCCGCCGCAGCGATCGCCGCAAGCTTTTCGCGCAGATCGCCACTGATCGATACCGTTGCAATCGAGGATTTCATGGTTCACCCAAAACATACGAACTGTTTCGTACATTTTGGACGGCGGACGTGGCGCCGTCAATTGGGCAGGGTTTCGTCTCAGATAGCGCTAGGCTCGGCGACGTAACGCATAACCATGTCGATGACGATCTGGCGCAGGGAATCCTGGGATTGTTCCGCGCCCATGTCGCGACCGAACAGATGCGAGAAGGTCGCACGATTGGACACATTGAAAAAGCACAGTGCGCTGATCTGCCAGTGAATTTCCAGCGGATCGAGCCCTGCTCGGAACTGGCCCTGCGCAACGCCCGCCTCATAGAGCGCCTCGATGCGGGCGATGGCCGTCTGATTAACCGCCTTCAACGCATCGGAGCGATCCATGTAGCGGCCCGAATGGATGTTCTCGATCATCACCATGCGAATGAAGTCTTCATGCTGGGCGTGATGGTCGAAGGTAAAACCAACCAGCCGCTTGAGGCCCTCGATCGGTGGCAGGCTCTCGATGTCGAGTTCGGCTTCGCCCTCGCGTACCACCCGATAGGCGTTCTCGAGAGCGCTGACGTAGAGCCCTTCCTTGTCGCCGAAATAGTAGTAGATCATCCGCTTGGAAGCCCGCGTCTTTTCGGCGATCTCATCGATGCGTGCACCGGCTAATCCGTTGAGCGCAAATTCGTTTGAGGCGACCTCGATGATGTTGCGCCGCGTGCCCTCCGGGTCCTGCTGGCGGCGTCCGGTCTTCTTGTCGGTCTCGGTATCGCTCACGGCTTCTCTTCTCGCCTTTCGCGGCAGATTGACTAAACTAACTAGTTCGTACATTAATGCGCATGCTACGTCTGCATTTAGGTCGAGACGCCATCAAAAGACAAGGGCGGGTCGCGCCCACCAAAGGTGCGTGCATGGGCGCTCTCCCAACCCATCAAGGAGCCAACGGCATGGACACTCTCACCAGAGGGTTGGCGGAATTCATCAATCTCAGTGCAAAAGGTGCGGTCCATATCGGCCTCTTGGGGCGCGGCATTGGCGCCTCACTCTCACCCGTCATGCATAGACGTGAAGGCCAGCGACAAGGACTCGACTACCACTACCATCTCATCGATTTCGATGCGTTGGGTCTTGGCGACCACGACCTTGGCGATGTCGTTGCTTTGCTTGAACGCGTTGGTTTTGCGGGCCTTAATATAACCCATCCGTTCAAGCAGTCGATCCTGTCACATCTGTCTGCGCTCTCTCCGCAGGCCGAGGCAATCGGAGCGGTGAACACCGTTATTTTCTCGTCCGATGGGCGTAAGGGACACAACACCGACTGTTGGGGATTCGCGGAAAGTTTTCGACTCGGCCTCCCAGATGTGTCCCGACGCCGAGTGCTGCAGATGGGTGCAGGCGGGGCTGGCGCCGCGGTTGCTCATGCGTTGCTTGAGGTCGGCGTAAGTGAACTCGATATTTTCGACGTCGAGGGTGCCCGCGCCGCCGCGCTGGCCGAACAGATCTCTTCCCTAGGCAAATCTGCCAAAGCAGTTTCAAGCCCCTTGGTGGCACTGGCGGGTGCCGATGGCGTGGTCAATGCAACACCGATCGGCATGACGAAATATCCCGGCTACCCCATCGATCCCGAGGCCCTGTCGCCGCGGCAATGGGTGGCCGACATAATCTATTTCCCGCGCATTACGCCGCTGATTGAGGTGGCGAGCGCCCGCGGTTGCGCGACATTGCCTGGATCGGGAATGGCAATTTTTCAGGCCGTCAGGGCGTTCGAACTCTTCACCGGACGTGCCCCCTCGCGCGACGACATGGCGAGAACGTTCGAAGCGGCAGCCTAAAGTTTTCCAGTGCTCAGGATATGATCAATACCTGCATGGATATGTGCAGCGAGCTTGGCTTGTGCCCCAGCGACATCCCGGGCCAGCGCGAAATCGAAAAGTTCGCGGTGATCGTGGGAAACGCCATCGCCACGAAAGCTTGCCGCCAGCAAATGATAGCGCATGAACCGGTCGAAGATTGATTGATGGATCGCAAGGAGGGATTTGGATCCGCACGCCGCGATCAGCGAATGATGAAAGGCGAAGTCGTATTTGATCCACTCGAAGGTCCGGTTCTTGTCGCCTGCCAGAAGCGCCCGCTCAATCGAAGAGAGCTTGTGGTGCGCGGCAA
This sequence comes from Pelagibacterium luteolum, assembly GCF_900100665.1. Taxonomy (GTDB): domain Bacteria; phylum Pseudomonadota; class Alphaproteobacteria; order Rhizobiales; family Devosiaceae; genus Pelagibacterium; species Pelagibacterium luteolum. Next base: position 90,135 of record NZ_FNCS01000004.1, read on the forward strand.
CGACATCAGCCTCCCAGTCGAGATCACCAGATGCAAAAGAGAGTGCCAAAGCATGATTTTCGAGAACCAGGCGCAAATCGCCGACTTCGCGAAGATTGTCGACTGAAGCTGGGCTGACTTCAAACCCGCGCTGCCCCTCAGCAATCACGAGATCTTCGGTCGTCAGCCGGTTGAGGATTTCGCGCAGGGTGGAGACACTGACGCCGTACTGGCTCTTGAGACGCTCGAGCTTGAGCTTTTGCCCCGGCTTTAGCTCGCCCGATATAATGTCGCTGCGAATTCTACGAAACGCCTGCTCCCCTACGGTGTCCGATGTTTCGTCGTGGCCATCATGCATAAGTTTCGTACCGCTCATATTCGGCTCCCTTAGGCGCCTTACTGCCATGGAGTGCCATTTTTGTCATCACATCGATATCACAGGTCGAGCACCTTTCGTATGAGATTTTTAAAATTGACATATGAAATGGGTCTCGCTAGATGAGTTTGCGGGCCGACAGGAAACCTGCTTGACATAAACGAACTAGTTCGTACATTTGGAAATCGGCTCTTAGGAGGAGTGTGCCGCGCATAAAGTGGCGCGCCGTTATCGGGCCGGGTTGAAACAGGAGGAAGATCGTGACGATTCTCAAGCTTACCCGCCGTGCCACAATGCTCGGTTCGGTTGCGCTCGCTGCAGCACTCTCGCTGCCGGCATTGGCTCAGGATGCGCAGCAACTGCGCTTCTCCGCGGTGTTCTCGGACCAGGACATTCGTGCGCAGATGATGACTCAACTCGCCGATTCCGTGCGCGACTTCGCAACTATCGAGCCCTATTTCGGAGGCACTCTTTTCCGTCAGGGTACCGAGCTCGTTGCGCTGCAGCGCGGCAATCTGGAAATGAGCAACATTGCACCCCAGGATATCTCCAACCAGATCCCCGAGTGGTCGCTTCTGACGTCGGCCTATCTGTTCCGCGACGCAGACCATGTGCGGACATTCTTCGACAGCGAGATCGGCGATCAGTTCAAGCAGATGGCTGAAGAGCAACTCGGCATCCGCGTCCTTGGCCCTACCTATTTTGGCGCGCGTCACGTAGGTCTTCGCGGCGACCGTGAGGTCAACACGCCGGCAGATCTCAACGGTGTCCGCTTGCGTATGCCTGGCGGCGATGCCTGGCAGTTCCTTGGTACCTCGATCGGTGCGAGCCCGACGCCAATGGATTATGCCGAGGTCTACACTGGCCTTCAGACCGGCGCGATCGATGGACAGGACAACCCGCTTCCCAACGTCCAGAACATGAGTTTCTTTGAAGTGATGGACCAGATCGTTCTCACCTCGCATCTGGTCGGTTTCGACCTGCTGGTGATTTCCAACGAAGCCTGGGATGCCATGTCTCCAGAGGACCAGGAAGCTTTCCAGGCGGCAGCCGATGAGGCGATCGACTGGAGCCAGAACATGCATCTGGAAATGGAAGCAAACCTCGTTGCCCAGTTCGAAGAAGCGGGTCTCAATATATATGAACCTGACCAGGACGCGTTCCGCGCCTACGCCCAGGAGCAGTATCTGAACTCCGACATTTCCGCGAGTTGGCCCGAAGGCGCTCTGGAAGCGATCAACGCCCTCTGATCTGAGCGGACGGGCGCCGTGACAATTACCGCGGCGCCCATTCCGTATTTTCCTTGATGCCGAACCGGTACTAGTGGCGCACGTCGTCGCGAGGGGAGGAGATGTTAATGTCGGGATTTTTGCGCGCCGGCCGATGGCTCACCGCCCGGGCCGAAAACGTTCTGGCCGCCATGCTGGCGTTGATGTTCGTTCTGTTCATCTTGCAGATCATCTTCCGCTACGTTTTGAACCTATCGGGCGGCTGGGCGTATGAACTCAGCGCCATCCTTTGGGTTTGGATCGTCCTGTTTGGCGCAAGTTTCGTGCTGCGCAAGCGTGATGAAGTCCGGCTCGACATTATCTACAGTTCCGTCGCACCGAGGGTGAGGCGCGTCATGACCCTCATTTTCGCACTGGCAACCGTAACGTTGCTGTGCATCGGGCTACCGGCCATCGCCGACTACGTTCTGTTCATGAAAATCGAGCGGACGGCCTACCTCAAGCTCCGCTACGACCACGTGTATTCCATCTTTATCGTCTTCACCGTCGTAACGATCATCCGCTATATCTGGATTGCCGGCGTCGCTGTCTGGGGCAAGGACGATGACGAAGAAAGCCCGGCACAATGAGCGTAATCACCGATCCGTTCTTTCTCTGCATCGCATCCATTCTCATCCTGGCGATCATCGGTCTGCCCATCGGGTTGTCGATGATTGTTGGCTCGGTCCTTTATCTGTTCCTCTCCGGGCTCGACATGGGGATCGTTGCCGAGCAGTTCATGAACCGGATGTATTCCAATTACATTATCCTGGCCGTGCCTCTGTTCATTCTGGCGGCCGAATTCATGAACACTGGGTCGCTCTCTGATCGACTGCTGACTTGGTGCAACGCGGTGGTCGGGCGGTTCCGTGGCGGCCTGGCACAGGTCAATGTTCTGCAATCGATCGTCTTTGCAGGCATGTCCGGTTCGGCGCTGGCCGACGCGGCTGGGACCGGAAAGATGGTCCATTCGCTGATGACGCGCGATGGCCGATACACCTCTTCCTTTGCCGCTGCATTGACCGCCGCCTCGGCGGTGATCGGGCCGATCATTCCGCCGTCAATCCCGATGGTGTTCTATGCGCTGGTTTCAGACACCTCGATCGGCTTTCTGTTCCTCGCGGGGGTAATTCCCGGCCTGATCATGGGCATAACGCAAGCGATCGTTGTTTACATTCAGGCGCGGCGGCAGAACTTCCCGGTTGAAAAGCCGGTTCCGCTACGCGAAATCCCGAAAATCACCTGGTATTCGCTGCCTGCGCTGATGCTGCCCGTCGTGTTGATGTACTGCATCTATTCGGGCGTGACGACGCCAACCGAGGCCGCGGCGGTGGCAGCAGCTTACGCCCTGATCGTTTCGGCGGTGCTTTATCGTGGGATTTCCTGGAACGGGCTCTATACCTCGCTTCTCAGCAGCGCCAAGACGACGGTTTCGATTGGCATGCTGATCGGCGGTGCGCTGGTTCTCAACTATGTTGTAACTGTAGAAAATATCCCCGCAAGCCTGAGCGTCCTGCTCACCCAATGGGATCTCGATCCGATCACCTTCCTCATCGTCGTCAATATCCTGCTGCTGCTGCTCGGATGCGTGCTCGAAGGTACCGCCATCATCCTGATTATCGTACCCGTCCTTGTCCCGTCCGCCGCCGCGCTTGGTATCGATCTGGTCCATTTCGGGGTCGTGGTGGTGGTCAATGTCATGATCGGGCTGATTACCCCACCCTATGGCATGCTGCTCTTCGTGATGAACACGATATCAGGCGCCAAGCTCAGTGACATTATCAAGGACACCATGCCGTTCCTGCTGGCCCTCATTGTGTCCCTCCTGGTGTTCACTTTCGTGCCTGACACCGTCCTCTGGCTGCCTCGCTTGATGGGCTACCAAGGCTAGGGCGTTGCACGAGCCAAACCTATCGTGGAGGCCGGTCGGCGCTGAGGTTGCGCCGCGTGGTCCCGTCTTTCGGAAAGAACCATGACAAAACCCATCTATGTCCTCAACGGCCCAAATCTCAATCGCCTTGGCCTGCGTGAGCCCGAGATTTATGGCAAGACCACCTTGGCCGAAGTTGAGCAATTCTGTCGCGATGCGGCGGGCGACCGCGCCGTACAGTTCCAACAGACTAACAGCGAGGAAAAGCTGATCGATTGGGTGCACGAGGCGATCGATGCCGCTGCCGGCATCGTCATCAACCCCGCTGCGTTCACATTTACATCCCTAGCGCTTTTTGATGCCCTGAAGATGTTTCCTGGTCCCATCATCGAGTTGCACATCACCAATGTGCACAAGCGCGAGCAGGTCTATCACCACTCTCATGTATCGCGTGTTGCGACAGCGGTTATGGCGGGCTTTGGTGCCGAGGGGTACGCTCTAGCGGTAAGTGCGATCTGCGCCCGCAAGGATTTGCTGGATTAGGCGAGTCGCATGGATCGCCTCACGCTTGCGCTTGCTCGGGACATCGCAGAGGCCGTGATCGTTCGGGCGCGCGAGAACCACTTTGCCCTCGCGGTGGCGATCGTCGATCCTGGGGGCTGGCCGCGCCTGCAGCTTTTGATGGACGGCGCATTTCCAGCAGCCGGTGATGCGGCGCTCGCCAAGGCGCGGACGGCAGCACTTTATCGTCGACCGACCTCGACATTTTCGGAACGCGTCAAGCAAGGCATGCCGCTGGCCCATTTGCCCCATGTGGTTCCTCTCGGCGGCGGCGTTCCGCTCCTCCGCCAAGGCTCCATCTACGCCGCCCTCGGCGTCAGCGGTGCGTTCGAGGATAGCGAAACTGCACTCGCGGAAGACGTGGCAGCGGCCTTTTCGGACGTGCGCTAGCTGTCGGCGATATCCAGTCATAACTATCTGTCGAGAGACTGACCCGTAGGGCGCTAACAAGGGGTAGCCATACATGAATCAGATAGATCGTGTCATCGCGGTGAAAACAAAAAACACCATACAAAATATAAAATCACATATTAAATGTTGCACGCCTGAATAAGCTGTGTAAAGTTTGAGTAAGCCGACCCGGGCCCTTTGCGCGCTTCGGTCGCATCCGACGGTCTTTTTGGAGGAGACAGATATGAACCCGCTAATCGCCCGCCTTGTTGGCGCGGCAGCGCTTAGCCTTGCCATGTCGCCAGCCATGGCGCAGGTGCCTAATCAGTATACGACGTTCGAGCGCTATGGCGTTTGCGGCAGCATCGATGACAGTTGTTACAACCCGTGGAACAACCGAACAGAAGGCGAGGAGGAGCCTTGGAAAATTCTGATCTATTACCACGTCGCTCCTGGCGTAAATCCCCATGACAATCTCGAAGCCGGCGTTGTCGCGCTGACCGAGTTGTTTGAGGGCGAGGGCTATGAGGTTACAGCTTCAAGCGACCCGGAAACTTTCGAAAGCGCTGGCAATATCCGCGCCATGGACACCATCGTGTTCTTTTCGACAGGACGTGAGGCGTTGAGTGACCTCGGTAAGCACCAGCTCATGCTTTACATCCGTGGCGGTGGCGGCTTTGTGGGCGTACACAATGCCTTTGGCACAAGCTATAGCTGGACATGGTACGAAGGCCTACTCGGTGGTCAGCTCTTTAACCATGGGCCGCGCCAGCTTGCCGAAATAGAGGTTCAGTCGGAAAACGATCCCTCGGTTGCCCATCTCGAGGACGGTATCACCTTCGATCAAGAAGAGTGGTACAACATCTATCCTGATCCTCGGCAACTGTCAGACATCAACATTCTGCTCACCGTAGACGAAGACACGATGTTGCAGGGCCAGTCCGATACCCACCCGGGCATGGGCGAAGGGCACCCGGTGTCCTGGTGTCATTACTATGACGGCGGTCGCGCCTGGATGACCGTCCTCGGCCACAGCCATGAAATCCTCGAAGACGAGAACTTCCTTCAGCACGTGCTCGGCGGTGTGGACGGTACGATGGGCAAACAGGATTTCTGCCTGCAATAGCCCTCTCCTGAGCCGGTGGCGTGCTGCGGTGCGCCGATTTCCAGGAGGCTCGGATCAAACTCAAGGACAAGCATGATGAAACTTGAGCTTACAACGCTCGGCTTGGTGTTCGCGATTCTGGCCGCTCCGGCCCTCGCCCAAGACTATACCCTCTCCGGCGGGGGCATCGGAGAGGAGCAGATCGAGCGCGGCGAAGACGCCTTCATGACGAATTGCGCGGGATGTCATGGAGACGATCTCCGAAGCGTGGATTCCAACGCACCCGACCTGCGCGGTCCCGTATTCGCGGCGGGCTGGACGGGGAATCCGCTCAGCGAAAAGTTCGAAAAGATCGTGTCCACCATGCCGCCTGGTCGCGGCGGAAGCCTAAGCGACCAGACCTATGCCGATATCGTCGCGTTCATTCTGGCGACGAACGGCGTTCCGGCAACCGACAGCGAATTGCCCGGCGATGCCGAAGCGCTGGACGGCTACACAGTAACCGAGAACTGATCCGCGACTGCGTTCGGTCTTGGTGCACAGCAATCATTTTTGTCTCGAGGAGGAGTCAAGATGTCTCGTTTGGGATCACCCCTTGTTGCGCTCAGTGCACTGCTGATCGCAGTGCCGACGCTGGCCCAAGATGCCAGCTTTACCCCGGTTAGCGACCAGGAAATATTGAACCCCGACCCCGCGGACTGGTTGCAATGGCGCGCCACCGTCAATAGTTGGGGCTATTCCGCACTCTCGGACATCACAGCCGAAAACGTCGGTGAACTCGAATATGTCTGGGGTTGGGCCATGGAGCCCGGCGACCAGGAAACCACGCCGATCGTCCATGACGGGGTGATGTATGTCGCCAATCCAGGTGGCGTGGTGCAGGCGCTCGACGCCGCCTCAGGCGATCTTATCTGGGAATACCGCCGCCAGTTCCCAGAGGGTTTCCGCGAGGGACGCCTCAATCGCGGCATTTCGATCTATGGCGACAAGATTTATTTCCCGAGCCCTGATGCCGTGCTTGTCGCGCTAGACGCCGGTACCGGCCAGATCGCCTGGGAAGCCGTGGTCGCCGACCACGAAAATGGCAAGACGCTGACCGCAGCGCCCCTAATCGCCGATGGCAAAGTCATCGTGGGCTATCAGGGCTGCAATCGGTTCTCGGAAGAAAAATGCGCCATCGTGGCTTACGACGCCGAAAACGGTGAGGAACTCTGGCGCACGATAACCATCGAGCGCCCAGGAGAGGGTGAAGAAGATACATGGGAGGATATCCCATTTGTCCTGCGTGGCGGTGGCGATATTTGGACCACGGCATCCTATGATGCTGACGCGGAGCTGATCTATATCGGCGTATCCCAGGCCAAGCCATGGTCGCGCGTTAGCCGCGCTAATGACGGGGCGGGCTACTACACGACTTCCACCTTGGCGCTAAATCCCGAAAACGGCGAGATTGAGTGGTTCCGCCAGTATATCCCCGGCGAGACCAACGACATGGACGAGTCATTCGAGCATATCCTTGTCGATATCGATGGTGAGCCCGCTTACGTCAACATGGGCAAGCTGGGCATCCTCTGGCGTGGCAACCGTGAGACCGGCGAACCTCTTCCCGCCTTCGATTTCGGCATGCAGGACCAGATCGATCTCAACGATGACGGAACCTTCGCCGCCTATCGCGAGGGCAAGATCGGCGAAGTCGGCATTCCGATGACGACCTGCCCCAGTTCCACCGGCTTTCGCTCATGGCGCGCCATGGCGTTCAGCCCGGAAACCCGGGCCGTCTATGTCCCCATGACCATCAACTGCGACGATGGCGTGGTCTACACTGAGGTTGAGATGGTCGAGGGCGGCGGCGGCAATGGCCGCTCGGCGACCAACCGCATCTTCCATCCGGATGATCCTGACAATCTCGGCCGCATCCTTGCGATGGATGTCGATACGGGCGAGGCGCTTTGGGAATTCCCGATGCGCACGCCGGCCAACACGGCGACCCTTACCACCGCGGGCGGTCTGGTTTTCGCCGGCGATTGGGACCGCAATTTCTATGCGCTCGACGCAGCGAGCGGCGATGTGCTCTGGCAGACCCGCCTGCCTCAGGCCGCGCAGGGCTATCCGATCTCCTATGAGGCCGATGGCCGGCAATATGTGGCGATCCCCGTCGGCGTCGGCGGTGCGAGCTGGTCGACCAGTGTGCCAGAGGACCTGACGCCGGAAGTCAGGCGTCCGGCCGGGGGCAATGCCATGATGGTCTATGCCCTGCCGCTCTGAGCATTTGATTGGGAGGGCCGGAGTTCGCTTCGGCCCTCGCCTTTTTTCGAGGAGCCTCGATATGGTCACGCAAGCCCTACGGCTCACTTGCGCGTTGGCGTGCATCGTTCCGGCAATGGCGACACCGATTGTGGCGCAAATCCCTTATGTGGCGCCGGAATTCTACAACACCATCCGTCCCGATCACGGCAACACGTTGCCCCTGTGCCTCATTCCGGGCAGCGCCACCGAGGACTTCGATCGCGAAATCGCAGTTTCTATTGCCCAGATCCTGCTGCTCGAGCCCCTTGTGGTCGAACTCGACGTCGATATGGACCAACTCGACGAGCGCGGTATCTGGCCGACGATCTTTACGGCGCTCTCGGAAGAATGTGTCGGCGTCCTCGGGGTTCAGATCATCCGTGGTGAAACCATGCCCGATTGGATGACCCTCTCGCGGCCCTATCTCGACGCACCCTATGTGCTGCTGACCAGCCACCCCGCGACCCGGTCACTGGCCGACCTGCCGGACGGAAGCAGGGTGGGCGCCCCGCTTTACACCCCGATCGATGCCGAGTTGATGGGGCTCATCGCTTCTGGCGGTTCCTATGCCCAACTGCGCCGCCTGCCCTACGATACCCCGGAGCTGATGCGCATGCTGTTTGAAGCCGGCGACCTCGATGCCGCAATCGTCTGGCAGCCGCACCTGGCCTCGGACGCCCTGTCAGGTGAGGCGTTTTATGCGCGGTCCGTGCCGGTCGACCCTTTGAGCGAAAGTACGCGGGAACTCGCCATCCTGCTCCGCTCCGAAGACCAGATGATGCGGACCCTGATCGATGACGCCATTCTGGCGCTGCCCGAGCCCTATATCTTCTAGTCGCGCTTCTCAACCCTTCTCGCCATCCTGCCATCGAACAAGTGGATTGACACGGGTCGGTTGTCCTGACAAAATTTTAAAACGTTTGCAAAAACCAGTAATCAAGATTACAAACGTTATAACTCTCGGAGGAGGGGAACTTGGCGTCGCAGCGCGCACGTACGCTCAAGGAGTTGGCGGAACGGCTCGGCGTGTCTATAACGACCGTCAGCCGGGCGCTTGCCGGTCATGAGCAGATCGCCCTCAAAACCCGCCAGCGGGTCAGCGAGGCGGCGCGCGAAATGGGTTACGTGCCCAACGTTGCTGCTCGCCAGCTCGTATCCGGGCGTTCCAACTTCGTGGGCTTCATCATTCCGCTGCGCGGTCCCAATTTCATGGATTCCTATCTCGGGGAGTTCGTGACTGGGCTGGGCGAAGGCTTCGTCGCCCACGGCATCGACCTTATCCTCGCCACGGTCCAGCCCAACCGGTCCGAACTCGACGTGTTGCGTCATCTCGTGGAATCCGGGCGCGCCGACGGGGTGGTGGTGCCGCGTATCGCTGCAGATGATGCCCGCATCGACTATTTGCGCGCGACCGGCTTTCCATTCGTGGCGCATGGCCGCATCCGCGACGATGAGGGTGACTACACCTGGCTCGATGCCGACAGCGAGGCCGCCTTCGAGGAGGCGTTCGATCTGCTCTATTCTCATGGCCACCGCCACATCGGGCTGGTCTCAATCGCAGAAGACATGACGTTTCGCAATTTGCGGGAAAAGGGATTGGCCAATGCGATAGCGCGCAAGGGCGATCCTACGGTACGGCTCGATATAGTGCGACCGCCCCGTTTCGATAGGGGGGCATCGGTTGCTGCGATCAATTCATTGCTCGGCGCCACAGAGCGCCCCACGGCCATTATCGGACTGTTTGACGAGTTGGCGCTCACAGTCATGGAGGAAGCACAACGTGCCGGGCTCTCGATCCCGCGCGATCTTTCCGTCATGGGGTTCGACAACATTTCAACGGCGGCATACGCCCCGCCGGGTCTGACAACGTTCGAAGTGAAAACGCGCGGCATGGCGCGCGAGATCGCGCACATGCTCGTGGCGCTGATCGAAGGTGAAGAGCCAGGGCACAGCAATCGCCTCATCAAGCCATCGCTCGTCCTTAGGGCGAGCCATGGGCCTGTACCCGACATCAACGGGTGAATCGTATGTCACAAGGGAGGAAACCATGACATCGAGAACAAGACTTCTGGCTTCGGCGGCCCTCGCCGCGCCGCTCATGATAGGGTTGGCGGGAACGGCGAGTGCGCAACTGCTGTTCTGGTCGAACCAGGCGGCCCCGATCGAAGAAACCCAAGCCATGCGCGAGCAGGTGCTAAGCGGGTTCGATGGCGAAGTTGATTTCCAACCGCAGGAGACCGGCCCCTTCATCACCCGCATCGAAGCCGAACTCGAGGCGGGTTCGGGGTCCATTGCCGTCGTCGGCGCGCTGCATGGCGAGTTGGCCAATTACGCCGATGACTGGGTCGACCTTTCGGGTATCGACCTGTCCGGGATTACCGTCGCCCCGGCCTTTCTCGAACTGGGTATGCTCGGCACCGACGAGCAGAAATATCTGCCTTGGATGCAGGCCAACTATGTGATGGCCGCCAACGTTCAGGCTCTGGAATATCTGCCTGAAGGCTATGACATCAATGCGCTCAGCTATGACGAGCTTGTCAACTGGATGCGCATCCTTGCTGAAGAAACCGGGTCGCCGAAGTTCGGGTTCCCAGCTGGCCCCCAAGGTCTGAAGCACCGCTTCTTCCAAGGCTTCCTGTTGCCGTCCTACGCCGGATCGACCGTCACTAACTTCCGATCGGAGGAGGCTGTGGCTGGTTGGGAAATGTTCCGGGAACTCTGGCAATACACCAATCCCGCATCAACCAATTACGGGTTCCTGCAGGAGCCGCTCCTGGCCGGCGACGTATGGGTTGGGTTCGACCACGTGGCCCGTCTCGCCGAAGCGTTCAACCAGCAGCCTGAGAATTTTGTTGCCTTCCCGGCACCGGCCGGCCCGATGGGCCGTGGCTTCATGCCGGTTTTGGCCGGGCTGGCGATCCCCGCCCATGCGCCCGATATCGACGCGTCGATGGCGCTGGTGCAATATATGATGCAGCCTGAAACCCAGGTTGCCACGCTCCTGGCAACCAATTTCTTCCCGGTGACCGACGCCGAACTGCCCGGCGACCTGCCGCCATCGGCCCAGGCTTTGGGTGCGGCGATCACCGCGATGACCAGCGGCGATGACGCGCTTCCGGCGCTTCTGCCGGTCGGACTGGGTGATCTCGGCGGCCAGTTCAACCAAGTTTATATCGATGCATTCGAGCGCATTATCCTTGCCAATCAGGACATCGGGCAAGTTCTGGAAGAACAGGCCAACACGCTGCGTTCGCTGATGGAACAGGCCAACGCCCCGTGCTGGTTGCCTGACGAGCCCTCCGAAGGACCCTGTCCGGTCGACTGATCGAACAAGGGTTCTGCCTCCCCCGTCCGGCTGCAGAGTGCAGTCGGACGGTCCTCCAGCCCGAAACTTGGCCATTACCGGAGCGGGATGATGCAAAGCCGATTTCTGCCTTACATGCTGCTGGCGCCGGCCACATTGTTCCTGGCGGTATTCTTCGTTTATCCCTTTGTGCAGATCGGTATTCTAGCGTTCTCGTCGGGCGATGGTTTTACCATGGGCCACATCCAAACGATGGCGAGCCACTGGAAGTTTGGCACTGCGCTCTGGAATACGGTGCTCTTGACGGCGATCATTGTGCCCATTCAACTGGCTCTTGCGCTGTCGATGGCTTCGATCGTCACCAAGCTCAAGACTGGGCGCAGCACGATCCTTTTCGTCTTCGCCATCCCGCTGGGCCTGTCAGACCTTGCCGCAGGCATCATCTGGCTGGCGATCTTCGAACAGTCCGGCTTTCTCAATTCCATGCTCGCCGGGCTCGGTGTCATCGAGCAGCCCATTCTTTTCCTCGGCTACCAGAACATGTGGGTGATCTTTGCCGCCGTGGTGCTCGCGGAAATCTGGCGTGCCACCGCGATCATGATGGTTATCCTCGTCTCTGGCATGGGGCTGATCCCAAAAGAATACTATGAGGCCGCAGAGGTTTTCGGCGCTTCACCGTGGAAGCGGTTCACCAAGGTCACACTTCCCCTCCTGCGTCCAAGCCTGCAGACGGCGCTCATCCTGCGCACCATCGCTGCCTTTGAAGTGTTCGCCGTTGTTGTGGCGCTGGGCGGAACGACACTGCCGGTCCTGATGGGCGAAACCTATCAGTGGCAATTTACGATGCGTGACCGCAACGTCGCGGCGGCCTACGCCATGGTGATCCTTGGAATCTCCATCGCAGCCACGCTCGTCTTCCTGCGACTGCTGCGCGTTCCCAAGGAGGCACGGCTATGAGCACGCTCGCACCGACCGACGAACCGCGCGCTGTCGGCGACACCCGAAGGGCCGGGCGCTGGGTCTTTATCACTGCGACCGTCATGCTCATGGCCTGGGTGTTGGTCCCGATCTACCTCCTGTTCGTCAACACCCTCTCTTCGCCTTCCGAGGTCAGCGGCTTTCCGAAGACAGGGCTCCCAAGCTTCGATTTTGCTTCGGTGGAGTTCTTTCTCTCCTTCTCGGGCGTGGCACGGGCTCTCTGGAATTCGGTGGTCGTTGCCGTACTCACAATGGTGCTCTCGATCGGCATCGGCGCCCCGGCCGGCTATGCGTTGTCGCGCTTCGACTTTCCCGGCAAGGAAGTGTTCCGAATGGTGGTCGTTATGACCCGTGCCTTTCCCTTGCCGCTCCTTGCCCTGCCGCTGGCAGTGATGTTCATCCGCGTCGGACTGGACGATACGGCGCTGGGCCTTGCTTTCGTGCACACGGTATTGGCGTTGCCCTTCGCTGTGCTGATCACGTTTTCCCTCTTTTCAGGCATCCCCATCGAACTGGAGGAAGCCGCCTGGACATTGGGGTGCAACCGGCTTCAGGCCTTTATCAAGGTGGTGATGCCGCTGATCCTCCCCGGCCTGGTCGCGTCGGCGGTCTTTGCTTTCACGATCTCTTGGAACGAGGTGTTCGCGGCGGCCGTGCTCACCATCGAGAACCGGACGCTGACCGCGTTCCTTGTCCAGAGTCTCAATGTTTCGCCCCTGCATCTGAAGTTCGCCGGGGGCACGGCCCTCGTTGTGCCGGCGCTCATCTTCATCTTTGCGGTCCGCAAATATCTGTTCGCCATGTGGGGCATTGCGAACCGTTAGGGAGAATTCATCATGGCCGAAATCATAATCAAGCAGGTCGCCAAGAGCTTCGGCACCTTCCAGGCCCTGCATTCGATCGACATGACGATCAGAGACCGCGAGTTCATGGTGTTGCTCGGCGCCTCAGGCTGCGGGAAAACCACATTGCTGCGGATTATAGCGGGTCTTGAAACCCCATCCCAGGGCGAGGTCTGGATTGGTGGTCGCAGGGTCGATCACCTGCCGCCGCGCGAACGTGGCATCGCCATGGTATTCCAGAACTACGCGGTATTCCCGCATCTGACGGTATTTGAGAATATCGCCTTCGGCCTGCGTATGAAGAAGCTTCCCCAACAGGAAATCGACAAGCGCGTTAATCGCACGGCCGAACTGATGCATATCGAGCAATTGCTAAAGCGCTATTCCGGCCAGTTGTCGGGCGGCCAGCGCCAGCGGGTTGCCGTGGCTCGCGCCCTCGCGATGGAGCCTGATGTCATCTTGATGGATGAACCGCTCTCCAACCTCGATGCGCTGCTCCGCCTCGAAATGCGCGCCGAACTGAAAGGCGTGTTAGCCGAAAGTAAAAGCACGGCGATCTACGTGACACATGATCAGGTTGAGGCCATGAGCCTTGCCGATCGAATATCGGTTATGAATGGCGGCAAGATCGTTCAAAATGCCTCCCCCGTCGAAATCTACCGCGATCCCGCTGCGCGGTTCGTGGGGAGCTTCATCGGTAATCCGCCAATGAATTTCATCAAGGCTAACCGTCAAGACATCGGGCGCTGGCGTGTTGCAGGCCTCGATCTTTACGGTCCCAGCCATGGGGCGAGCTCTCTCGAATTTGCCATCCGTCCTGAGGATCTGACGATTGGGGAGGGTGGTTTCATCGCCACGGCGCGGGTTGTTGAGCCACTCGGCGCGCACACGCTGGTCACCTGCGAAGTCGATGGCAAGCCATTCCGCGCTGTCCTCGATTCCGACCTAAAGGTTGCGCCGGGAGACGTGCTGACCCTCATTCCCAAACCCGACCGTATCCGCTGGTTTGATCCTGAAACCCTGCTTGCCGTCTGACACCACACCGAAACAAAGCCATCCGCCATGACATCGATAGATACGACCCAGGTTCAACACCACGCAATCTCCGTGCTTCGCGAGAACGACAGGGGCAGCTACACGGTCCCCACCAAGGGCCTCTACCCGTTCCAATGGAACTGGGACTCATGCTTCACCGCAATCGGGCAGGCTCACTACGACATCGACCGGGCCTGGACGGAGATGGAGACTCTGTTCGCTCACCAATGGGCCGACGGCATGGTCCCTCACATCATCTTCCACGTCGAGGATGACGGCTATTTCCCCGGCGCCGACGTGTGGCGCAGCGGTAAGGCGGTTCCGACATCGGGAATAACCCAGCCGCCTGTTGCTGGGTTCGCCCTTGAGCGCCTGTTGCAGAAGTCGGGTGCCGACGAAGCGGCGCGAAGCCGCGCTGAAGGGTTGATCGGCGCTATCGATCGTTGGCACGAATGGTTTTATGCCTGTCGCGATCCGCGTGGCGAGGGCCTCGTAGCGATAATACACCCTTGGGAGTCGGGCCGCGATAACTCGATCGACTGGGACGAAGCGTTCGCCCGCGTTCCCACCGAAGGCGTAGCGCCCTACACACGGAGGGACACCCAGCACGCCGACCCCGCCCATCGCCCCACCAAAGAGCAGTATGATCGCTACCTTTGGCTCGTCCAGCACTTCCGCGATCTGGCATGGGACAACACCAAACTCCATGACGCCTCCCCATTCCAGATCGTCGATCCGGGCTTTAACGCCATCCTCGTTCGCTCCTGCGACGCGCTGGCCAATGTCGCAGCCCAACTCGGGCACATCGAGATCGCTGCGCGAAACAGGGCATTGGCGCAAAAGGGTCGTGAGGCACTCGAGCGACTGTGGAGCGACCGACATGGGCAGTATCTTTGTCTCGATCGCACCACTGGCCAACTCATCGACAGTCCTTCGATCGGCGGCATCCTCACCGTCTTTGCCGGGATCCCGCGCGCGCGCGCAGCGGCGATTTGCGCCACCATCGAGAAGGAGGAAAGCAAGGCACGTTTCATCGTCCCCAGCCATTCAGTTTTCGACAGCCGCTTTGACGCCAAGCGCTATTGGCGAGGCCCGGTTTGGCTGGTCGTCAATTACATGATCGCCAGCGGGCTGGAGGCCTCCGGCCAGACCGCGATGGCGAGGCGCATCATCGCTTCGAGCCTGGAGCTCATCGCGCTGTCCGGTTTCGCCGAATATTACGATCCGATCGATGGCGAGGCGCTCGGCGGCAAAACCTTCACATGGACCGCGGCGGTGGTCCTGGAATTCATCGCGCATCAGGATGCTCAATGAGCCTTAAGGTCATGGCGGTCGGCGCTCATCCCGACGACATCGAGATCTATTGCTTTGGCAGCCTGGCTGCTTATGCCGCGATGGGCGCGGAACTGGCTCTTGTGGTCGCAACCGATGGTGCCCTGGGCGGAGCGGATCCCAAGGCATTGCGGCTGCTTCGCTTGGGAGAGGCGCGGGTCGCGGCACAGCTGCTCGACACGGAGCCGGTCTTTCTTGATTTTCCTGATGGTTCGCTTGTGTGCGACGGTCCGCTCGTCGCTGCACTCAAACGCGAAATTTCAAGCTTTGTGCCCGATCTGATCATCACTCACGCGGATAATGATTATCACGGCGACCACAGGGCACTGAGCCAGGCCGTGCATCTTGCGGCATCGTTTTCAGCGCCCGTGCTTGAAATGGATACGCTACGAGGCACTGGATTTGTGCCCACTCACTACGTCGATATCTCGGCACACAGCGACGTTAAGACCGCAGCCATCCGTGCCCATCAGAGCCAGGACCCTGAGCGGTTCGTCGCTGCGAGCGAGGATCTCGCGCGGAGGCGCGCCGCCGAGTGCAATCATCTCGCGGGCATGGCCGAGGCCTTTGCCTTTTCGCCACGCTTCCCCTTTGCTGATATTCGCGACCTGCTACCGCCCGCACCGCCAGTGACCCCGGTAGCTCGGCGCGATCGGACCTGAGGGGGGACTGCATGGATCGCGCATTGGTGGTCACAGGGCCCAAATGCCTCGCGTTCGAAAATTACGAACGGCCGGCGCTTAAGCCCGGCCAGGTGCGTATTGAGACGCTGTTTTCCGGGATCAGCAGCGGAACCGAACTCTCGCAATATCGCGGCACCTCGCCTTTCATGAGCAAGGTCTGGGATGCCCAGGCGCGCGTGTTCAGAGAGTCGAACTCGCCAAGCTGGAGCTATCCAGTACGCAATTTGGGCTATGAAGAAGTTGGCACGATCGCGGAAATGGGTACCGGCGTTGCAAATCTTAGGCTTGGTCAGACCATTTTTGGAACCTGGGGCCATCGCACGAGCCACATTATGTCTGCTGACGACGCAGCGGAGCGCATTGTACCCGATGATGCCGATCCCAGGATTGGCATATTTTCCCATATTGGCGCCGTCGCCCTCAACGGGGTTCACGATGCGCTAATAAGGTTGGGTGATTTCGTCGTGGTGTTCGGACTCGGGGTTCCGGGACAGATCGTTGCGCAGGCAGCCCGGGCCTCAGGCGCAAGGGTGGTCGGCGTAGATCCTGTTGCAACCCGGCGCGAAAAATTTCTCTCGCTTGGTGGCACGCACGCGCTCGATCCTTCAATCGTTTCGGTATCTGACATCATTAAAGCTGAGACCGGCGGTCGCGGGGCGGATGTCTGCATTGAGGTCTCTGGTGCGCCGGCGGCGCTTTCCGAAGCAATGCGCACCGTGGCGTATGCCAGTCGCGTGGTCGCAATGGGTTTCGTTCAAGGCGAAGCGCGTGGGCTTTTCCTAGGGGAGGAGTTTCACCACAACCGCATCGAACTGATTTCCAGTCAGATCTCGGGCGTGGCTCCCGGAGCGAGCCACCGTTGGTCGAAACTGAGACTGTGGCAGGAAGCCGTGCGGCTTCAGCACGAGGGGGTGCTAAACCTTCTGCCATTAATCACTGACACCGTGCCCTTCGATAGCGCACCAGCCCTATTCGAGCGGATCGAGATGGGAGATCCGGATGTCCTTCAGTCTGTACTTTCTTTTGGTGCAACGCCATGAGACGGCTTAAGCTCTGCCTTCTCGGTGCTGGCGGCATCGCTAACCGCCATGCCCAGGCAGCTGCAGAAATGGCGGAAAGGTTCACGATCTCCGGGGTCTGCGCACCGACTTTGCCGGGTGCCGAGGCACTGGCCACTCTCCACGGCGCCGAGGCCTTTACCAATTGTGACGAGATGCTCGACACCCTTCGCCCCGACCTGATGGTAATCGCCATCCCGCCCTTTGCGCATGCAGGGGAACTGGAACGAGCAGCCCGTCGCGGCGTCCATCTCTTGGTAGAAAAACCCATTGCGCTTAACTTTAAGCGCGCCGAAGCCATGGTTTCGGCAGTGGAAGAGAGCGGTGTCGTAGCGGCTTGTGGTTTCATGTATCGGTTCGGGGCGGCAGTCGAACGCTGGCAAGCACTGAGGGCGGACGATGCGACTGGTGCACCTGGCCACTTTTCGGGACACTTCCATTGCAACGCCTTGCATGCACCATGGTGGCGTTCGCGCGAGAAATCGGGCGGCCAGATGGTGGAACAGCTAATCCACATCGTGGATTTGTGCCGGCTGATGTTGGGAGAGCCGGATACCGTTTATGCCCGTGCTGCCAATCTTTTTCATCGCGGCGTCGAGGGCTATGACATCGAGGATGTTAGCGCCATGGTGCTTGGTTACGACGACGGTCGCGTCGGGGTGCTCGGTGCGAGCAACAGTGCCGTGCCGGGACAGTGGCGCAAAAGTTGGCAGATCGTCGCTCAAGACATGACCGGCGTATTTACCGACTTCAACGCAGCGGAATTTTTCTCGGTCGCCAATCCGCAGTCACCTGAAAGGATCGCCGTTACGCAGGACGTTTTTGTAGCGCAACTGCGCGACGTCGCGGATGCGATCTTTAATTCCACACCGCCGCGCGTGCCTTTGCGCGAAGGGCTTTTGAGCCTCAGGGTTGTCCTGGCGGCCGCGCGGTCCGCCCACACGGGCGGGGAAGTGCGTCTATGAGTTCGCTGGCGCAATTTGTGCCCGAGACTCAGAGCTTCACGCTAGGCAACGTGACCCTGTCGCAAATTGCGCCGATGGTGGATGGTGAGATAGTCACAGCGCAAAAGCTCGAGATTGTCGCCGAAGACGAAGGGTGGAGCCTGAGGACGCTGCTCGATGACGGGCGCGGCTGGTCTCTTTCAATTCATCCCTGCACCAAAGGCCTGCTCCTCACGGCAAGATTGCACGGAGCCGGCATGATCCACTGCGACGCCATCGGCGTGCGTTTCGGGTTGGTCCACAACGTCGAACGTTTTCTGCGTAATGGCTATACGAGTTGGGACGGAAGCTATTTCGTTGAGCCTCGCGCAGCCACGCAGTTCGCGTCAGATCCAAAGCTCAATGCTGGTTACGCGATGACAGCCTTCGTCCCGCCGGCGGCGGGTGTGGCCGTCGCGGGGTTTCTACGTCACGACCGCTTTCAGAGCCGCTTAAGTTTCGATTTTGCGGATGGATCTCTTGCCGTCGGTTTTGAAACACTGATCGATCGTGTTCCCCATATTGATGAGGTTTCAGGGGAAGAGATCATCCTTTTCGCCCAGTCCGACGTCGAAGAGGGACTGCGCGATTGGGCAAGGCGCGTCGCCGAAACCTCGGATCAACCCGCAAGGGTCCCACCCCGCCGCATCAGCGGCTGGTGTTCGTGGTACAGCCTCTATGCCTCTCTCGATCCGGAGGTGCTTGAATCTCATCTCGCAGCCATGGCCCGTTACGTCGAGACAACCGGAGCGGGTCTCACGACATTTCTGATCGACGATGGCTTTACGCCTGAGATGGGCGATTGGCTGACGACCAAACCACAGTTTCCTCACGGAATGGCACCTATCCTGGGCGCCACCACGGAGCGGGGCTTTCAGCCCGGCCTCTGGATCGCGCCTTTTATGGTCGGCAATCGCTCAGCGCTCTATCGCGATCACCCCGACTGGGTTGTCAGGGACCGCGAGACGTGTGAGCCACTGGCGCCGATGAAGTTTTACGGCGAGTTTCGCTGGCACAAGCGCAGCGAGGCCTATTACGTGCTCGACGTCACTCATCCCGATGCAGAGAGCTATATCCGTTCCGTGTTCCGAACTTGGACTCGTGAATGGGGCTGCCGCTATTTCAAGACAGATTTCATGCATCTTGGGTCGATGTACGGCCCCAGTGAAGCGCGCTGGCACCGCGAGGGCCTGTCGCGCATGGACATATGGATGATCATGGTACGGCTCATCCGGGAAGAGATCGGGGATGCACAATGGCTGCTGTGCGGTGCGCCAATATGGGCGCCCGTTGGCCTGGCCGATGCGGTTCGGATCGGGCGCGACGTCGGAGTGAGGTGGGATGGAGACCAGTCGGCCCAATCCTTGCTGCGAGACCAGACGTCGCGAAACTTTGCCAACGGCATTCTATGGCAGGCCGACCCCGATTGCATTCTCTTGCGAGAAAACTTCCATCATCTTTCGGACGACCAAGTGCGCTCCCTGGCGCTGTTTGCCGGATTGGCCGGCGGGGTGCTGATGACCAGCGACAACTTCGATGAGCTTTCTCCGCGGCGAAAGAGCCTGTTTACTGAGCTTGCTGCCCGCGAGTCGGCATTCACGTGTGAATTTCCCGAACTCGGGCGAACACTACTCACCTACGAGGCCACTCAAGCAGGATTTGAAGCCTGCTCGGACCCAATACTGGTCCAGAGAGTTTCGGAAGAGGGCAGCATCTGGATCAACGTCTTCAATACAGGCGCGCAGAGGACCGACAAGCACATCTGCTGGGATCTGGCGGGCATCAAAGACGCGGCTTACATCGTGGATCCGCCATCTGCCCTCTCACGCGGCGACGCGGACGGATTATGGTTGGATCTTGCTCCCTACCAATCCGCTCTCATTAAGATATCACCGCCTTGATCATGCTCTGACCGACAATCATCGAACAAAGGAGCCAGGGCTACACTTGGGCACCGCGCCTCGGCTTGCGCGCCGTCGTCCAATTGCCGATAGTCAGTCATGACCAAGTTTGTCGACCATGATGCATATATTGCTGCCGCCCCCGAAGCCCTCAGGCCGCTGTTGACGCGTTTGCGTCTCCAACTGAAGCGCGCCCTCCCCGAGATGGAGGAGGTGATCCGCTACGATATGCCAGGGTTCGGGTCGAAGGATTCCGTCATCGTTGGCTATGCTGCGTTCAGCAAGCAATGCGGTCTCTATGTCACCAAGGGCGCGATCGAAGCTCATACAAACGATATCGTCGCGGCAAGGCTGAAAGCGACAAAGACCGGCGTCACATTTTCGCCGAGCAGGCCCATTCCGGACGAACTCGTGGCTGCGCTCGCTCGGTTTTCACGAAAGGAATTCAGGGCGTCGTAGGTTCGCTCGACAACGAGCCGTCTTGCTACTGCAAGACTATTCGCAACCTGTTGGCGAGTTGGTCGCGACTGTAGGGCTTGCTGAGCAACTCCACGCCCGTATCGAGGCGCCCATCGTGAACGATGGCGTTTGCGCTATACCCCGACGTGAAGAGCACTCTGAGCTCGGGCCGCATCTCCAGCGCCTTTTTGGCAAGTTCCGCGCCATTCATTCCACCCGGCATGACAACATCGGTGAAAAGGAGTGAAATGTCGGGATGGGTCGCGATCAGCTCGATTGCAGCCTCTCCTCCGATCGCCTGAAGCACGCGATAGCCAAGTCCCTAGAGTACGCCCGAAAGGTGGTCTCGGACAAGCGCGTCATCTTCAACTACTAGAATCAACTCGCTGCCCCCCACTGGTTTTTCGCCCACCGCATCTTCGGAGGAGGGCGCGATCAGTTTGCGAGACCTCGGGAAATACAGGCCGACCGACGTTCCGTGCCCCACCTCTGAACGAAGGCGAATGTGGCCGCCCGATTGTTTGACGAAGCCGTAGACCATGCTTAGTCCCAACCCCGAGCCCTTTCCAACTTCCTTGGTGGTGAAGAAGGGTTCAAAGACGTTGGGCAAAACGTCCGGGGCAATGCCATGACCGGTATCGGATACCGTCACTGCCACATACTGTCCCGGCGCGACGTCTTCCGCCGCCGCTTGTTGAACATCGAAGGTGGTATTCGCCAACTCTATGGTCAGAGAGCCGCCATCGGTCATCGCGTCGCGGGCGTTGATCGCAAGATTGAGGATCGCGGATTCCATTAGCGTCGGATCGATTTCTACAGCCCAAAGCTCCACTGGACCGGCGACCTTGATCTCGATGTGTTCACCCAGCGTGCGAGCGAGCATTGCCTCCATGCGGCTCACAAGGCTGCATAGGTCGAGAAGCGATGGTTGCAAAGGCTGTTTGCGGCCAAAAGCCAGCAAGCGACTTGTAAGTTCCGCTCCCCTTTCCGCAGCCGTGGAGATCATTTCCGCGAGAAGGCGTGGCTGTTGCCCGCTTTCGAGCACATCGCACAAAAGCTCCGCATTGCCCAGGATTACCGTTAGAAGGTTGTTGAAGTCGTGAGCAATACCCCCTGTGAGTTGCCCGATCGCTTCCAGTTTCTGCGCTTGCCGCAAACGACTTGCGAGGTCGCGTTGCGATGAAACATCGAGCATGCTCCCCACCATCCGGATGGCACTGCCGCTCTCGTCTCGGATGACCGAACCGCGATCAACGATGCTGAGGGCATGGCCGTCACTGTGCATGAACCTGTATTCGCTGACCCAGGTCGTCTCAGCGCTGTCGATGACTGCATGAATGCTGTCGATAACCCGTTCGGCGTCGTCAGGGTGGATGCGGTTCATCCATGACTCAGGCCCTGGTTCGACATCGGCAGGGTCATATCCGAACAGCGTTTTGAAGTTTTCATTCCACCACAACGTACGGTCGACAAGATTCCAGTCCCAAATCACGTCGTTAGTAGCCTGCGCGACGAGCAAAAATCGCTCGTTGCTGATCCGCACGTCTTCTTCCGCCTGCCTGCGCCGCGATGCGTCGCGGAAATAAACAGCTAGCCCCTCCGGTGTGGGATGGGCATCGACATCGAACCACGCCTGGAGAGGCGGAAAATACTCCTGGAAGCGCACGGCGTGGCCATCCCGAAGAGCCTCCCTATAGCTGGTTTCGAACCGACTCCCGACAGCTTGCGGAAACTCGTGCCAGATATTCTTCCCTTCGAGTTCGCCCCGCTTGCGCCCAAGAAGATGTTCGGCCCGGCTGTTGAGAAAGGAAAAGCGCCAATTCTTGTCGAGAAGGAAGAAAGAGTCGCTGATGCTTTCCAGCGTCTGGCTCAGGCGACGCGAAAGAGCATTTGTCTCATCACGCATGGCGACGAGATGCGAAATATCCTGAAATGCCCCTTCCACGGCGACAATGGCCCCCGTGTCGTCGCGGACCGCCTCGCCTATGGACCGGACCCAGATGCGGTTACCCTTCGCGGTCACCAACTGTAGGACTTCATCGAAGGGTCTGCCGTTTTCGGCACACTCCAAGAATACCCTTTTGATGGTGGGCTGGTGCTCGGGCGCATAATAGCTAAGGCCCCGCTCAACACTCGGTGAGGTGTCTGGGGCCTCCTCATGAATTTCGGCGGTTTCCGGACTCCAACTCAGCCGTGTTGGATTGAGGTCGACGCGCCAGCCGCCCAAACGGGCCATTCGACCTGCTATATGCCGCAACCGTTCCGTTTCCGCCAGTTCGAGCTGTTTGGCTGCATCTTCATCGACCACCGCGCCGTCGCGCAGCGTTGCTGCGCCCGCGATGGGCCGGAAATGATCAGAGGAGGGCATTATGGATTTCCTTTTTAGCCCGGCAGAGCGCGGGTTCGCTGCCTAAGCTTGGCGCCGCACCGGAAATCCGGCGCGGGTGGCCACCTCACCCTATCTCCGACCAGGCCACCGCCCGGGATGCCCGCATGGGCCGTCCAATGAAATAGCCCTGAGCAGCGTAGCACCCCATTTCCCGCAGTCGCATATAGGTATCGAGATCCTCCACCCCTTCGGCTACTGTGGTCATCCCCAATCCGTCACTCATGCCGATTATAGCCGCAATAATGGCCTGCGCCTCGCAGGAATGGCACAGCTCCGCAACGAAACTGCGGTCGATCTTGATTTCTGAGAACGGCATCCGGGCCAGTTGCACCAACGAGGAATAACCGACGCCAAAATCATCGATGGAGAGCTTCATGCCCATCAGGCGCGCCCGCGTGAGAACGTCCAATGCACCGGAGTCCGGATCGATCGCGCCACTTTCAGTTACTTCCAGCACCACGCGCTCTGGCGCGACGTTATAGCGCGAGCACGCTTCCGCAATCGCCCGCACTGAATGGTCGTCCTTCAAGCACTGTGCAGGGATGTTGATCGCTATCGTGTGAGGCTGGGCGGCGAAATGGCTTCCTAGCCAGGCCAGTGAACGATCCGCGATGACCTCCGTGAGCCTCGCTGCCTGTCCCGTTCGCTCCGCGAGAGGAACGAACGTGTCTGGACCGCATATGTCGGTCTCGTCGCGCGTCCAACGCGCCAGTGCTTCGTAACCGATAAGACTGCCATCGTTGCATCTCACCTTGGGCTGAAACACGGGCCCGATTTCGCCTTGGGCCAAGGCGTTCGCAAGCTCGTCACCGGACGGAGATGACTTCGAGGAAGCAGGGATCAGTTGGAGCTTCGGTTTAGCATTGCCGGTCTCGAGAAGCGTCGCTAGAGCGCCGCGGCTGAAGGGCTTGGACAACGCGCCAGCCAACGATAGTCGATGCTGCTTTGCCGATCGTTGGGCAGCGTCCAACACCCTGCGATCGACGCCACTGACAATGATCAGAGTCGCTTGGCAACTGATCTCTCCAAGACGCTGGATGACCTCCACTCCGTCGACCCCCGGCATGACCAGATCGAGTAGGATGTGGCTCGGTGACCAATCGGCGACCTGTGTGAAAAACTCTGCGGCCGTTCCGCAATAGGCACTTTCGGCGCCGATCGATGCTGCCATCTGACGGACCGTCCCACCGACAAGTGGGTCGTCATCGAGGATCAACAACCGTAGTCCGGATGCCAAAGGGTGTTCCAGGGGCTCGGAGCGCAGGTCAGTCATGAACGGATTTCTCTATTGAGGATGCTCACGCGCGTTATCCTGAGATGCGCTTAGGGAAGGTGAGAGGATAAAGACGCGAGGGCGGGTGCGGCGTGTCCTGCGAAAGATGGATCGCGGTGCCGCTGACATAGGTGAAGCCACTATCGACTGCTGCAAGTGCCAGCCCGATCGTATTAGCGCCATGCGCCAATGTGCGAAGGTTGTTGCGCTTGGCAAATTCCATGAACGGTGGCGAAACGGCGCGTTGGGTAGGGTCGCGCAACTGCCCCATGGACAGATTGCACGACAGGCCCCAAAGGAGTTTGGAATCAACCGCCGCGAGATAGTCGCCGCTTCCGTTGACTTGCAGGGTGAGGTCGGGGCGGACAGCGCAAAGCGTGAAAAGCAGATTGTTGAGTTGCTCGATATTAGGCCGTGTAGGGACGTTCGTCACTTCTAGCTTCACGAAGGGTGTATAGACCTCAGGAACGCTGGACAGCAGCTTGAGATATTCGCGCCGTGTCTGACTGCGGGCCAGGGTTTGATATCCGACCGGGACAAGGATAGCTGCAACGTTGCCCGCGCGCCCGAAGCGGTGCAGCACCTCCAGTGCGCGGGTCAGCGCAAGGCAGTCCATGTCAGCCAGCGTGTCAACCATTTGGTCGGGGTCAGCAATGGCCTGGAACTGGGAAAGCGTAGTGCATCCCAGTGAGAGGTCCAGAACGCAGCGGTTAAGATTGACGATGGCGCGCTCGGGGTCCCACAACGGTGCAAAGAGCAGTTGAAAGTCTTTAAGCAGCAGGCGTCGATAGTTGTGGACCGCTCGATCCGCTTCGAGGCGCATGCGACGCAAGGACATGACCAGGCGATCGGCCAAACTTCCCGTGTCACCAGCAAGATCGTTCAGTTCGATCTCCGCGACGTATTGTTTGACGGTGACGCTGGATGAAAATTCAGGAAGCTCAGCGATAATTTCTTGTTTGATTTCGCGAGATATCTGCTTGGCCCGCTCGACGGCCGCCGCTTTGGTCAGATTGGAAAAGCAGATCGCAAACTCGGTGTCGCTCAGTACCTGCAGGACGTCGCTTTCGGAAATCCGCCGCCGAATGCCCTCCTGCGCTAGCGCGCTGGCGCGGGCGGTCAAACCGCTCCATCGCGATCCTAACGCCTCCTTGATCTCGTCCAGTCCCACAAGTTCGAAGCTGCCGGCCATGACCGACGTCGAGGACGGCATCTGCTGATCAATCAACTGGGCCAGCCCACCATCTTGGGGCAGCAAAGATGGGCTTCCCGGCTCGGTGGGAGACTGAGGCGAAGCCTCTGGTGTTGCGTTGACGCGCTCGGAATTTGGACGCGGCTGAACTGGCTCCTTCTTAAAGAGCGTCTTGATAAGGCTAAAGACTGTCATGAGCGACGCACTCAACGCTGGGCCGCCTTGCACCCTGACCACAATAGCTTAAGAAAGCTATATTTTGGCGGCGCAGAGTGAGCAGATTTAGCGTTTGAACTGAGCTAATTTTGAGCGCCGCCCATGTCACGCAGGCTTTCGATGATAATCCTGGGGGCAGGTTGGTGCCAGATCACCTGATACGCCTCGATGACGTCGAACGGTGTCACTTCCCGACCGCCGAGCGCCACCCAGGGAGGCACGGCCAGTCCCAACAGCGCTGCGAGTGTCACACGCGCCGCAGCGCTGCCCTGGTCGTAGGGCATCTGGGCGCCAACACCCTTAATCATGCCGTGACGGGCCATCTCGATGGCAACCTCATTGCCCAGATCGACGGTGGTGATTGGAATATCGTATCCCTGTTGAGCAAGCGCGCGGACCGCCTTCATCGCCGGTACGTCCCAAACCGCGAAAATTCCGGCAAGTCCCGGTGTCGATCTTAGCATCTCCAGGGCCGCGGTTCCGGCGCTATCCAGTTCGGAAAACCGCTCCCTCACGAGCGTGACATCGGGTCGGTTGATGCCCATCCACTTGCGGAACGCAATTTCGCGCTCGTGGGTGGCAAAGAAATCTATGCCATATCCCAGGATGCCAGCGGCACCTCCTGATGGAATATGTTTGGAGAGCATAGCCGCGCAACTCTGACCCAGGCCGAAATTGTCGGTCGAGACCACGCTGGCGTAATCGGTGCCAGGAAGCATGCCGGTTGGGGCATTATCGAGCAAAACCAGCTTGCGCCCGCTTTGCGTCAGTTTTCGATGGGCCTCGGCGACGCGGGCATTTCCAATGGGAATTGAGATCACCGCGTCGACAGGTTCTTCTGCGAGCCGGGTTAGCGCAGCAATCTGCTGGTCGACATCGAAATTGCAGTCGACCACTTCGACCAGAGCGGCGGAATGCAAGCCCAGCGTGGCAGCTATACCAGCCAACTCCTGCTTGGACCAATCGCTGGACGTGGTGTGCAGCACCACCGCCACGGTAAAGCGTCGGGCCTGTGCTTCTATGGTGTCGATCGCGGTCAACTGGATTTGGTCAGCAGGAACCGCGCGCTCTCCATGAGGTCCGAGACCTGCAATCGACATGGTATCCTCTGGCGTCTTGTCGGGCGTTTTGATGTTCACGGTGCGACGCGTCCCGCTTGCGGCGCAGGCTTGGCAGCCAGTGTTTCGGTCAAGCGCTCGAGACTCTTCTGGAATTCGGGATGGCGAAGCGGCGATCCCTGTCCGATCCAGCCCTGTAACATGGGGGGCGCGAACAACTCCTCCACCACCACCTGCGCGGCGCCCACGAGACCCGATGAGGCGCCCATCTGGGAGCGCATGATTTGAAGGTCGCGTGATACCATCGGGTGAGACTGCCGATAAACCGCTTCGCGAATGCCTGCGAGCAAACTGTCGCCGCCAGATTCCGCAACAACCCCGCCAATGACGATAAGGGCCGGGTTGATCAGATTGGTCAGTGGTGCGAGCGCCTCGCCCACAAATCGACCACAACGGCCAAGAAGGTCTACGCAGAACAGGTCGCCGAGCTGGGCCGCGTGGCCGATGTCGACGACGGAGAGTTCGCCTCGGCGGGACAGTGTCTGCGCCAGATAGGGGCTGCGCCCATCTGCTGCGGCAGCCATACCGTCACGGGCGATAGCGTCTGCGCCGGCCAACGCCTCAAGCAAATCATCGCCAACACGGCTGTGCCCGATCATGCCGGCAGCACCCTGAGCGCCGCGGTGAAGCTGACCCTCTGAAATCAGTCCGGCGCTGATCGAGCGGCCCAACTTTACGTAAATGATATCGCTTAAGCCTCGCCCGCCACCCGCCTTGGCTTCGCCCATGGTCATCGTTTGAACGCCACTGCGCGCGAAGATCGGGACTCCGAACCGCATAGACAGGCGTTCCAGGAATGGAAATCCGTGCCAGGACTGCAAGCTCTGCAACACCGGAACGGCTTCGAACTCGGTTGGCGATTTTTCGATTGGGCCGGGCAGCGCCAACCCAATCCCCCATGGAGCAGGTTTTTCGGTTTCCTCAAGGAGCCAGTCAAAAATCGTCGCAAGACGGTCAAGGATAACCTCTGGGCCCTCATTGAGCTGCGCAGCTTCGTGATGTTCGACCAGTAACTGGCCGTTGAGATCGGCGATGCCGAGCGCGATGGAGCTTTGGTCGATCGCTGAAACCAGCAAAGAGCCAGCATCTTGGCGAAATCGCATCTGCCGGGGTGCTCGACCGCCGGTCGCTTGGCCCAACTCGCCTTCCTTGAGCAGTCCAAGCTCGATCATCGTCGCCAAGCGATCTGCGACGACTGCTCGACCTAACTCCGAGCTGCGTTCCAACTCCTGGCGCGTCGTTGCGGTTTCGGTCCGCACGAGGTTGAGCAGCAACGCTAGGCTGGCCTGTGCGGCATCGACACTGCGGGGACGGCCAACCGACCGCAGCGCTGTTTTCTCCTCCGCCACGACTCAAACCTCTCGTCCGACTGGGTTTTGAACCTAACGCACGGCGTTTTTCCCTTCAAGCTATAGCTTTTGCCTATTTTAGAGCAAAAGACACGTTTCTTATGCAGAATTAATATTGACTTCGCTTTTTCAAGCTGCGTAACCTTGAGGCATAACGAGGGCGCGACCGTCAGTACGGAGCGCTTCGGGAGGAGGAAAAATGACGGTCAAGCTGGCCTATCACGCCAATTGTTGGGGGCCGCTCGGCGGCAATGCGGTTGGGGTGACGTCAATCACCCAGCTGACATACCGAACCTTTGCCGACATGGATCGCGCCTTTGCTGATATAGCGAGGGCGGGGTACCAAGGGGTTGAGATCTTCGATGGCAACCTCCTCGATGAGACCCCGGCGGACCTGCGTCGTAAGCTAGCGAATGCGGGTCTTGAACTTGTGTCGACCTATTCCGGTGGCAATTTCATCTTCCCGGATGTCCTGCCTGAGGAACTGGCGCGCATCGAACGCGTCGCGGCAGCGACTGCGGAAGCTGGGGCAACTCACTACGTCATCGGCGGTGGCGCCAAACGCAGCGGCGGCATTCTGGCCGACGATTACCAACGGCTCGGAGAAGCGCTCAATCGGGTTGGCGAAATTGCAAGTCGCGCAGGATTGCGGGCTCACTATCATCCGCATCTCTCGACCATCGTCGAAAGTCCGGCCGAGGTCACAAAGATTTTCGGGCTCACAAACCTCGATTTCTGTCCCGATACCGCGCATCTCGCTGCAGCCGGTGGCGATCCCGCGGCGCAGGTTCGCGAATTCGCAGGGCGTATCGCACTCGTGCACCTCAAAGGGCTGCAGCGCGACCCATTCGGCTTCACCCCGCTCGATGCCGGCGATCTCGACAACGCTTCGGTGATCGCGGCGCTCAAGGACACCAATTATTCCGGCTGGGTTGTGGCCGAGCTCGACAGCTGGCCCGATCCCTTTGAGGGGGCGGCGCGCAGCCACGCATTCCTGAAACGGCACTTTGCCTGATCAGACATCACCAACGTCACCAACGGGAGGAAACCATGGGACATTTGAAGACGACGGCCCTGCTGACGGCAGCATTGCTTGCTGGCACGGTTGCCGGAGCAGCTTTTGCACAGACACCTGATGAAGCACTGGCGGCGCTCGCCAACCAGACCCTGAGCACCGGCCCTGGCGGCGAAAGTCCGGTCTCTGCGTCCGAGGTCAGCCTGACTGAAGACGAGCGGGCGCAAATCCAGGCCATGGGCGCCACCGCCGCGATTGTCATGCACTATGGTGGCGACGACTGGAGCCAGGCCCAGATCAATGGGCTCGAAACCCAGTTCGAGGCCATGGGGATCGAGGTCATTGCCACCACCGACGCTGGCTTCAACTCGGCCAAGCAGGTTTCAGACATCGAAACCATCATGGCCCAGAGCCCCGACATCATCGTTTCGATCCCTACCGACCCTGTCGCAACCGCAAGCGCCTATCGGCAGGCCGCCGAGGCGGGCGTGGAACTGGTGTTCATGGACAATGTCCCGGCTGGTTTCGAGGCTGGAACCGATTACGTGAGCGTTGTGTCCGCTGACAACTATGGAAATGGCGTCGCGTCGGCGCATCTCATGGCCAAGGCCCTGAATGAAGAGGGCAAGATTGGCATCGTCTATCACGCTGCCGATTTCTTTGTGACCCGCCAGCGCTTCGATGCCTTCAAGGCCACCATCGAAGAAAACTATCCCGGGATCGAGATCGTAGCCGAGCAGGGGATCGGGGGGCCGGACTTCACCGGCGACGCTGATCGTGCCGCTTCGGCCATGATGGTGGCCAATGCAGACCTTGACGGTATCTGGGCGGTCTGGGACGTGCCGGCTGAAGGTGTAATCGCTGCTGCACGCGCCAATGGGCGCGATGACCTCGTCATCACCACTATCGATCTGGGCGAAAACGTCGCCATCGACATGGCGCGGGGCGGGTTCATAAAGGGCCTGGGCGCCCAGAGGCCGTTCGACCAGGGGGTGACCGAAGCGCTACTCGCCGGCTACGGCCTTCTCGACAAAGAAGCGCCCGCCTATGTGGCTCTTCCAGCTCTGCCGGTGGAGCAGGCGAACCTGCTCGACGCATGGCAGGAGGTGTACTCCACCGAAGCGCCCGCCTCGGTTCGCGATTCCATGAACTAGGCACTGTTCTTCCAGTGCCTTTGCGGAGGCGGTGCTCCCTAACCGTCTCCGCACATCATCCCAAAAGCGAGACAGCAAATGCGAAAGCTCAATGTCGCCATGATCGGCGGCGGTTTCATGGGCAAGGCCCACGCAATGGCCTACGCCGCCATGCCGATGTTTTTTTGGCCGGCTCCCGCCATTCCGGTGCGCAAGGTGGTCGTGGACGTCAATCAGGAGATGGCCGAAACCGCGCGTGATCGCTTCGGCTTCGAGGACGCCTCGGCGGACTGGCGTGCGGTGATCGCGCGACCCGATATCGACATCGTAGACATCTGCACGCCCAATGACTCCCATGCCGAGATCGCTATCGCGGCTGCCAGGGCAGGCAAGCACATCATCTGCGAAAAGCCGCTGGCGCGAACGGGTGCAGAGTCCAAGACCATGCTCGATGCCGTCCAGACTTCTGGCTCCATCCATATGGTGGCGTTCAATTACCGCCGCACACCCGCCGTGGCGCTCGCCAAGAAGCTGATCGAAGAGGGCCGCATCGGCGAGATTCTGAACTTCCGCGGCACCTATCTGCAGGATTGGTCTGCAGACCCCGACAGCCCGCTATCCTGGCGGTTCCAGAAGTCGGTGGCTGGATCGGGAACCGTCGGAGATATCGGCACGCATGTGGTGGATTTTGCCCGCTATCTGGTCGGCGAGATCGCCTCGGTCAATGCGCTCGTTAAGACCCATATCGCAACCCGCCCAAAGCAATCGGGTGGCGTCGATAAACTGGGGGTCGGCGGCGGTGACAGGAACGCCGAACGCGGCGCTGTCGACGTCGATGACGAAATGCTCACCATGCTCAAATTCGCCAATGGCGCCATCGGCTCGATTGAAGCGACACGCAACGCTTACGGTCGCAACAACTTCCTTACTTTCGAAATCCATGGCACCAAGGGCTCGCTGGCCTTCAACTATGAGCGACGCGACGAGCTGCAGGTCATGTTCGCCGATGACGTTGGTGATGCGCGCGGCTTCCGCACAGTCTATACTGGCCCGGCCCATCCCTACGGATCAGGGCTTTGGCCCATCCCCGCGCTCGGTATCGGCTATGGCGAAACCAAGATCGTTGAATGCTACGATCTGTGTACCGCCATCGTGACGGGTAAACAGCCATCGCCCAATTTCGAGGATGGATACCGCATCGCCCTCATCGCCGACGCCATCCTGTCGTCGGGTGAGAGCGGCCAGTGGGTGGATATTCCGTGACGGACAAGGCGGTAAAGCCGATCGCCGTTGAGATGGACGCCATTTCCAAGCGCTTTGGCGGCGTCCATGCCCTGCGCGAGGTAAGCCTGAGTGTGCGTCGTGGAGAGATCCATGCACTTTTGGGAGAGAATGGCGCCGGCAAGTCCACCATTTTAAAGATTCTGCGAGGCGTTCAGGCGCCCGATAGCGGCGGTATCGTTGTTGGTGGAGAAGCGTTTACGCGTCTCTCCCCGCAACTTGCTCGCCAAAAGGGCATCGGCATGATCTTCCAAGAGATGAGCCTGGTGCCGACGCTGAACGTGGCCCAGAACGTGTTTCTGGCCAGCGAACCGCTCACGCCTGCGGGGCTGATCGATGACAGGGCGATGGAGCGGCGCAGCGCAGAAATCTTCGCCTCGATGGGTGTCACCGTCGATCCGGCGGCCATCGTTGCGGACCTCTCGACCGGTCAGCAGCAACTGACCGAAATTGCCAAGGCCCTGTCCCAGAACGCCGACGTGCTCGTCCTCGATGAGCCGACCTCTGCCCTGACGGCAGGTGAAGTGGACATCCTTTTCGATTTGCTGCGACGGCTCAAGACCGAGGGCAAGGCGATCGTTTACGTTAGTCATCGCATGGACGAAATCTTTCGCATTGCCGACCATGCGACAGTGCTGCGCGATGGACGGCTGATCGACAGTCGCCCAATCGGGGAATACACGCTGGCCACTCTGATCACAGACATCATGGGCAAGGAGACCCGCGACCTGTCGGAATTTGCGACGGACTCGACGGCCCAGGACGAAATCATCCTCAAGGTCGAGCATTTATCGAGCAAGCTGCGCCGCGGAGGTGATGTGAGCTTCTCGCTCCGTCGCGGTGAGGTGCTGGGCATTGCCGGCCTGCTCGGTGCGGGACGGAGCCGGCTGGCCCGAATGCTGTTCGGGCTCGAGCCGATTGCCCATGGCACCATAACGCTGCGGGGAGAAACCATCGCAATTGGTTCGGCGAGACAGGCGACGGAGCTGGGACTGGCCTTGGTTCCGGAAGACCGACGCAGACAGGGTCTGGTGCTCAATCATTCGATCCAGGACAATATCGAACTGCCAATCCTCAAGCGCCTCGGCGCGACACCATTCGTCGATCGGGCTAAGTCTCGCGCAACCACCGACGAATTGATAAAACGGCTGGCGATAAAGACATCATCGCGCGAGGCAGCGGCCAATTCGCTATCCGGCGGTAACCAGCAAAAGATCGTCATCGGCAAGTGGCTGGCGACCGATCCTGACATTCTCATCATGGATGAACCGACGGCGGGGATCGACATCGGCTCCAAGGGTGAAGTTCTTCGCCTGGTCCGCGCGCTGGCGGCCGAGGGCAAATCCATAATCTTTATCTCGTCCGAACTTGCTGAGCTTGCGGCGGTGAGTGACCGCATCGCGGTGATGTCGGACGGACGTCTGGTCGAAACAATCGACAAGACGGAGCTGTTAACCGGCGACGCGTCCCAATTGCGCGCCGAGCAGAGGCTGCAACTGATCGTGCAGCGTGGAGGGAACAATGACTGATACCTTGGCTGCGACGAGAAGCGAAACGCCACTGGGCTATTTCAAGCGCACCTGGCGCCAGAACATCATCTATATCGGGTTCATCGTCGTCTTCCTGTTCTTTGCCCTGACGCTCCACGACAAGGGCTTTTTGACACCCAACAACATCCTCAACATCGCCCGCCAGACCGCGATGATCGCAGTCATGGCCGTCGCCATGACGCTGGTGCTCTCATCCGGTGAAATCGACCTCTCCGTGGGTGCGGTCGCGGGTCTCGCGTCGGTCACCACAGCCATGGCTATCGCTTGGGGAGGCGTGCCCGCAGGCATAGCAGCGGGCATCATGACCGGTGTGACGGTAGGGCTGATCAACGGATTTTTGTCCACGAGGCTGATGATCCCGACGTTCCTGACCACACTTGCGATGATGGGCATCGCCAAAGGCACTGCCATGTGGATATCGGGCACTGCCGCCATTCCGGTCCTCGACCGGACTTATCCCGCCATATTCGGTGGCGGGAACATCGGGCCGATTCCAACCCTCCTGCTTTGGATGCTGGCTGTGGGAGTCATCGGACACGTCGTGCTGCGGCGCACGAAGTTCGGGCGCCAGGTTTTGGCGGTTGGCGGAAACGTGGTGGCGGCGCGCTATAGCGGCATCAACACTGGCCGGATCAAGCTCTGGGTCATCGTGATCTCTGCCGTCACCGCCGCGCTGGCCGGAATGCTTTATGCAGGGCGCCTGCAAACAGGCCGCTTTCAACTCGGTGAGGGCGACGAGTTGTCCGTCATAGCCGCCGTGGTGCTTGGAGGGACGAGTCTTTTCGGCGGCAAGGGTACCGTCGTGGGCTCAATCATCGGCGCGTTGATGATCGGCGTCATCAACAACGGCCTCATCCTGATGGGCCTCGAATATTCCCAGCAACTGATCGCCCGCGGCGGTATCATCATTCTTGCTGTCGCACTAAGCCAGGCGGGCACCCGCACCAACGGATAGCACCGCGGTCGGATAAGGATGCAGCGGCATTACGCAGCGCTTCAGGTTCGAAAGGCTCCGGCTCCCTAGGTTAGGCATGCCAGAGTAACCCATCACAGCGCTTCGCGCATACGTAAGAGTAGATGCCGTTCTGCACCGCGAGCGTGCCGCTCGACGATTGTGGCCGCCAAATCCGCGTCATGCGCCTCAACCGCATCGATGATGTCCCAATGATCCTTGAGGACGGCGACTCGCCGTGCGGGGCTGATTGGGTAACGCCGCGCCAAGGCCCTTACGACTTCGCCGTGTCGCTGACGAATGGCACGGGCCTCGTCGTTGAAGTGGCGCTTGTACATGATGCCATGGAACTCTTCATCGAGACTGTCCCACTCGATCTGATCGCCGTGAGACGCTTCGAGTTGCTTTTGCACGGCGCGGGCGCGATCAAGATCATCCTTTCGCGCCTGCTCGACAAAGACCCTGATCAGATAGGGTTCGATCAGCGTGCGTATGTCGAAGATGTTGCGCACGAATGTTTCGTCGAGAGACCGGACCTGAGCGCTCCGATTGCGTGAAAGCACCACAAAGCCTTCACCGCTCAACTGATGCAGAGCTTCTCGCACAGGGTTGGTGCTGACCCCATAACGCTTGGACAACTCGATGGTTTTGAGCAGCGATCCTGCCGGCAGCGCCCCGGAAACGATGTCGTCACGCATCAGTTCTGCCAGCCCCATGCGAGGACGTGGGCGAAACGTCTTGCGCTCGCTTGATGCCAGAACTTCGCTCATCGGCGCACTCCCTACCTGCTCCTGCGACACCATAATCACAAACCGAACGACACACAATCGGGCATTGACTTTGTATAATTTGGATGATTTCTTCCACAAACCAGATTGAATGGGAGGAAAACATGTCTGTGTATCGCAATTTGTCGGCCGCATTGCTGGCTGCGGCGTCGTTCGCCGTAGCCCCCATGGCTCTTGCAGAGGAGATCCGGTTCGCGCTCGAGATGTATGAGGGCGACAACCCGGAATTCAACGCGGTGACCGCGTTCAAGGAATATGTCGAGAACAAAAGCGGCGGCGATCTGACTGTTCGGATTTTCCCCGGCAACCAGCTTGGCTCAGTGCGCGACACCACCGAAATGGTCCAGCAGGGCACTTTGCACATGACGCTGCCGTCCGATGGCGCGTTTGCAGGATTCTACGCCCCCATCCAGGCATGGTCGATGCCATATCTTTTTCCCTCGGCACCAGTCGCCTGGGAAGTGATGAGCGGTGAGTTTGGCCAGTGGATGCTCGAAGACATCCAGGAGCAGACCGGCATCAGGGCACTTGCTTTTGCCCAGAATGGCTTCCGCTCATTCCTCAACAACGACCGCCTGATCCAGACGCCAGAAGACATGGCTGGCATGAAGATCCGCACCATGGAAAGCCCGGTCTATATGGAAATGGTCTCAGCGCTCGGCGCTGACCCCACCCCCATTGCCGGCTCGGAAGCGACAATGGCTTTCCAGCAGGGCGTCGTCGATGGCCTCGAAAGCCCTCCATCGGTTCACCTCTCGGGCGGCGCTGCCGAAGTCGCGCAGTATATGACGCTTAACGAGCATGTGTTCGGCCTTCACATCGTCGTCGCTAATGACGAATGGTTCTCCTCGCTCTCGCCGGAGCACCAACAGATTGTCGCCGATGGCGCCCGCGTCCTCGCAGCCGTTGAAAACGTCGAAAAGACCACGGGTGACTGGGCGGCGATCGAAGAAATTCGCTCAATGGGCGTAGAGGTTCACATCTCTTCTCCAGAAGAAAAGGCGATGTTCCGCGACGCCGTCTATCAGCCCGTCCGCGAATTTATTCTCGGCCAGGTCGGTGAAGACGTGCTCAACCGCATCGAAGCAGCGGTCGAGACGGCGGAAGCTTCGGTTTACCGTCAATAATCGAGCGACGGAGCGGCCCTCTAGAGGGCCGCTCCGTTACTTCCGGGAGGATGCGATGCGGATCAAATCGATCTCCAAGGGCTTGGCCCTCACCTGCCAGTGGAGTGCGGCGGCGATCTTCGTCGTCGTATGTGGCCTCAACTTCTCGCAAGTTTTCGGCCGCTATGTCCTGGGCTCGTCCATCCCCTGGGGCGAGGAAATCATGCGCTACGCCATGATCTGGGTGATGATGCTCGGCGGCGTCGCATCGATCTACTATGCCGAGCATATGGCAGTTGAAAGCCTTGGCGAACTACTGGCCCCGCATCGCCGACACCTGGTGTTGACAGCGACTTACATCGTCGCCGGACTGTTCTGCGTACTTCTCGTTTACTATGGATGGCCGGCTGCAATGGGCAACACCCGACAGCGTGCAGCAGCATCCGGCCTTTCGATGTTCTGGGTCTATCTCGCCATCCCGCTGGGCGCCTTGTTGATGCTGATACAGATCGCTCTGTGTGCAGTTTCAGGGTTCGCCTCGCAAAACGCCGAGCCCGAGCGTCTCTAACCCGCAATTTTTCACTCTTTTGATGAGGTGATCCGATGGCCTGGGTTGCGTCGATTTCATTCGTGCTGCTCGTCCTTGGCGTGCCGATCGCCTTCGCTCTCGGCTTGGCCGGAACATTCGGCATCTGGCAGTTCGGCATTCCACCGCAAGTGATCATCACCCGGTTTTTCGGCGGGGTGGACAGCTTTATTTTTCTGGCCGTGCCGTTCTACATCCTCGCCGCAGAGCTGATGAACATCAGCGGCATCACGGATCGGATCGTGCGCGCGACCTCTCTTGTGCTGGGGCGTGTACCCGGCGGCACCGCCTACACAAATATTACGGCGTCGGTCCTTTTTGCCGGTGTGTCCGGGTCGGCCGTGGCGGATGCCAGCGCGCTGGGACGTTTCTTTCTCAAGGTCATGCCAGAAGAGGGATACACCAAGGAATACGCTGCCGCCGTCACGGCCTCGTCCTCGATTGTCGGTCCCATCATCCCACCCTCTGGCCTTGCCATCATCATGGCGGCGGTCTCGGGACTTTCGATCGTCGATCTCTTTCTTGCCGGCGTCATTCCAGGCCTGATCATGGGACTTGCCTGCGTCGTTGTCGTGTTCATCACCGCAATGACCAAGGGATTGCCCAAGTCCGCCATCGTGGTTGAGCGCAAGGAAATGCCGCGCCTGCTCATCGAGAGCGCTGTCGTCGCCATCCTTCCGGTTATCATCGTCGGCGGCATGGTCACGGGTGCATTCACGGCAACGGAAGGCGGTGGGATCGCGGTCTTTGTCGCGCTGGTTCTGGGATTGCTCGTCTTTAGATCGATGTCGATCGCTGATGTGTGGAGGGCCGTTGTGGTCTCCGCGCGCGTAACGGCAACGATTTACTTCCTGGTCGCCGCGGCGGCCATCCTCTCCTACGCCCTTAATCTGCTCGGCATTTCGGGGCTCGTCGCTGCCATGGTGCCGCTTGTCGGCGGCGATCCGACGCTGTTTCTGATCGGCGTCGTCATTCTGATGCTGATCCTGGGCATGTTCCTCGATATCGGCGCAGCGCTCATTATCTTCGTGCCGCTACTGATGCCCACCGTCATGCAATTGGGCATCGATCCGATCCAGGCGGCGATGGTGATCATTTTGACCCTCGCCATGGGCCTGATAACGCCGCCGTTCGGCGTGGTGCTCTTCGTGCTCATGAAAATCGGCAATATCGGGCTCTCGCCTTTGTTCAAGGCGCTCATCCCCTTCATCATTGCCCAAATCGGAGCGATCCTGCTTCTGGTGTTTATCCCCGAACTATCCACCTGGCTCCCGAACCTCCTCAACTGAGTGTTTCTGGCCGCATAAATCTTTAGACAAGAAGAACAGAACATCTGCGATGAAAATTACAGCCATCAAGACATACCCGGTTTGGGTCGGCGTGCGTAACCAACTGCTCGTAAAGGTCGAAACTGACGAAGGCATTTTTGGATGGGGCGAATCCGGCCTTTCATTCCGGGAAAAGGCGGTTGCTGGTGCCATTGAGCACTTCGCCGAGTTTCTCATCGGTCAGGACCCCATGCGCGCCGCTGGTATCTGGCAGGAATTGTATCGGAGCCAGTATTTCGAGGGCGGGCGCGTGCTCGCCGCTGCGATCTCGGCCATCGACATCGCATGCTACGATATCAAGGGCAAAGCGCTGGGCGTTCCGGTCTATCAACTCCTGGGCGGCCGTTCGCGGGACAAGGTGCCGGCCTTTGCGACAGTGCCTGCCGATCCAGGACCG
The DNA here is from genome assembly GCF_900100665.1 of Pelagibacterium luteolum. Taxonomy (GTDB): domain Bacteria; phylum Pseudomonadota; class Alphaproteobacteria; order Rhizobiales; family Devosiaceae; genus Pelagibacterium; species Pelagibacterium luteolum. The sequence goes on from NZ_FNCS01000004.1 coordinate 128,218, forward strand.
GAAATGGTCGAAAAGGCCCGCATTGCATATGATGCAGGCTGGACATGCATTCGGCTCCTCGGCGGTTTTCAGGAGGCCGAGTCGGTCTTTGAACCCCGTGAATCGATTGCCGCAACTGTCGACTGGGTCCGGGCCGTCAGGGCCGAACTCGGCCATGACGCGATACTCGGTGTCGAGTACCACCACCGGCTGTCGGTCGCCGAAGCTGCGTCCTTCTGCCAAAAGCTGGGGTCGGGAACGCTCGACTTTATCGAAGAGCCTATTCGCGACGAGGCGCCGGGCGCCTACGAGGCCTTGCGCCGCATGACCGATGTCCCCTTTGCCATCGGCGAAGAGTTCTCATCGAAGTGGCAGTTCATGCCCTATATCGAGCGCGATATCATCCAGCACGCGCGCCTCGACATCTGCAACGTGGGCGGTTTCACCGAAGCGATGAAAGTGGCGGGATGGTGCGAAGCGCACTATGTCGATCTGATGCCGCACAATCCGCTCGGTCCCATCTGCACGGCCGCATCGGTGCATATGGCTGCGGTCATTCCCAATTTCTCCTGGCTCGAATGCCGTGCCAGTCCAGTGGAAGATCTTGGATTCGACAATCGGGAAATCTTTCCCGTCCAGGCCGATCTCGAAGGTAGCCACTACAAGGTGCCTGAAACACCGGGTCTCGGCGTCGAGGTCAACGAGGATTATCTCAAGGCAGCGGTCTTCAAATATTCCGAGCCGCCGCATCTGCGTCGCAAGGACGGCTCATTCACCAATTGGTAGGGCGCGGCGCCTAACGCGCCACGCGCACCAAGCGACCTCCGTCACGGGCGACCAGTTGTCCCTCGCCCGTGGCTTCCCAAGCCGCTTTTGCCATGCTCCGGTCAGCCGGTTCGAGTTTTCCCGAGCCGGCATCTTCGATCGACAAAACCGATTCCTTGAGCAGCCGCGAGTAGGCGTGCTCGGGCGCATCGAGCACCGGCCGGGCGGGGCCCATCTCGACCACATAGCCCTTCTGCATGATCATGATGCGATCGGAGATGTAATAGGCTGTCGCAAGATCGTGGGTGATGTAGATCACCGAGACGCCGAACTTGTCGCGTAGATCGCGCAAAAGGTTGACGATCGACATCCTCAATGACGCATCGACCATCGAAACGGGCTCGTCCGTAATCAGGAGAGCCGGCTCCGGGATCAGGGCGCGAGCGATCGCGACACGTTGCAATTGCCCGCCCGACAATTCATGCGCATAGCGGCCTTTGATTTCACGATAGCTCAGCCCGACCTTTTGCAGCGCGCCGTCCATTGCCGCTTCGATCTCGGCCTTGTCCTTAAGCCCGAGCAGCGTACGCGCAGTGGCTTCCAGATAGCGCTCGACCTGCTTGAGTGGATTAAACGCTTCGAACGGATTTTGAAACACCGGCTGAACGCGCCGCATGAAGCTCAGGCGTGCCGCCCTGTCTTTACGTTCCGCCGCGCTGACGCCTTCGAAATTGATATCGCCTTCGCTTGGCTCTTCAAGCCCCAGGATCATGCGCGCGAGCGTGGTTTTGCCCGAGCCTGACTCGCCGATGATCGTGAAGATTTCCGGCGTTCCGCTTTCCAGGGTGAAGCTCACATCAATGACGGCATCGACATGCTTGCGAGACAGAATGCCGCCCATGGCAAAACGCTTGGAGACGTTTCTGACGTCAAGAAGAGTGGTCAAAGCACTGCCTCCGCGCGATGCGAGATCGTGGTGAGCGGACGAACGTCATCGGCGCGCCAACATGCGCTGCGATGGCTTTCGCCGACCGTAGCGAGAGGCGGAACCTCAGTTTTGCACTTTTCGATCGCCAATGGGCACCTGGGGTGGAAGCGGCATCCGGGAGGGGGATCGGCGAGGTTGGGCGGGCGTCCCTCCAGCGCCGATTTTGCTGACGTGTCACCGATCCGCGGCAGGCTGCCGACCAGATGGGCGGTATAAGGATGTTTTGGGGCGGTAAACAGCGTGCGTGTGGGCCCCTCTTCAACAAGGCGTCCGGCGTAAACGATGCCGATGCGGTCCGCCATATTGGCATGGACGCTCATATCGTGCGTAACGAACACGACCGAAGAGCCCATCTGCTGCTGAACATTCCGGATCATCGCCAGAACGTCCTTTTGGACGACCACGTCGAGCGCTGTGGTCGGCTCGTCGGCGATTATGAATTCCGGCTGGCAGACAGTGGCCAGTGCAATCGTCACGCGCTGACGCATGCCGCCCGAGAGCTCGTGCGGATAGGCATTGAGCACATCCGGAGACAGGTTTAGGCGCTCAAGGTGTGCCTTGGTGCGCTCCCAGAAAATATTTTTCGGCACGCCCATGGGCCGAAGCGCGAAATCAGTGAAGCTGTGCTTGATGCGACGGACCGGATTGAGCACGCTCATCGAGCCCTGCATGATATAGGACAGATGCTTCCAGCGGATCGCGTCGACCTCTTCCTTGCGGGCCTTGTACGGGTCGATCTCCAGATCGCCGAAGCGGTAGGTAAGCGACCCATCTACCACCTTGAGCGGCGGTCTGATGGCCGCGGCAAGGACTTTGATCAGCGAGGTTTTGCCAGACGAACTCTCGCCGGCGATGCCGTAGATTTCGTTCCTGCGGATCGAGAGCGTAACGTCGTCGACTGCCCTGACTTCGCGTTCGATGCCGAAATAGGCCATCTGGTAGTAGGCCTTGAGCCCGCGGACCGTGAGGATGTCGTCGGTGTCGGCCATACTAGGCTCCTCCCATCCGCCGCAGGCGCGAGCGCGGATCGATATATTCGTTGAGCGAGACCGTAAGCAGGAACAGCCCGATGAACAGGGCCACGATCAGCACCACCGGGATCAGGATCCACCACCAGACACCCACGATCATCGCCGAATGGTTGTTGGCCCAATAGAGCGTCGTGCCGACGGTGGGTATGTTGAGGTTGGTGAACCCCAGAACGGCAAGCGTGACTTCCATTCCGATCGACCAGATCATGTTGGCAATTGCCGTCGAGAGCACGATCGGCATGACGTAGGGCAAATGCTCTTCGAACATGATCTTGCGCGGCGACATCCCCGAAAACGTGGCATGGCGTGTGAATTCGCGATGGCGAAGGCCGAGCGAAACCGAGCGGATCAGCCGCGCATCGAAGGGCCAACCCAAACACCCCATGATCAGCGCCAAGGTGAACATGTCGAGATTGCTGCGCAGAACGAAGTAGACGAGGATCAGGAGCGGGAAGATGGGAAGCGATACGAAGATATCGTTGAAAAACATCAGGACGCGATCGACCCATCCGCCCAGATACCCCGCCAGCAATCCCACCGTGATGGAAATGATCCGGCTAATGATTGCCACTAGCACGCCGAAGGTCAGCGTGTTGCGGAAAGCATAGCTGAGTTGCCAGAACAAATCCTGTCCACGCGAATTGGTACCGAACCAATAGGTCATCGACGGCGGCATGTCGGGCGGCACCGTATAGATCATCGTCGGCGCGACAGGCGCAAAAAAACTGGCCAGAGCGAAGAGCGTGATGATGCCGACCAGCAAACAACCGATGGCAAACTCGATATTGTAGCGCGTGAGATCTCTGATGACTGCGAACATCGGCTATTTGACCTTTACGCGCGGATCGAGCAGGGGATGGAGTAGGTCGATCACAAAGATTGCGCTGGCCACCGCGACGACGGCAATCGATGACACCGCCAAAACCAGCGTCGTATCGCCGGCATTGACCGCGCTGACCAGCAAGGCGCCCAACCCTGGATAGGCAAAGACCTGTTCGGTGATGATCGTGCCGGAGAAAATGCCGCCGAGCGCCATGGCAAGCCCGGTCAGCTGCGGTACCATCGCGTTGCGGATGACATAGAAAAACACTACCCGCTCGGTTTTGACCCCGGCCAGTTCAGCGTAGGTGACATAATCTTCGGTCACGATATTGGACACCATTGCCCGCATGCCGAGGAACGAGATGCCAAGACCCACGATCACCAGCGAGGCCGCGGGCAAGATCGAATGGTGGATGACCGATGCGATGAATTCGAAGGTGAAGCCGGGGCGAACGTTAATCGAGAAACCGCCCGATATCGGCATCACCGGCCAGAAATACCCAAACAGCAACACCAGCAAAAACGCGACGATATAATAAGGGATAGGCTGGACGCCCATGGCGACGACGCCAAACGCCTTGAGGAAGCGGTTGTTCTGGTAGTAGCCACCCAGTCCGCCCAAAATATTCCCGATCGTCCAGCTGATCAGGATCGAGGTCATCAAAAGACCGACGGTCCAGGGCAGGGCGCGCATGACGAGGTTCATGGCCGGCGTTGGAAAGGCCAGCAGCGAAGGGCCAAGATCGCCGACGAGGAACCGGGTCCAGAAGTTGAAGTATTTGATGTGCAGCGGAAGGTCGGTCCCAAACAGCGCGGACAGCGACTCGCGTAGTTCCATGATTGCGAGGGGGCTGACGCTGGCCTGAGCCGCGACGCGATTGACGATCATATCGACGGGTGAAATCGGGGAGAGGTGCGTGATAAAGAACGCGGCCGAAATCCCTGCGAAAACGACGGCGGCCAATTGTAAAAGCCGCTTGAGTACGAACGTAAGATAGTCGCGCATGCTTGAGACCTGTGTCCCCTTTGAACGCGAGAAGCTGGCACCCGTTTTCGGAACAGGCGCCAGCTCTCTTGGGAGGATTTACTGTGTGGGCTCTAGCTGGGTGAAGATATAGCGCGAGTTCGCCCAGTTCGTGACAGGATTGGCATAGGGCCGCTCCACCGCATCGGGAAAGCCGGTCCAGTAGCGTTCGGAATATGCTGCGAACACGTTGTAGGACATCATCGGGATGATCGGCATTTCATCGACCATGAGACGGACGAAATCGTACCCGAGCTCAAGGTTTTCTTCCGTGCCGAATTCGGTGACCCGCATTTCATCGATGATCCTGTCCAGTTCGGGATGCTCGAAGCGCTGGAAGTTACGGGCCGGCTGACGTTCGCCGGGCGGGACAATGAACTCGGAGTGCCAGCTGTCGAGGAAGAATGACAGATCCGGATCCCCACCCCAGGACTCGATGGTCCAGGACGTGACGGCTTCGAAATCACCAAGATTGAGTGTCGTACCGAAAATCACCGGGTCGACTTCTGCGGTGACGTTGACGCCGGCTTGGCTCCACTGCTGCGCAGCCATTGTGCCGAAGCGGTTGATGACGCCTGTCTCGGCGGTCTTGAGCGTGAACTCGAACCGTTCGCCATCTGGTTTGTACCAGTCATTGCCCTGCCGGGTGAAACCGGCATCTTCCAGAAGTTCAGCGGCGGCATCGAGATTTTGTCCCCACCAGCCATAACCGAAGGCCTGACGGATTTCGCTTTCATCGGTGGGTACGGCATCGCCGAACTGCGGGCGCACCATTTCAGCGACCTGAAGTCCGACATCGGGGTCGTAGGGGTTGATGACAGATGAACCCGTGTCGAGCTCGTAGTCGATCAGCCACTCCTGAAGCGGAGCGTGGTAGTCTTGAAGATGCGTTCCGGTGGGCGGAATTGCGATCGGCGAAAGTGTTGCCGCACCGCGATACGAGGCCATCGAAATCTGCCGCGCATCGAGCATGAGCGCAAGCGCCCAGCGGACCCGACGATCCTGGAACAGCTCGTCCTGGTTGTTAAAGATGATGGCGGGCAGGGTGGGATCGGGATGGGCATAGGGAAATCCGGGGAACCAGCCGCGCGCCGTCTCGTCTTGATCGACCAGGCTGAACATGGCTTCTGGCGTCAGATCGTGGATCATATCCAGATTGCCGTTCACCATCTCGATCAGGCGGTTGTCGATATTGGGGATCGAACGATAGATGATGTATTGCGGGCCGGGTTCGCCATATTCGGCCACCGATGTGCGCTCCCAATCCTCGCGCTTTTCCCAGATGTACCAGGCACCGTTCGGATCATGGGAGTGGAGCGTATAAGGACCAAGGCCAACCGGCGGATTGAACGCGTTGGCGGTCGGGTCCTCAGACTGCTCGAAGATGTGCTTTGGCATGATCCAGGTCGCATTCCAGCGGACCGTGAACGTCGTATGGAACCGCGAATTGGGCTCGTTCAAATGGAAGACGACGGTATAGTCGTCGATGGCCTCTACGCTTTCCACGTTGCGATTGAGACCAGCCGCCGCGCCAAACGCGGAATTGCTCTTGAGGGTTTCAACCGTATAGACAACGTCGGCCGAGGTAAATTCAACGCCATCCGACCAGTAGAGCCCCTCGCGAAGGCGCACCGTCATCTCGGTGAAGTCTTCATTGTACTCCCATTGATCGGACGCCAGCGAATTGTAAAGAGACCCATCCAGCCCTGCATTGGGATCGATGTACCACAAAGTGTCCATCATCAATTGATGCAGACCGCTCGATTGGATGGCACCTGCGCCAGCAACCCAAATGTTGAACCATTCGGGATTGGCAGCGGGATTTTCCGGGTTGTGAACGATCAGGGTCTGTTCCCGGGGGAATTCGGTGATCGGCGGCAGTTCCGCCACCGCGTCCTGCGCGACCGCCGCACTACTTGCCATTGCGGCAAGCGCGACAGAGCCCAGAAGCGTCTTCCAGCTTTTCATAGTCTCCTCCCTTGATGAAGAAGTGCTCCTCCGCACTTCATAATGCATGCTAACGCAGCATCAATATCTGTCAACACATTATACGATATAAACCAGATATATGGATATATATGCCGGTACTTTTATCTGCCAAGCCGGATCATCTGGTACGAGTAAGGCGGCAATGATGCGGACAATTTTCCATCCTTGAGCTCCGCGCCATTTCCCTGCCGAGGGGCGACTTCGCTGGGGGCAGAGCGGGTATTTGACGCTTCCAGGTCATTATGCGTCATCACCTGATGGTCGATGACCTTGAGGCCCTCGAACCCTTCAAGCGTCGCATCGATATCAATGCTTTCGTCGGGATGGCGGTTGACAGCAAACAGCGTAACGGTCCCGTCGGTCTCGTTATGGACTGCCGAAATGTCGACGTAGGACACGTCCGAATAGGCGTCGCTGTCGTAAGTCGGGCAATCGATGACCAGGTTCAACGCTGTGCCGCGCCCGAACCGCGACGCGAAGTAATACGGATAATAGATCGTCTGCCGCCACGCCTCACCGCCACGTTCGGTCATGATGGGGGCGATCACATTCACGAGCTGCGCTATACAGGCGATCTTGACCACGTCGGCGCGCCTGATGAACGTGTTAATGACAAGCCCAACCTGCAGCACGTCCTCAAAATTATAAATGTCCTCGAGCAGCGCCGGCGCATGCGGCCATCCATCGCCGCCTTCGAGAATCTGCCGGTCCTGCTGGCTTGAGTGATACCAGACATTCCATTCATCAAATGAAATATAGATGTCCTTTTTCGACCGCCGCTTGGCCTTGATGAATTGGATGACGCCGGCCACCGTGTCGATATAGGCTTCGAGCTTGTGCGTCAGGGCCAGGTAATTGCCTGTCTTTTTCTCATGATTGGCGAAGTACATGTGGAGCGAGATATAATCGACCACATCATAAGTGTGCTCGAGAACGGTCGCCTCCCAATCGGGATAGGTCGGCATGCCCGAATGGCTCGATCCGCACACGACGAGTTCTAGCTTGGGATCGAATGCGCGGATCGCCTTCGCCGTTTCCGCCGCTAACCGCCCATATTCGGCGGCATCCTTGTGCCCGATCTGCCAGGGGCCATCCATCTCGTTACCAAGACACCAGAGCTTGACGTCCCAAGGCTCTTCCTTGCCGTTCTTTTTGCGCAGATCGCTCCAATAGGTGCCGCCGGGATGGTTGACGTACTCGACGAAATTGCGAGCCGCGTCGAGGCCACGCGAGCCAAGATTGACGGCCAACATCATCTCGGTACCAACGCTTTCACACCAGTCGGCAAATTCGTGGATGCCCACTTCATTGCTCTCGGACGTGTGCCAGGCGAGATCGAGCCGTACAGGTCGATCCTCCTTGGGGCCGATTCCGTCTTCCCAATTGTAAGCAGAAACGAAATTGCCGCCCGGATACCGAACGACGGGCACGTCGAGCTCCTTCACGAGATCGATCACGTCCTTGCGCATGCCATTTTCATCGGCAGAGGGATGGTCCGGCTCGTAAATTCCCGAATAGATGGCGCGTCCGAGATGCTCGAGGAACGCGCCATAAATGCGCTCATCGATGTCGCTAATAGTAAAGTCGCGATGGATGGTGACCGTCGCCCGCATATCTTCCTCCCTTAAATCCATATATTCGGATTTGTATCGGAAAACATGATTGTTAAGCGCTGGCTTGTCAACGCTTAGTCACATCGGACGGTGATCAACGCGCTGTCAGGATCCGCATGATGATATCCTGATCGTAATTGCCAAAGCCACGGCCGAAAATATTGATCCCGCCGGGATGGCGCGCGTCTTCCCTAATGCCGATCCGCATGCGGATGGAGTGATGGGCGTTAAGGTCCAAGTCCTTGAGACTTATGGATGAAATTTTGACGCCATCAACGAAGCTTCCGGTGCCGTTAACCCGGAATGTCTTGAGCTTGCCGTATTGCGATCCCTTGAGCTTCCACCAATCGGGGGTATAGACGCCGCGTTTGTCGCCGTAATCACCCGGCGAGGTCCAGGTGCCCACTTCGATGCCGTTGATCCACAGCGTGATATCGGACGGCCAATCGGCAGACGTTCCGGGCACTTCCGATGACAATTCCATCGAAAATTCGATCGCCTCGACATCGCTATTGGCCAGCTTGGCATTGTTGGGGAACTGATATTCGACATGCCCGCGCGTGAACCACGCCAAGCCCGCGCGCATCCGTTCGGGGTCGAGAAAGGTGTCGGGTACGTCGAGCAAGCCGACAACACCGTCTGGCGTACACAGGCCGCACGGCGCGACAACGTCGCAATTGGTATAAAGCCCTAGCGGCATTGCGACTTCGATCTGCCCCCCGCGTGCCGGGGCGATGTCGTCCTTGAAAGCAACTAGGATTTCATCGAAATTGGAGTGGCAAATTTTCTGGTTGCCCTTGCGCGCCTTGAGCACATCCGAACGGATCAGATTTGCGTCTTCCAAAATCGAAACGTTCGCCGACACCGTAGATTGCGGCAGCTCCAATATGCGAGCGATCTCATTGATGTTCTGGGACCCCGTGTCGTGAAGAAGCTTGAGAATTTTCACACGTACAGGCGAAGCCAACCCCCGCAGCACGTCAATTCCGTCCACGGGATCAACTACGAGAAAATTTCGAGCCATACAAAGTCAGCCTTCAACATCGGTGTGCGAGCTGTATCAGGTTTTTGGATAAAGTCCAATCGGACTGCTTGAGCCTGAAAATCGGCCTATACTACCCTGACCGTCAGCGAGGCTCAGTAAAATCCCAGTGCATATGACTGCGCTGGCGCGCCTTAGGGCTGGTCTGGGGAAATGGCGGAGAGAGAGGGATTCGAACCCTCGAGACGGTTCCCCGCCTACACACTTTCCAGGCGTGCGCCTTCGACCACTCGGCCACCTCTCCGCATAGGGTGCCCGATTAGACGGGTTTGGGGGCTGTGCCAAGGGGGAGGGAAGGAAAAATTGAGATTTGGCGCATCTTTTCGCGCGTTGATGCATTGGACTGACATATGGCTCGACTGATTAATCACTTTACGATGTGGTCGTTGCTAACAGCCGGGGGCTGGTGGTATAATCGTGCTGCGAGGCGATCGTCTCGTGGCGAGTAAAGAGTAGAGCGTATGCGCGCGATTTTTAGAGTTCTCGGGGCCGCCATGCTGGCCCTTGCCCTTATCCTTCTGGTCGCCGACGGCACAGCGATGCTGGCAGCCAATGGCTATGTCGCAACGCCCCTGGCCACGACGATCTCGAGCCTTCTGCCCGGCACCCTGGAATCGATCCAGATGTCTTTGCAGCAAAACATTCATCCGGTGTTCTGGGACCCGACGCTGACGACACTCTTGTCCTGGCCGGGCTGGGCGGTGATCGGCTTGATTGGCGTTCTGCTGGCCCTGCTCGGCCGTTCTCAGGCACGGCGCCAACTGGTCAGCATCGATCAGTTCTAGGCGCGATCGAGGCGTTGCCTCGCAGGCAGGCTAACCGCTATGGTGACGCGCGAGGTAAGCGTCATGAAAAACCTGGGGTTACTGTGTCTGGTGCTGCTGGTCGGTGCGGTTCTGGCCGCCTGCGCGTCCCTGTCTGAAGAGCAGTGCCAGTCGGGCGATTGGCGCACCATCGGGTTTAGCGATGGCGCTGAGGGCCGGCCGGCCGGCTATGTGACCAATCACAGCGAGGCGTGCTCGGAATATGGCATCGTCGTGGATCAAGCACTTTATGGCGATGGTCGCGTCGATGGGCTTCGAACCTATTGCAGGCTGGCGAACGCCGAGCGGCAGGGCCGGTCGGGCGAGCGGTATTATGGTGTCTGCGAGGGAGAATTGGGTGTCGCGTTTGCGCGAGTGCTGGCCGCTGGCCAGGACGTTTATGAGGCGCGAGCGGATATCAATTCGCTTGAAAGCGAGATCGATAGCGCCAATAGCAGGCTGCGGCGTGAGGGGCTGACGCCCGAACAGGTCGCGCAGATTCAGCGCGATCTCTTCGGCTTAAGGCTTGATCGCCAGTCGCTGCAGCGCAGCTTGCGTCTGGCCGAAATGAGGTTGCAATCGACGCGGCGCAATGAGGAAATCCGCCTCGCCCGATTGGGAAGTGCGGGCTATTGAAAACGCGACCGGACTGGCCGGTCGCGCGTTAAAATTAATCTAGAGACTGGGCTGTTTGACGATGCGCAGATAGGGGCGCACCTCGTTCCAGCCCTCGGGGAATTTTTCCTTGGCCTGCTCGTTGGAAACCGCCGGGACGATGATCACGTCCTCGCCATTCTTCCAGTTGACGGGCGTTGCGACCTGATGCTTGGCGGTCAATTGCAGGCTGTCGATAACCCGAAGGATCTCGTCGAAATTCCGGCCCGTGGAGGCGGGATATTCGAGCTTGAGCTTGACCTTCTTGTCCGGTCCGATGACGAAAACTGACCGCACGGTCAATGTGTTATCGGCATTGGGGTGGATCATGTCGTACTGCCGCGCAATCGAACCGTCGTCTGCGATCAGGGGGAAATTGAGCGCTGACCCCTGGGTGTCCTCGATGTCCTTGGCCCAGCCGGAATGTTCCTCGATCTTATCGACAGAAAGCCCTAAAACCTTGACGTCGCGCTTGTCGAATTCGGGTTTGAGCTTGGCTGTGTAGCCCAATTCGGTGGTGCAGACGGGGGTATAGTTCTTGGGGTGCGAAAACAGCACGGCCCAGTGACCGTCGATATAATCGTGAAAACGGATTTCGCCCTCAGTGGTCTGGGCGGTAAAATCTGGGGCGGTGTCGCCGAGAAGGATGGCCATGGGCATAATCTCCTTTTTGCGTTGCACAGCGGAAACCCGCTGGCAGGAACGTCTGCCCCTAATATGGCCCCGATCGTTTTGCGATAAACCCTTGTAACGGGGAATGTTTTCACCAAACGAGCCGGTGATGCGCCATGCTATTCGCCAACCCGTGGAACGGGGAGCATGGGGCCATTATCGATCGATATGGCCCAGGTCGCGCTCGGGATCGATGACGTCGCGCACCAGTTTCTTGAGCGCCTTGACGTCAGGGAAACCACCATCGCGCTTGCGTTCCCACGCCAGGCGGCCGTCGATGGTGATCGTGAAAATCCCGCCCGTGCCGGGGATAAGTGTCACGCCACCGAGTTCGGTGCCGAAGGTCGAGAGCAGCTCCTGTGCCATCCAGCCCGACCGCAAGAGCCAGTTGCATTGCGTGCAGTAGGTGATGACGATCATAGGCGCTGTTTGCGGCACGGGGATAACTTTATGCGCGTGGACGACGCAGTAAGCTTGCCCTGTTGCATCTCCGACCGCAATCTCGGCACGCATCGTCCGGCTTTTCTTTTGGTCCCTCAATCGTATAACTAGGTCAAAGGGGGACAAGGGGAGAGCCATGCCGCGCCAGGACAATTCGCGCACCAAACTCGACGATGCCGCGCGGGCCGGCTGGCTCTATTATGTCGCGGGCAACACCCAGGACGAGATCGCAACCAAGCTCGGCGTGTCGCGCCAGAGCGCGCAACGTCTTGTTTCCCTTGCTATTTCCGAAAAGCTGATCAAGGTCCGGCTCGACCATCCAATCGCCGATTGTCTCGAATTGGCCGCGCGGCTCAAGGAGAAATTCGGCCTGCGGTTTGCCGAAATCGTGCCGTCGGACCCCGGCCATCCGGATGCGACATTGGGCGTGGCAGACGCGACGGCCGCCGAAATCGAAAAGGTTCTGGGCGCATCCGAGCCGATGATCATGGGCGTGGGGACAGGGCGCACGCTGAAGGCGGCAGTGGAACTGCTGCCCGAAATGGATTGTCCGCAACACAGAATCGTTTCACTGACCGGCAACATCGCCCCCGATGGTTCAGCGGCCTATTATAACGTGATCTTTTCCCTCGCGGATAAAGTAAAAGCGCCAAGTTTTCCAATGCCTTTGCCGGTTATTGCGGCGAGCGAGAAGGATAGGACGCTGCTGCACCAGCAGGTCGGAATCGAGAAAAATCTGGCGCTCGCGGCGGAGGCCGGGGTGTGGTTCGTGGGCATCGGCGACCTCGGTCCCAACGCGGCGCTTTATGAGGACGGGTTCCTGACGCGGGCCGAATTAAAGGCCCTGCAAAAGGCCGGTGCCGTGGGGGAATTACTGGGCTGGGCCTATGATTCTAAAGGGGAATTGGTCGCCGGCATGACCAATGAGCGTGTAGCTTCGGCGCCATTGCCATCGGCCCATCCGGCCCTGGTGATTGCTGCTGCACGAGGGCTCAATAAGGTCGAAGCGATCGGGGCTGCGCTGCGGCGCGGGCTGGTCAATGGGCTTATAACCGACGAAGATACCGCGGCAAAACTCCTCGCATAACCCTCCATATATGGTTCGAGATCGGCGATTGTGCGCGTGATCGACGGCGCTATTCGACAGTTGGCGACGGTCTCGTGCAAAACCTCACTTCAATTTTGGGCAATTTCCCAACCCTTGAGCAAAAGGGTATTGACTTTTTGCATGCGGGAGTGAGTAATTGCCCATGCGTATAGCAAATGCTCAATACGGAGCATGAGGGAGGATACCTTATGAAGTTACGCTCGATCATCATCGGGTCGGTGTCGCTGTTTGCCCTTGCGGCCGGCGCCCAGGCCCAGTCCCTGACGATTGCGACAGTCAACAATGGCGACATGATCCGCATGCAGGGCCTGTCGGATCGATTCACCGAAGAGACCGGCATCGCGCTCGAATGGGTGACGCTGGAAGAAAACGTGCTGCGTCAGCGCGTGACGACCGATATCGCCACCGGCGGCGGCCAGTACGACGTCATGACCATCGGCGCTTATGAAACCCCGATCTGGGCCGCCCAGGGTTGGCTCGCCCCGCTCGACAATCTCGGCGACGACTACAATGCCGACGATCTGATCCCAGCCGTGCGCGAAGCGCTGACGGTGGACGGTTCGCTCTATGCTGCGCCGTTCTATGCGGAAAGCGCCATGATCATGTACCGCACCGACCTTTTCGAAGAGGCCGGTCTGGAAATGCCAGAACAGCCCACATGGGAGTTCATCGGTGAAGCAGCCCGCGCGATCACCGACCGTGACAATGAAGTTTACGGCATCTGCCTGCGCGGCAAGGCCGGCTGGGGTGAGAACATGGCGTTCCTCACCGCACTTTCGAACTCGATGGGCGGCCGCTGGTTCGACGAGAACTGGGAACCCCAGTTCGATAGTCCCGAATGGAACGAAGCGCTCAATTTCTACGTCGACCTGATGACCGATGCTGGCCCTCCGGGTGCATCGTCCAACGGCTTCAATGAAAACCTCGCACTGTTCCAGCAGGGTAAATGCGGCATGTGGATGGACGCGACCGTCGCGGCATCCTTCGTCTCGAATCCCGATGACAGCCAGGTCGCAGACTCGGTCGGCTACGCGATGTTCCCGACCAAGGAAGGCCTGGACAATAATGGCAACTGGCTTTGGGTGTGGTCGCTGGCCGTACCGGCATCGAGCCAGAACGTAGATGAAGCTCAGCAGTTCATTTCGTGGGCCACCGATCAGGCCTATCTCGAAATGGTCGCCGAGGAAGAGGGCTGGGCGAACGTTCCTCCAGGAACCCGTACCTCGCTCTACCAAAACCAGGCCTATCTCGATGCGGCGCCGTTTGCCGACGAGACCCTGGCGGCGATTGAAGCAGCCAACACAACCAACTCCTCTGTGCAGGAAGTGCCCTATTCGGGCGGCCAGTTCGTAGCCATCCCTGAATTCCAGGGCATCGGTACGGCCGTGGGCCAGATCTTCTCGGCAGCACTCGCCGGCCAGACACCGGTCGACCAAGCTCTCGAGCAGGCCCAGCAGGTAACCCGCATGGAGATGGAACGCTCCGGTTACTACAATCAGTAACCTCCTCCCGGAAGGGCCGGCTTCTGCCGGCCCTTTTGAGGGTTGGGGCATGTGGCGGGCTGGGATCAAGCGCAGCTTGAGCCTTTCACCGCCGTTATCCCGGCCGCGAGCCGGGACCCAGTAAGCTCCGCTTCAGTGGAAAGAGCGCTGTCTTGGAGCGTACTGGATCCCGGGCCTTCGCCCGGGATGACAGGTTGGGGTTTGGCAGTCGATCGGGGTTGAGCGCGACCGCTACTTGCGACTTTTACAAACGAACTTCGTGACGGCAGCACAGGAACGGCGCCGATAGGGCGGGGAGAAGATCATGGCGACAGCGCAAACACAGACCGCGGCGCGGTTCATGATGGCTCCGGCTGTCCTCCTGCTTTTGGCGTGGATGATTATCCCGCTCTCGATGACGCTGTATTTCTCGTTCCAGCGCTACAATCTGCTGATGCCGGGGATGGAGTATTTCACCGGCTTCGACAATTACCGCTATTTCTTTGCCAATCCCAACTTCTGGGCCGCGCTGACCAATACGCTGGTGCTGGTGGGTGGAGTCCTCGCGATCACGCTGATCGGGGGCACGCTTTTGGCGCTGCTGCTCGACCAGCCCATGTTCGGGCAGGGGATCGTAAGGCTTTTGGTCATTGCGCCGTTCTTCGTGATGCCGACCGTTTCGGCGCTCGTGTGGAAGAACATGCTCATGCACCCGGTCAATGGGTTCTTTGCATGGCTGGCGCGGGTGTTCGGGTTCCAGCCCATCGACTGGTTTGCCCAGTTCCCGATGTTTTCGATCATCATGATCGTCGCCTGGCAATGGCTGCCCTTCGCAACGCTCATCTTGCTGACCGCGCTGCAATCGCTCGATGAGGAGCAGCGCGAGGCCGCGGGGATGGATGGGGCGGGGCCGCTGTCGCTGTTCTTCTATATCATCCTGCCGCACATCGCCCGGGCGCTGACCGTGGTGATGCTGATCCAGACGATTTTCCTTCTGTCGATCTTTGCCGAAATCCTGGTCACCACGAATGGCGGGCCGGGTGTGGCGACGACCAATCTGACCTTCCTTATCTACATGCAGTCGCTGCTGCAGTTCGACGTGGGGCTGGCCTCGGCGGGCGGCATCGTGGCCGTCATCCTCGCCAATATCGTTGCGATCTTCCTTCTGAGGATCGTGGGCAAGAATCTGGAGGCGTAGGACCATGGCACGCGCAATTTCCACACGCCGCAAGATCGGGTTCACGATCCTCGCCTGGGGTATCGGGTTGGTGATCTTCTTTCCCATCCTCTGGACGTTTTTGACCAGCTTCAAGCCCGAGGGACAGGCGATCGCCATCCCGCCACGGTTCTTCGATTTCGACTGGACGCTGGCCAATTACGAAACCGTTCAGTCGCGCTCGAACTATTTCCGGCACTTTTCCAATTCGGTGATCTCGGCGGTGGGCTCGACGCTTTTGGGGCTTTTGATCGCCATTCCCGCGGCCTGGGCCATGGCGTTTTCGCCGACCAAGCGCACCAAGGACGTGTTGATGTGGATGCTGTCCACAAAGATGCTGCCGGCGGTGGGCGTTCTGGTGCCGATCTATCTGATCTTCCGCGATCTGCGGCTGCTCGACACGCATCTGGGCATCATCGTGGTTCTGACCATGATCAATCTGCCGATCATCATCTGGATGCTGTTCACCTACTTCAAGGAAATCCCCGTCGATATCCTGGAGGCCGCGCGGATGGATGGCGCGAGCCTGCGCCAGGAGGTGGTCCATGTGCTCACCCCCATGGCGGTGCCCGGCATCGCGTCGACGCTGCTGCTCAACATCATCCTTGCCTGGAACGAGGCGTTCTGGACGCTGAACCTGACGACGACCAATGCGGCGCCGCTGACGGCCTTCATCGCGTCCTATTCCTCGCCCGAGGGGCTGTTCTGGGCAAAACTTTCGGCGGCCTCGATGATGGCGATCGCCCCGATCCTGATCATGGGCTGGTTCAGCCAGAAACAATTGGTGCGCGGACTGACGTTCGGCGCGGTGAAGTAGCAATCTCGGGAGAGACACATGGGTTCGATAACGCTCAAGAACGTCAAGAAGAGCTTTGGCGGCGTCACCGTCATCCCCGACATCTCGCTCGATATCGAGGACGGCCAGTTCGTCGTGTTCGTGGGGCCATCCGGGTGCGGCAAGTCCACGCTCTTGCGGCTGATCGCAGGGCTCGAGGACGTATCGGACGGCATGATCGCCATCGATGGCGAGGACATGACGAAAACCGCGCCGGCGCAGCGCAAGCTCTCGATGGTGTTCCAGTCCTACGCGCTCTATCCGCATATGAGCGTGCGCGGGAACATCGCGTTTCCGCTGAAGATGGAAAAGGCGCCCAAGGAAAAGATCGACGCGGCGGTCAATAACGCCGCTTCGATTCTGAACCTCACCGATTATCTCGATCGCAAGCCGCGCCAGCTTTCGGGCGGGCAGCGCCAGCGCGTCGCCATCGGGCGCGCCATCGTGCGCCAGCCCAAGGCGTTTTTGTTCGACGAGCCGCTCAGTAACCTCGACGCGGCGCTGCGCGTGGCGATGCGGCTGGAGATTTCAGAACTCCATAACAAGCTAAAAACCACCATGGTCTATGTGACCCACGACCAGGTGGAGGCCATGACAATGGCCGACAAGATCGTGGTGCTCAACGCGGGGCGGATCGAGCAATACGGTTCGCCGCTTGAGCTCTATCAGCGCCCGGCCAATAAATTCGTCGCCGGGTTCATCGGGTCGCCGAAAATGAATTTCGTCGAGGGTGCGGAGGCGCAAAAGCATGGCGCCCACAGCATCGGCGTGCGCCCCGAGCATCTGACGGTCTCGCGGGGGCCGGGCACGTGGTCGGGCGTGGTGAAGGTTTCAGAACATCTGGGGTCGGACACGTTCCTGCATGTGGATGTTGAGGGCGCGGGGACCATGACGACGCGGACCTCGGGGGACGTGGCATTCAAGCACGGCGAAACGGTTGGGCTGACCCCGGTCGAGGGGCGGGTGTACCGGTTCGATGCGCAGGGCATGGCGGTGTGATGAACCACGGACCCGGTGCGTTTGGCGGGCGGTGTTGCTGGATCCCGCGATGACGGTTGGGTGAGGTGGCGTTTGCGCCTCGCCACTGCCGTCATCCTGGCCTTGAGCCGGGATGCCCCAAGTCAGCCCGGCGTGACGTGGGAGGTGATGGGCGGCGGTGCCACCCAAAAATCGCTCAAAATATTTGGAAGCGGATATCATGACTATCAAGCTCTCGGCCCAATCCCTGACAGCACTGCCAGATACGGTTGCCAAACCCCGCTATACCCTTGCCGATCTCTCCGCCGGCATCGTTCATTTCGGCGTGGGGAATTTTCATCGGGCGCATCAGGCGGTTTATCTCGACGATCTGTTCAATCTCGGGGCCGACCATGATTGGGGGATCGTGGGGGCCGGGGTGCGGGACGCTGATGCGCAGATGAAGGCGATCCTCGGGCGCCAGGATTATCTCTCGACCATCGTCGAGCAGGAGGCGGGCGGGACGGGCGTGCGGGTGACCGCGCCGATGGTCGATTTTCTAGAGCCCGGCGACGCTGGGGCGATCATTGCGAAATTGGCCGATCCAGCCATCAGGATCGTGTCGCTGACCATCACCGAGGGCGGATATTACCTCGACGCGGCGGGAGCGTTTACCCAGACCCATCCCGATATCGTCGCCGATGCGGCCAATCCGGAGGCACCGAAAACCGTGTTCGGGCTGATCCTTGCCGGATTGAAGGCGCGCCGGGATGCGGGCGTCGCGCCGTTTACGGTGATGTGCTGCGATAATATTCCCCACAATGGCAAGGTGACGATGAACGCAATTGCCGGGCTGGCCGATCTGATCGATGCGGATCTGGCCGCATGGGTGCGCTCGTCGGTGGCGTTTCCCAATGGGATGGTGGACCGGATTACCCCGGCGACGTCGGACCGCGAGCGCAAGATGGTGGCCGAGGAATACGGCATCGAAGATGGCTGGCCGGTGTTCTGCGAGACCTTCAAGCAATGGGTGCTCGAAGACAATTTCCCCGCCGGGCGACCGGTGCTGGAAAAGGTGGGGGTGACGTTTGTCGACGACGTTTCGCCCTGGGAGCTGATGAAGATCCGGATCCTGAATGGCGGGCACGCGGCGATCGCCTATCCGGCGGCGCTGATGGATATCCATTTCGTCCATGAGGCGATGGAGCATCCCCTGATCGCTGCCTATCTCGAAAAGCTGACCAGGGACGAGATCATCCCCGTGGTGCCGCCGGTGCCCGATACCGATCTCGATGACTATCGCCGCCTGATCGCCGAGCGGTTCGCCAACCCCAAGATCGGCGATACCATCCAGAGGCTGTGCCTCGATGGCTCCAACCGGCAGCCCAAATTCATACTGCCCTCGGTCGAGGACCGGCTGAAGGCCGGCGCGTCGGTGACCGGATTGGCGCTGGTTTCGGCGTTCTGGGCGCGGTACTGCTATGGCGTGACCGATTCAGGCGCCAAGATCGCCCCCAACGATCCCAATTGGGACCGGTTGCAAAAGGCGGCGATTGTCGCCAAGGACGACCCGGAGGCGTATTTGCAGATGAAGGACATTTTTGGCGCTGCCGGCGAAAACCCGGCCTATGTCAAAGCCTTCACCCATGCGCTCAAGACCGTCTGGGACATCGGCGCGCGCGAGACGCTGACGCGGTATATCCAGAATACGCTTTGATGGCATTGGCACACGCGCACAAGATCGAAGCGAGTGGCGGCCCGGGGCTGGTGATTTTCGACTGTGATGGTGTGCTTGTCGATTCCGAGCCCATCGCCATAGACGTGCTGGTCGAAACTGTCGCGGCGCGCGGCGTGACGATCGGGACGGCGGCGGCCTATCGCGATTTTTTGGGGCGTA
Organism: Pelagibacterium luteolum; assembly: GCF_900100665.1. GTDB lineage: Bacteria > Pseudomonadota > Alphaproteobacteria > Rhizobiales > Devosiaceae > Pelagibacterium > Pelagibacterium luteolum. The sequence continues at coordinate 147,535 of NZ_FNCS01000004.1, forward strand.
CGCTCAAGACCGTTTCCGCATCGCTCCAGGCGCAATATGGCGTGGAGATGGACGAGGCAGCGCTCGCCGATATGCGGCACGCGCTCTATGGGCGCTATCAGCGGGCGCTTAAGCCCATGCCGGGCATCGGTGAGGTGATCGATTGCCTCGATATCCCCAGTTGCGTGGCCTCATCGAGCGTTTACGAGCGCATCGAGATCAGCCTCAAACTGACGGGGCTTTACGCGCGCTTTGCGCCCCACATCTATTCGGCGACCATGGTTGCGCGGGGCAAGCCGGCCCCCGATCTGTTTCTTTTTGCAGCGGAAAAGATGGGCGTTGCGCCGGCTGATTGCGTCGTGATCGAGGACAGCCCGGCGGGCGTTGAAGCCGCGCAGGCGGCGGGCATGGCGGTTTTTGCCTTTACCGGTGGCGGCCATGTCGGCCCGGCGGGGCTGGTCGATGCATTGACGGCGCTCGAGCCCGATTTGATGTTCGATGACTTGCGCCAATTGCCCGATCTTTTAAGGTCGTATCCCAAACGGAAACGATCGCGTTAGGCCAAAGCCCTTATGACCCCCCTCCTGGTTGCCGTCGATGTGGGCACGACGAGTGCACGGGCCGGAGTTTTGACGCGGGACGGCGCCGTTCTGGCGCGGGCCGAAGCGCCTATCGAGATTCGCCGCGAAGGGGCCGAGCGCGCAGAACACAAATCGGAAAACATCTGGGCGTCCGTTTGCCGGGCCGTAGCCGAGGCGATCGCCAAGGCTGGTGCAGACACTGAGACGATCGTCGGCATTGCGTTCGATGCCACATGCTCGCTGGTAGTGCGCGCAAAAGATGGCGCGCCGCTTGCCGTCGGGAGCGATGGCGACCCCGATTGGGACACCATCGTCTGGCTCGACCACCGGGCGCTGGCCGAGGCCGAAGAGGCGCGGGCGACGGGCCATCGGGTGCTCGATTTCGCCGGCGGGGCGCTGTCCCCGGAAATGGAAATTCCCAAACTCATGTGGCTCAAGCGCAATCTGCCCAAGACCTGGCAGCGCGCGGGATACATGTTCGACCTCGCCGATTTTTTAAGCTGGAAAGCGTGCGGCAGCCTCGAGCGCAGCCAATCGACGCTGACCAGCAAATGGAGCTTTCTCGCCCATGAGGCCGAGGGCTGGCCGGCCGATTTTCTGACCGCAATGGGGCTCGAGGATTTACGCGAGCGCGCCAGCTTGCCGCGGCATGCCTCGCCCATCGGGCATCCCCTCGGCACCCTGACGGCCAAGGCGGCGCGCGAGCTCGGCCTGCCCAAAACCGTTATCGTCGGCACCGGCATGGTGGACGCTCATGCCGGGGCGCTCGGGGTTCTGGGGGCCTTTGCCAACCAGCCCGAAACCATCGACAGGCATTTGGGCCTGATCGCGGGGACATCGAGCGCCGTTACTGCCCTCGCCACCGAGCCCCGCCCGGCCCCTGGTGTGTGGGGGCCCTATTTCGGGGCCGTGCTGCCTGGGATCTGGCTATCCGAAGGCGGGCAATCGGCGTCGGGTGCCGCACTCGATCACATCATTCGCGTGCATTCCTCGGGCGCGGCGCCAACGCCCCTGATGCATGCCGAAATCATCAACCGCATCACCCAATTGCGTAGCCAATGCGACGACCTTGCGCCGCGCCTGCACGTTCTGCCCGATTTTCACGGCAACCGTTCGCCCTTCGCCAACCCCAAGGCGCTGGGGGTGATTTCGGGCATGAGTCTCGATGCCTCGTTCGATGGGCTGTGCAAGCTGTATTGGCGCGGCGCGGTGGCCATCGCGCTGGGCGTGCGGCAGATCCTCGAAACGCTGAACGCAAGAGGTTATGCCATCGATACGCTGCATGTGACCGGCGGGCACACGCGCAATCCGCTGCTCATGGAGCTTTATGCCGACGCCACGGGCTGCACCGTGCACGAATTGCCCGATGCGGACGCGATGCTTTTGGGCACGGCGATGGCCGCGGCGACGGGGGCAGGGCTCTATCCAAGCCTTGCCGACGCGGCCACGGCCATGCGCCACGCCTCGGTGACGCGTGAGCCTGACCGCTCGCGCCGCGCGCTCTATGACAGGGATTATGCGGTGTTCTTGAAAATGCACGCACACCGGGCTGAAATCGAGGCGATGCTTTAGGCGGGCGGCGTGCGGGCGTGTGGAAAAACACCCGTCAAGCTTGACGGAACAAAATAAGAACGACATGATGGGTGCACAGAAGGAGACCCACGCATGGCCCATATCGTCTTGTTTCACTCCATTCTCGGCCTGCGCCCCGTAGAAGGTGAAATCGCCGCCGTTTTCGAGGCCGATGGCCATACCGTGAGCCTTCCCGATCTGTTCGGCGGACGCGCCGCCGACACCTACGAGGCCGGCTTTGCACAGCGTAAGGAGGTGGGCACCGAAGCCATTATGGAGCGGGCCAAGGCAGCCGTGGATGCGGCGCCGGCCGACGCCGTCTTGGCAGGTGTGTCCTTCGGGGCGGCGCTGATTGGGGAATTCTGGGGCGATCGGCCCGAAATGAAGGGTGCGCTTCTCTACGCGGGGATCACCGAATGGATGGACCCGCCGCGCCCAGGGCTCAAGGTTTCCGCCCATATCGCCAAACCCGATCCCTTCGACGACGAAGAGTATTTCGCCGACTGGGCGGCGCAGAAGGGCGAGGCGGACCTGAAAATGCACCGCTATGAAAACTGCGGCCATTATTTTCTCGACCCGAGCCTCGAAGATTACAATGAAGAGGCGGCAAGGCTATGCCTCGACCGGTCGCGGGCGTTCCTGAAGGGGCTGTGAGGGAGGGCGGTTGCAGTGCTGCACTGGGCCGCGGGAATAAATCCTGGGGTGACCCAAGGGGTGTAACCGGCCCGGGCGCTGGGCTTATCTGACGCTGCAGGCCCTTCACCCCGACCCTCTCCCCCGAGGGGAGAGGGGGTAAGGCTGGGGTAGTTTGTGGGCAGTGACTACCGTGGCGATCGGGAAACCCGTTGGCATGGAGGGGAGAGTGAGCACGTCCGCCCAAAGAAATGTCTCGGGCTGGGCCTTATCAGTGCCGCGTAGGTCTTCAGAGCGCTGATGTCGCTGGCGCCGCGGCGCCCATAGCCCTCGCCCCTCTGGGGAGACTTCAAGCCGTCCTTTGGCCAATCGTGCCGGTGGCACGATTGGCCAAAGGACGGGAGGCCGGTGAGGGGCCTTAAGCGGTCGTGTCGCCAGTCGGGGAGGCGGCTATAGGTCCCCTAGACGATGGCCTTGCCCTCGGCGTCGAAGCGGTGCTGCTTGGTCCTGTCGAAGCTGACGAAGACCCGGGAATCGGGGGCGAAATAATGCTCGCCGAACAGGCGCGCCGTAAGGAGACCGACCTTTTCGTTGCGCAGATAGAGATTGGTGTCGGCGCCCAATTGTTCGATATGGACGACGTCGCATGAGAGATCGCCAGACGTCGGCGAGACGCTGACGTGTTCGGGGCGCACGCCAATGGTTTTCGCACTGGTCTCGCCGAGCGCTGCGGCGTCGAGAAAGTTCATCTGCGGTGAGCCGATAAAACCGGCGACGAACATGTTGGCGGGACGATTGTAGAGATCCATAGGCGAGCCGATCTGTTCGATCCGGCCCGCATTCATGACGACGATCTTGTCGGCCAAGGTCATGGCCTCGACCTGGTCGTGGGTGACATAGACCATGGTGGCCGAAAGCTCGCGATGCAGGCGGGCAATCTCGAGCCGCGTGTTGACCCGCAGCGCGGCGTCGAGGTTCGATAGGGGTTCGTCAAAAAGGAAAAGCTTCGGCTTGCGCACCACGGCGCGCCCGATGGCGACGCGCTGGCGCTGCCCGCCGGAGAGTTCGGCCGGGCGGCGTTCGAGCAGCGGATCGAGGCCGAGCATTTTGCTGGCCACCCCGACCCGGTCCTCGATCTCGGACTTGGCGGCGCCCTCCTGCTTCATGGCAAGCGACATGTTGCCCTTGACGGTCAGGTGCGGATAGAGCGCGTAGGATTGGAACACCATGGCAATGCCGCGCTTGGCGGGCGGGGTGGTGTTGACCGGCTGGCCGGCAATCTTCACCGTGCCCGAACTTGCGTCCTCGAGCCCGGCGATGATGCGCAAAAGCGTCGACTTCCCGCAACCCGACGGCCCGACGAAAATCACGAACTCGCCGTCCTCGACCGTGAGGTCGATGCCGTGCAGGACATCGGTCGAACCGAAGGTTTTCTTGATGCCGTTCAGTTCAAGGGCATTCATGGGCAGCGGCCTTCCGGGGAGACGAGGATTGGGGTGTGGAGCGTTGACGGGGCCCCGCAAGCGCTGCGCGAGTGGCGACGGCGCATGGGCCCTCGGGTCAAGCCCGAGGGTGACGGTTGGAGGGCGTGGGGCGCCGGTGGGGACCGGCGCGCCGATGGTTTCGAGGTGGCGACGAACGGATGGGTAAAGAGTTGCTTGATGCAGGGTCGCGCTGTGCCATGGAGGCTGGTTGGTGCGTGTGCCACGCGCCTGCCGCTGCGGGACGGGTGTGTGAATGCCACGCGGGCCAACCCACCGTCGTCATCCCGGCCTTGAGCCAAGACCCAGTATGCTCGGACGTGGTGGTTGGAATGCACGTGGCGTCGGCGCGGGGCCGCCTTTGTGCAAGAGCTGCGGGCGCGGAGGATACTGGGGCCCGGGTCTTCGCCCGGGATGACGGTTTGAGATGGCGGCAGCGAAGGGACGAACGCGCAGGGGATGACGGTGGGGGAAATCGGGGGCGTTGGTGGGTTCCGGTCGGCGCTGGGCAAGCGGCGTGCGCGAATAGGCCCTCGGGTCGAACCCGAGGGTGACGGTTTGGGAGTGCGAAACGTTGCTGAGGACTGGGGCGCTGCGGCCAACCCACCGTCGTCATCCCGGCCTCGAGCCGGAACCCAGTATGCTCGGGCGTGCTGGTTGGAATGCACGTGGCGTCGGCGCGGGGCCGCCTTTGTGCAAGAGCTGCGGGCGCGGAGGATACTGGGTCCCGGGTCTTCGCCCGGGATGATGGTTTGAGATGGCGGCAGCGAAGTGAGGACCTGGTCCGGGATGGCGGCGGAGGCAGCAGAGGGTCCTAGTGACCCCGCACTTGCGGATGCCACGCATGGGATGGTGGTGGGTGGGAGCGCAATGGGCATCATCAGAGATCCACCGGCTTGCCAGTGCGGATGGATTGGTCGGCGGCGAGGCAGATGCGGAGGGATTGGATGGCGTCGGACATGTGGCGGGTGAGGTCGATGTCCTCGGTGATGGCGCTATAGACATAGGCCTGCTCTCTGGCGCAAAGGGCGTCGTGGCCGGGTTCGCCCTCCATGGAGAGCATTTCGTCTTCGTGGATGAACTGGCCCGAACCGTCGAGATCGGCGCGGTGGATGCGGATGCGGTCGGTCTTGGTGTGGGTTTCGTGATCGGAGGATTTGGCGCCTTCGTCCATGACGATCGAGACCGAGCCCTTTGGGGTCATGATGTCTTTAACGAAAAACGCGGTTTCCGAAATCATCGGACCCCAGGCGGCCTCGTACCAGCCGACCGATCCGTCATCGAAGGTGACCTGAAGGTGGCCGTAATTATACATGTCGGGCGCGATTTCATCGGACAGCCGGACGCCCATGCCGCGCACCTGGACGGGCTCGGCGTCGGTGATCTGGCACATGACGTCGACATAATGGACGCCGCAATCAACGATTGGGCTCGTGGTCTCCATCAGCGTCTTGTGGGTCTGCCAGAAACGGCCGGCGGACTGCTGATTGAGATTCATGCGAAAGACATAAGGCCCACCAAGCGCACGGGCTTCGGCGATGAGGCGCACCCATGAGGGGTGGTGGCGCAGGATGTAGCCGACGACGAGTTTCTTCCCCAAACGCGTGGCGGTTTCAACGACACGCTCGGCATCGGCGACAGTGGTGGCGAGGGGTTTTTCGATAAAGACATGCGCGCCCGCTTCCATGGCGGCGATGGCGTAATCGGCATGGCTGTCGGAATAGGTGTTGATCGAGGCGAGGTCGGGCGTGGTTGCGGCAAGGGCCTCGGAATAGTCCGTCCAGTGCGGATAGGCTTCAAGGCCCGCCGGCACGCTGTCTGACGAGCGGGTGACGAGGCCGACGATCTCGTAGCCGGGGTGGTTGTGATAGGCCATGGCGTGGGCGCGGCCCATGTTTCCAAGGCCGGCGACGAGGACGCGGATGGGGGTGCTCATTTGACGGCTCCCGATGTAATGCCGCGGATCAATTGCCGCGAGAAGATGAGATAGAGAACCAGAACCGGGATGATGGCGAGGGTGAGCGCTGCCAGAACCGCGTTCCAGTTGGTGACGAACTGGCCGATGAACACCTGGGCGCCGAGCGTGACGGTTTTGGTGGATTCGGCGGGGGCGAGGATCAGGGGGAACCAGAGGTCGTTCCAGATCGGGATCATCGTGAAGACCGCAACCGTCGCCATGGCGGGGCGGACCAGCGGCAGGACCAGGGTGAAAAAGATCTTGTATTCCGACAACCCGTCGATGCGGCCGGCGTTTTTGAGATCGTCGGAAACGGTGCGCATGAACTCCGAAAGGATGAAGATGGCCAGCGGCAGGCCCTGGGCGGTGTAGACGAGGATCAGCGCCGTGTGGGTGTTGACCAGGCCCGTGGCGACCATCATCTGCAAGATCGCCACGGTGCCCAGCCGAATGGGAATCATGATGCCCAGGGCGAGATAAAGGCCCATCAGCGGATTGAACTTGAAGCGGTATTCCGAGAGCGCAAAGGCGGCCATGGCGCCAAAGAGGAGGACGCAGAACAGCGAGGCGATGGTGACGATCAGCGAGTTCTGAAAGTAGAGCAGGAAATTGCCCTGGCTGGTGACGGTCTCGAACCCGACAAGCGAAAAGCTTTCAGGGTTGGGGAGGGCCAGGGGATCATTGAAGATGTCGCGGCGAGCCTTGAAGGCATTGACGACGATGACGAACACCGGAAACAGCGCCAGGAGCGTATAGGCAATAAGGATCGCGTGCGAGGCGATGGTGCGGGTAAGGGACGACCGGGCGGTGCTCATCAGAACTGATACCTCCGCATGCGCGTCTGTATGCCAAAAAGATAGATCGAGACGCCGACAAGGATGATGAGGAACATCATGGTGGCGATGGCCGAGCCCATGTTCGGGTCACCCTGTTGCAGTTGGAAGCCAAAGAAGGTGCGATAGAGCAACGTGCCCAAGATGTCGGTGGAGCCGTTCGGTCCTGCCTGCGCGCCCTGGGAAACGTAGATGAGATCGAAAGCGTTGAAATTGCCCACGAAGGTCAGGATCGAAATGATGCCGATGGTGGGCAGGATCAGCGGTAGCTGAATCTTGAAGAACTGCTTGTAGCCGGTCAGCCCATCGATCTCGGCGGCTTCGATGATCTCGTCGGGGATCGAAAGGAGGGCGGCGTAGATCAGCATCATGGGGATGCCGACGAACTGCCAGACTGAAACGAGCGCCAAAGTGGTGAGCGCTGCGCCTTCCTGGCCGAGCCATGGGGAGAACAGCGAGCGCATGCCGATGGCGTCGAGCATGTTGGGCGCGATGCCCCAGAGCGGAGAGAGGATCAGCTTCCAGACAAAGCCCACGATCACGAAGGAGAGGATTGTGGGGATGAAGATGGCGGTGCGGTAAAAGCCGCGCAGGCGGAGATTGGGGTTCGACAGGATGGCGGCGAGGAGGATGCCGATCGGATTCTGCACCAGCATGTGGATGATGAAGAACCATGTGTTGTTCCAGAGCGCGTTCCAGAAGTTCGCCGACCAGCGCGGGTCGCCGAACAGCGTCTGGAAATTGCGCAAGCCCACAAAGCCGCGCTGGCCGTCGATCGGGCCAAACAGCGATTGAAAGAGGGTCGAAAACAGCGGGATGATCATGATGGCGGTGTAAACGATCACCGCGGGTGCGAGGAACACGGCGATGTGCCAGCGTCGGGCGGGTTTTTGCGCGGGCGTGGCGGTGGCCGTCATGGGTTGGATCTTTCGCGTTCGGGCGCCTGTGGTCTAACCGCGAGCTTGGCGCATACTGGGTCCCGGCTCAAGGCCGGGATGACGGTTGGGGCGTGGGTGACGATGTGGCCATCTTTGGCTCGGTAGTCCCGCACCCCGGCCCTCTCCCCTGACGGGAGAGGGGAAGCGAGGCTTGGGTTGCTTGGAGCCTCTGAGGTTCACGCAAGCTAAGAGTAGGGCGCGAGGACAGTGCCGATAGCGAGCTTGGCGCATACTGGGTCCCGGCTCAGGGCCGGGATGACGGTTGTGGAGGGGCGAGGCGGTGCCTCTCCCACTCCCTGTCACGCCGGGCGAAGACCCGGGGTCCAGTATGCTCCCGGCCGGTGTCGATCCGGCCCCTGCTTGCCCTTACTCGTACATGCCCGGTGTGTACCAGCTGTCGAGTCCGGCCTGGATGGCGGCGGCAGCGTCTTCTGGGGTTTCGGCACCCGAGAGGACGTTGGAGGCGTGCAGCCAGTTGTCGTTTTCCAGGTTCGGCGTACCGCGCGACAGGATCTGGTAGGTCGGGCGGATGGTGGACTCGCAATCCTGACGCCAGGAGACGAACTCATTGGCGAGCTCGTTTTCGATGGTGACGGGCTCGTTCGAGAGGGCAAAGAACCCCGGCAGGGCGTTGGAATAGAGCGAGGCGAATTCGCTCGATGCCACCCAGGACAGGAAGGTGCGGGCCGCTTCGGCGTTGGGGCTGGCAGCGTTCAGCCCGATGCCGATGTCGTTGTGGTCCGAAATGTAGCAGGTGTCGCCTTCGGCCGGGACCGGGGGCGGGAAGGCGCCGAGCGCGAAATCGGCCTGCTCTTCAAACAGAGCGATTTCCCACGAACCGGCGGGGAAGATGGCGGCGCGGCCAAGCGTAAAGAGGTTCTGGCTGTCGGGATAGGTCTGAGCCTGATAGCCCTCGCCGGCATATTCGCCCCAGCGGCCGAGGACACGGAGGGGTTCGACCCATTCCTCGTCGGTGAATTTGGCATCGCCTGAAATCAGCGCCAGACGACCCTCTTCGCCGGCCCAATAGGCCGGGCCGATATTGTGGTAGCCCATGGAGGCCGATTCCCACTGGTCCACCGAACCGATGGCGAGCGGGATATAGGTGCCGTCTTCCTGGATGGCGTCGAGGACGGCGAAGAATTCTTCTTCCGTCGTGGGTTCTTCAAGGCCGAGTTCGGCAAAGGCATCGGCGTTATAGATAAAGCCGTGGATCACCGATGCCATGGGGACGCAGAAGGTCTGCGAGCCATCATCGGTCGACCATGCGGATTTGGCGACGTCGGAGAACCCGTCCATGCCCTGGAGATCGGTGAGATCGGCGAGATAGCCGTCCTGGAACAGGGCGAGCGAGGCATCGAACGGACGGCAGGTGATGATGTCGCCGGCCGAACCCGCATCGAGCTTGGCGTTGAGCGCGGCATTGTATTCGGTGGGTGCTGTGGGGGCGAAATTGACGGTGATGCCCGGATGGGCGGCCTCGAAGGCCGGGATCAGGGTATCCTGCCAGATGGTCAGATCGTCATTGCGCCAGCTTTCGATCGTCAGCTCCTGGGCCAGCGATGGCGCTGCCGTAAGGGCGATGACGAAACCGGCACTGGTGCACAGCAGTTTCGATTTGGAGATCATGATGTTTCCTCTGCTTTGTTGAACCCTCCGGCTTGCAAGTCGGCGGGCCTTCCCTCTTGTCGTCATGCGTTCAGCGCTGGCTTAGCACCGCCAGCGCCTTGCGCACGACACCGTCCGATTGCGCAAGCAGGGCTTGCGCGTCGGACAGATTTTTTGCACCCGCTGCGATCAGGATGGCGGGTTTGACTATGTTGTTGGCCATGGACATCGCCTGCGCCGCCGCCTCGGGGGTGACCCCGGCAATGCGCGCGACGATGCCGGTGGCGCGCAAGATGAGCTTGGCGTTGTCGGCGGTGACATTGACCATGAGATTGTCGTGCACATGCCCGAGACGCACCCCGATAAGGGTCGAGAGCATGTTGAGCGTCGCTTTTTGCGCCGTGCCCGCCGCCATGCGGGTTGAGCCCGAAATGACCTCGGCGCCGGTAGCGAGCAGAATGGCTGTATCGGCGTCTTCGAGCAAAGGTGTGTGCGCATTGCCGGCAATGCCGACGGTCTTTGCGCCAAGCGCCTTGGCGCGGCGGAGGCCGGCGACCGTGTAGCGCGTGGTGCCGCTGGCCGAAAGGCAGATCACGCAGTCATTTGGGCCGGCATCGACTGTTTCGATATCGGCGGCTCCGGCGTCGGCATCGTCTTCCGGGCCGCCTAGCAATTCATGGGTCATCGCCATGCCGCCGGCCATGAGGATCACGATGCGGTCGCGCGCCACGCCATAGGTCTGGGGGATTTCCAGCGCATCGGACAGCGCGATGAGGCCGGGGCTGCCGGCGGCGAGATAGATGAGGCGACCGCCTGAGCGCAGCGCGTCAATCGCGAGGTCGGCGGCTTTGGCGATCTGGTGAATGGCGGGGGTGACAGCATCGAGGCCAGCCTTTTGGCTATCGAGCAGGGTGGACAGGATCGTTGCGTCGTCCCAGGCATCGAGACCCGAAAAACGCGGATCGGTCATCTCCGTCGCGGCCATGGCATTCATGACCGCACCGTTGCGTGAGAAGACCTGATGTGCATGCTGCCCCTGCGTGGCATGCCAACCCTCCTGTTCAACTCGATAATGCCAAAAAAATACCACTTGTCCAGTGGTGTGTTAAGAATTTCTGGGGGCCGTATCTGCATAGAGACCGGAAAGGCTGCGATGCCTGGCGTATCGCAAGTTTTTACGAAATTTCCGCTCTGGCCGCTTGGCCAATGGTCTATTATTGGTATTATGCGCCGAACAAGGGCGTCCCGGCAGCACAGCGGGGCGGGGGAGCGGTCCGATGCGCTTGACCATCGAGGACATATTCCGGCAAACGGCCGGCGTCAAAACCGGCGGGCCGCTGTATCTGCGGCTGCGCCGTGCCATTGAGGACGCCGTGACCACGGGCCTCGTCATTCCCGGCGACGCGCTGCCATCCGAACGCGATATCGCGGCGACTGCAGACGTCTCGCGGGTGACCGTGCGCAAGGCAGTGCAGCATCTGGTGGCCGACGGCATTCTGGTGCAGCGGCACGGCTCCGGCACCTTTGTTGCGCCGCAGGTGCAAAAGGTCGAGCAATCGCTTTCGAGCCTGACATCCTTTACCGAGGACATGGCGCGGCGTGGCATGAATTTGACCTCCGAATGGCTTGATCGCGGGCTTTATGATCCCTCGCCCGAAGAAACCGTAATTCTCGGGCTCGGCTCGGGAGAAAAGGTCGCGCGGATTGCGCGGCTGCGCATTGCGGACGGCAACCCATTGGCCATCGAACGTGCCTCGCTGGCCGCATCGGTGCTGCCTGATCCCGACGCGATCGGGACGTCGCTTTATGCCAAGCTCGATGAAACCGGCCATCGCCCGGTGCGGGCCATCCAGCGCATTGCCGCGGTCAATCTGGGCAAGGCGGACGCCGAATTGCTCGACGTCGCGGCAGGGGTGGCGAGTTTGAAGATCGAGCGCACATCCTATCTCGCATCGGGGCGGATCGTCGAATTCACCCGTTCGATCTATCGCGGCGATGCCTATGACTTCGTGGCTGAGCTGCGCCTTCCGGCGAAATAGCAGTTTTGCCTCTCATTTTATTTCAGGAGACACCATGACCCAGACCCATATGAAGCGCGAAATCGCCGAAATCCCGCAGGTGGTGGAGCGACTTCTGGGCGAAGGCCGCGGGGCCATCGTCGAGGCGGCCAAGGCGCTGCGCGCGGCTGATCCCGACGTCATGATCACCATAGCGCGCGGATCGTCCGACCACGCGGCGACCTATTTCAAATATGCCTGCGAGCTGACGACCGGCGTGCCTGTCGCCTCGGTCGGTCCCTCGATCGCGTCGATCTATGGCGTCGATCTGAAACTGGGGCGGGCCGGCGCGATCGGCATTTCGCAATCGGGCAAGAGCCCCGATATCGTGGCGATGCTCGAAAGCGCGCGACGCTCTGGCGCGACGACGATCGCGATCACCAACACCGCGACATCACCACTGGCCGAGGCGGCCGATCATGTGGTCGACATCTGCGCGGGGACCGAGCAGTCCGTGGCGGCAACCAAGACCTTCGTGACCTCGGCGGTGGCCGAACTGGCGCTTCTGGCCGAATGGAGCGGCGATGAGCGGCTGGGTCGGGTGCTCGATGGTTTGCCCGAGGCGCTGGCCAACGCGCTCGACTGCGACTGGTCGGCGCTTGTCGAGGCGACGGCGGGGGTCAATTCGCTTTACGTTTTGGGACGCGGGCCGGGCGCGGCGATCGCCAGCGAGGCAGCGCTGAAGTTCAAGGAAACATCGGGGCTTCATGCCGAAGCCTATTCCACGGCCGAAGTGCTGCACGGCCCAGCGGCCATCGTTCAGCACGGGTTTCCCGTTCTGGCCCTGTGCGTGGCCGACAAGGCGCGGGAGTCGATTTTGGAAACCTGCAGCCGGCTTGCCGGGCAGGGCGGGCAGGTGTTCGTGACCGATCCGCAGCCGGGTGCGGGAACACCATTGCCGGTGGCACGGACGGGTCATCCGCTGACCGATCCGATCGCGCTGGTTGTGTCATTCTACGGCTTTATCGAAGCGCTCTCGCGGCGGCGCGGGTTCAACCCCGACGAACCCCCGCATCTGCGTAAGGTGACGTCGACGCTATGAGCCGGATTTCAGTCTCCGCACCGAGGATTTTCGACGGGCTGCGCTGGCATGAAGGGCGCGCGCTGCTGATCGAGAACGGTCGCATCGCGGCGCTACTGCCGCCCGAAGATTTGCCGTCGGGGATCGCCCATACCCATATCGACGATGGCATGATCGTGCCGGGGTTCGTCGATCTTCAGGTCAATGGCGCGGGCGGGGTGCTGTTTAATGAAGACCGGACGGTGGCGGGGCTGGAACAGCTCTGCGCAGCCAATTTTCAGTTCGGGACGACGGCGCTGCTGCCAACGCTTGTGACCGACACGCGGGGTGTGACGCGTGAGGCGCTAGATGCCGGTGTTTCCGCGCAGGCTCAGGGCGTCAAAGGGCTCGCCGGGCTTCATATCGAGGGGCCGCATCTGTCGGTGGCGCGCAAGGGTGCGCACAATCCTGACTTCATCCGACCGATGGCGGAAGACGATCTCGAAGCGCTGATTGCGGCGCGGCGGGGGCTCGATACGCTTCTGACGACCGTCGCGGTTGAATCGGTCGGGCCCGACCAGATCGCGCGGCTGGTGCAGGCGGGGATCACGGTGTCGCTCGGGCACACCGACACGGCGGCCGCCGGGGCTGTGATGGCGTTCGGCGCCGGAGCGACGATGGTGACGCATCTCTTCAACGCCATGAGCCAGTTGGGCAATCGGGAGCCCGGGCTGGTCGGCGCGGCGCTGGCCACTGGGGTCTGGGCCGGGCTGATCGCCGACGGCATCCATGTCGATGCGACGACCATCGGGGTGGCTTTGCGCGCCAAAAAAGGGCCGGGGCGGATTTTTCTCGTCTCTGATGCCATGTCGCCCATGGGCACCGACATGACGGGTTTTCAGCTGAACGGGCGCGAAATCGTGCGCGCCAATGGTGCGCTGCGGCTGGCCGACGGGACGCTGGCCGGAGCGGACCTCACAATGATCGCCGCGGTCCGCTACATGCACCGCACCATCGGGCTCCCGCTCGACGAGGTACTCAAGATGGCAGGGCTCTATCCCGCGCAGGCGGTGCGCCGCGCCGATACGCTCGGGCATCTGCAACCGGGCGCTGATGCGTCGCTTGTGCATCTGAGCGATGGGCTGGACGTCGAAGGCGTGTGGGTGGACGGCGAGAAGATGGTGGGGTGAAACGCGGGGGCTTTGCAGCAAATATGGCGGTCTGACGGACTTCGATCACCAGAAACCACTGTATCTTATGGGATACAGTTCAGTAAGCCTACCCCGCCTTATCCAGCAGCGTATCGATTTCGCCTACGGCGTCGGCGAGGGTCGTGCGGTCGAGGACGGCGCGGGTGGCGTCGGTGACTTTGGCGAAGACGTGGCGGATTTCGCAGTCGGCTTCGCTCTTGCAATCGACGCAGCGGCGGTAGGCGATTTTCGAGAGGCACGGGAGCGGAGCGATGGGGCCGTCGATGGTGCGCAGGACTTCGCCAAAACTGATGTCGGCGGGCGACTTGAGCAGCAGATAGCCGCCGGACTTGCCGCGCTTGGACATGACGACGCCGCTGCGCTTGAGTTCGAGCAGGATCTGCTCGAGGAATTTTTTCGGAATGTCCTGGCTGGTCGCGATCTCAGAAATCATAAGGCTTTCGCCGTGCCCCGCCCGCGTTAGCGCGACAAGAGCACGCAACGCGTAACGGGCCTTTTGCGAAATCATCGACATCGAAACGATTGTGCTCTTTGCGCGGGGAAATGTGGTCGATCTGTCATAATCGCCAAGAGCGCGGGGTGCAACCGTCAAACATCTTGACGTGATTGGGGAAAGAGCGGTCAATGCTGTAATGGAGGGCGGACTTATGGCCAAGGCGACCGGTATTGGCGGCGTGTTTTTTCGCGCGGGCGACACGAGCGCACTCGCGAAATGGTATGAAACACATCTTGGCGTGACCGAGTACTGGCAGCAGGAAGCCGGGTTCACCGTCTTTGCGCCGTTCAAGCGCGAGAGCGACTATTTCCCCGCTGAAAAACAGTGGATGATCAATTTCCGCGTCAACGATCTCGACGCACTGATCGCCTCGCTGGTCATCGCCGGTATCGCGGTGGAAACCCGCGAGGAATGGGACAGCCCGGAGACGGGGCGGTTCGCGCGCATCTACGATCCCGAGGGTAATGCCATCGAACTGTGGGAGCCGGTGGCGCCGCCGCCGCTGGAGCGGTCGGTCTAGGCTTGGTGCGGGGCGTTATGGCGTGGGATCAGCAGCGGTATTTGGCGCTATTCTGCCACGAACGTCTTCATTGCGGTTAGCTGCGTAACGGATCCCGGGGTCAAGCCCCGAGGATGACGGTTGGGGGACGGTCTTTGCCGATCAGCGACCGGCGGCCGTCAGGCGATTGAGCTGATCGCCGGTAAGGCTCAGGCGTGCGCCGCGGGCGAGGCTTTCGACCTGAGCGACCGAGGTGGCCGAGGCGATGGGGGCGGTGACGCCGGGTTGAGCGGCGAGCCAGGCGAGCGCGATCTCGGCATGGGCCGCGCCGGTCTCTCTAGCGACTTCATCCATGGTGGCGAGGATTTTGAGGCCCTTGGCATCGAGAAATTTCGCCATGCCCGGGCCGCGTGCCGATTTGGAGAAGTCCGCTTCCGAGCGATATTTGCCCGTGAGAAAGCCCGCGGCCAAACCCCAATAGACGATGACGCCGATCTCCTCGTCGGTCACCAGCTCCTGCACGGCGCCCTCGAATTTGTCGCGCGCGTAGAGGTTGTATTCGTTTTGCAGCACTTCGTAGCGCGGCAGGCCGTGTTCGGCCGAGGCCTGAAGCGCGGAGCGCAGGAGGTCGGTATCGTAGTTCGAGCAGCCGATATGGCCGACTTTGCCGCTGGAAATGAGATTCTCGAAGGCGCGAAGGGTTTCTTCATGCGTCACGCTGGGGTCGGGCCAGTGTGCGAAATAGAGATCGATGTGATCGGTGCCGAGGCGGCGCAGCGAATCTTCGGCAGATCTTTCGATATAGGACGCCGAAAGGTCTTTCGGGCCACCGTCAAAGCGCGTGCCGACCTTGGTGGCGAGCGTAACGGCGTCGCGGTTGCCGCGCGCCTTGAGCCAGGCGCCGATGATGGTTTCGGATTCTCCACCCGAATTGCCCGCAACCCAGAGGGAATAGGAATCGGCGGTGTCGATCATCGAGAACCCGTTGGCGATGAAGGCATCGAGAACGGCAAAGCTTTGATCCTGATCGAGGGTCCAGCCAAAAACGTTGCCGCCCAGAACGAGGGGTTCGATCTCGATATTGGTGCGGCCGAGGGGGCGGAGAGTCATGGCAAGCCTTTCGGATGATGTGGACACCGCGAGGAGCGGAGCGGGGCGTGTAACCAGCCTATGGACGGGCGCGCGCTGACACAACCCATGCTTTACGCGCCGTAAACGCTGGCGATTCTTAAGCCTGCCAAAGGCGATATGCAGCACGTTCCGCACTGCGCAGAGGCTGCGCACAAAAAAAATTTTGCCAAAAATTTTGGCACATCGTACCGTGGCGTACGCCGCTCTTGCCCGGAAATCAGGGGCTTTTTGACCGGATGGTCAAGAAAGGGCAGTAAGGTTGACGTAAACGACCCCCACTTCCCCATTGCGCGATCACAGAAAAGACGCTTTGTTGCGGCCTCGGCGCGCAGCGGGAACCCGTTGCTGGCCCCAAGTCGCAGGGAGGGATCATCATGCAAAACAATCCCTGCACAAAGATCAACAGAGAGCGCCTTGCCGTCTGACCGTGCCGCTTCGACATACGCGACCCCAGAGTCGATATATCGTTTCGCCGGTGACTGGCGGAGCGCTATCTGAGTGATGGATTTCGCCACCGGTGGTCAATGGCCACCGGTGGCGGACAACTCAAGGGGAACTATCAAACATGCGTATTTCGCTTAAAGCTATCGTGGCCGGCCTCATGGCCACCTCCATGATCGCTGGTGCTGCCAATGCGGAGACACTGCGCTGGGCCCGTCAATCGGACGCCCTGACGCTCGACCCGCACTCCCAGAACCAGGGTGTGACACACACTTTCAACCACCACATTTATGAAACGCTCCTCGACCGCGACGTCGAAGGCACGCTTCAGCCGCGCCTGGCGACCGATTGGTACGTCAAGGAAGGCGACGACACCGTCTGGGTCTTCGAGCTGCGCGAAGGCGTGACGTTCCATGGTGGTGAAGAGTTCACGGCCGACGACGTCGTGTTCTCGATCGAGCGCGCCAAGAGCGCGAACTCCAATATGCGTCAGCTTCACGCCGACGTGGAAAGCGCGACGGCTGTCGACGACTACACAGTCGAAATCCAGATGGCCGGCCCCTCGCCGCTCTATCCCAACAACGTGACCAACACCTTCATCATGGATCGCGGCTGGTCGGAAGAAAACGACCTGATCGAAGTCCAGGATTTTGCTGCTGGTGAAGAAAACTTCGCCGTGCGCAACACCAACGGCACCGGTCCTTACATTCTGACCGAGCGTGACCCGGACGTGCGTTCGGTTCTGACGGTCAACGAAGACTGGTGGGGCGAGGCTCCGCAGGTCACCGAAATCATCTACACCCCGATCGCCGACAACGCGACCCGCATCGCGGCGCTCCTGTCGGGCGAAGTCGATCTCGTCCAGGACGTTCCCGTCCAGGATATCGATCGTCTTGCCGGCACCCAGGGCATCAAGGTCGAAACCGGCCCGGAAAACCGGACCATCTATTTCGGCTATGCAATGGATGACGAGCCGCTGATCTCGTCCAACATCACCGACGAAAATCCCTTCGCGAACCCGCTGGTCCGTGAAGCCATGGATCTGGTCGTCGACCGTGACGCCATCCGTCAGGTCGTGATGCGTGGACAGTCGATCCCCACTTGCGTCAACATGCCTCCATTCGTTGACGGCTGGACCGAAGAGCTGAGCGCCTGCCCGGCGGTCGATGTCGAGCGCGCCAACGAACTGATGGCAGAAGCCGGTTACCCCGACGGGTTCTCGGTGACCCTCGACACGCCGAACGACCGCTACGTAAACGACGAAGCAATCTCGCAGGCCGTCGTCGGCATGCTCGGCCAGATCGGCATCGATGTGACCCTCGCATCGCGTCCCGTGGCTCAGCATTCGCCGCTGATCCTCGAAAACCAGACCGACTTCTATCTCCTCGGCTGGGGCGTTCCGACCTTTGACTCGGCCTATATCTTCAACGATCTGGTTCACACCAAGACCGATGAATACGGCACCTACAATATCGGTCTCTATTCGAACCCTGAAGTCGACGCGATGATCGAGGAACTCGGTGTCATGACCGACCTCGAAGCGCGTGCCGGCGTCGTGGCCGATATCTGGGAGCAGGTTCAGGAAGACCGCGTGTTCCTCACCATCCACGTCCAGGAACTGGCCTACGCGATGAGCGACGACCTGACGCTCGCCGTGCATCCTGAAAATCAGCCGAACATGACGAGCGTCGTCATCGAGTAGTCTGATCGCAATCGATTGGCGCCGCGCCATGGCTCTGATAGGGACCATGGCGCGGCGTTTTGTTTGATCCGCCGCCGTCCGCTGGCCATGAGCCATTCGATTTGTAGCGGCCCGGTTTTCCTGTACAGTCCATAATGCCGGAACGGGATGCACCGGGCACCCGCACACCCCGGCTTTGCGCAAAGCCTCAACGGAGACCACCTCGATGTTGGCCTTCATTTTAACGCGTCTCGGGCAATCCGTCCTCGTGATGCTCGCCGTATCGCTTATCTCTTTCATCATGTTCCGCTATGTCGGCGACCCTGTGGCCTCTCTGGTGTCCCAGGAAGCCTCGATCGCCGATCAGGAGCAGTTGCGCGAACGGCTCGGTCTCAACGACCCGTTCTACGAGCAGTTCTTCAGGTTCGTCTGGAACGCCATTCAGGGCAATTTCGGCATCTCTTACAGGCTACAGACGCCTGTCGCCGAATTGATCATGTCGCGCCTGCCGGCCACCATCGAACTCGCCATGACCTCGGCGCTGATCGCTCTGGTTTTCGGCATCGTCCTGGGCGTCTTTACCGCGCTCAACCGCAAGAACCCCTTTGCTGCCGGCATCATGGCCTTCTCGCTGATCGGGGTGTCGCTGCCGACCTTCCTGATCGGTATCGGGCTGATCTACGTCTTTGCCGTCGAGCTGCAATGGTTGCCCAGTTTCGGGCGTGGTGCGGTGGTCGATCTGGGGTGGTGGCGAACGGGCTTTCTGACCGAAACCGGCCTGCGCTCGATCATCTTGCCGGCCATTACGCTCTCGCTGTTCCAGTTGACGCTGATCATGCGGTTGGTGCGTGCCGAAATGCTCGAAGTGCTGCGGCAGGACTATATCAAGTTCGCCCGGGCGCGCGGCCTCTCCAAGCGGGCCATCAATTTCTCGCATGCGCTGAAAAACACACTGGTTCCGGTGATCACCATCGCCGGCCTGCAGCTGGGCTCGATCATCACCGGAGCATTGATCACCGAGACGGTGTTCCAGTGGCCCGGTATCGGCTCGCTGTTCCTCTCATCAGTGGCCGTCGTCGACGTGCCGGTGATGGCGGCGTATCTGATTTTCGTCGGCTTTGTCTTTGTGATCATCAATCTGATCGTGGACATTTTGTACTACGTCGTTGATCCGCGCCTGCGCATCGGCGGCACGGCCAAGGGGCACTGACCATGACCGACATCACACCTTCCGCCCCCAAGGGCCGCATCGGCAAGATCATCGATTCCGATGTGTTCTATTCCTATCGCACATCGCCAGTGGCGATCATCGCGTCGATCATTGCGACCATTTTGGTCCTGGGCGCGCTGTTTGCGCCCTGGATCGCGCCCTATGATCCGTTCAATCCGCGTACGCTCAATCTCATGAACGGGTTTACCCCGCCCATGAGCGAGAGCTTTACGGGCAATTTCTTCCTGTTCGGGTCCGACCACCAGGGCCGCGACGTGTTCTCTGCCATTCTTTACGGCAGCCGCGTCTCGCTGATGGTGGGACTTTCGGCGATCATGTTCGCCATGGTGCTCGGCGTCTCGCTGGGCCTGATCGCGGGCTATCGCGGCGGGCTGACCGACACCGTGATCATGCGCATCGCCGACGTGCAGCTCTCCTTCCCCTCGATTCTGATCGCGCTTTTGATCTTTGGTGTGGCGCGCGGCATCATTCCGCCGAGCCAGCAGGAGTCCATGGCGATCTTCGTTCTGATCTTTGCCATCGGCTTGTCGGACTGGGCGCAGTTTGCGCGCACCGTGCGCGGCACGACGATGGTGGAAAAGCAGAAGGACTATGTGTCGGCCGCCCGTATCCTAGGGGTCAAGCCGATCTTCATCCTGATCCGTCACATCCTGCCCAATGTCGTGGGTCCGGTGCTGGTTATTGCGACCATCGGTCTGGCCCTTGCGATCATCGCCGAAGCGACGCTGTCGTTCCTCGGTGTCGGCGTGCCGCCAACCCAGCCCTCGCTGGGCACGCTGATCCGCATCGGGCAGCAATTCCTGTTTTCGGGCGAATGGTGGATCCTGTTCTACCCAGCCGTGACGCTGATCCTGCTCGCCCTGTCGGTCAACCTGCTCGGTGACTGGCTCCGTGACGCACTGAACCCGAGGCTCCGCTGATGACCGAGACACTTAAGGCCGCACCGGTGAGCCAACCCGTTCTGTCCGTCAAAGACCTCAAAGTGGTCTTCCATCTGCGTCGCGGTGACTTCACCGCCGTCGATGGCATCTCGTTCGACATCATGCCCGGCGAAGTGCTGGGCGTGGTCGGGGAATCGGGGGCCGGTAAATCAATGACCGGCACCGCCATCATGGGCCTGATCGACCGCCCAGGCGAAGTGACCGCAACCTCCATCTCGCTCAAGGGCGAGCGGATCGACGGGCTGGACGAAGAATCCATGCGCAGGATCCGCGGCAAGCGGATCGGCATGGTGTTCCAGGACCCGCTGACCTCGCTCAACCCACTCTATACCGTGGGTGAGCAACTGATCGAAACGATCCGCCGGCACCTGCCGCTCAATGAAAAGCAGGCCCGCGAACGCGCTATCGAACTTCTGGCCGATGCGGGGATCCCCGATCCGGCCGGGCGCATCGATTCCTACCCGCACCAGTTCTCCGGCGGTATGCGTCAGCGCGTGGTTATTTCGCTGGCGCTGGCTGCAGAGCCTGAGCTGGTGATCGCCGACGAACCAACCTCTGCGCTCGACGTTTCGGTGCAGGCCCAGATCATCAAGGTTCTAAAGCGCCTCTGCGCCCAGCGCGGCGTCGCGGTGATGCTGATCACCCACGACATGGGCGTGATTGCCGAAGCTGCCGATCGCATGATCGTCATGAACAAGGGCAAGATCGTCGAGACCGGGCCAGTGGGCGATATCATCCACCGGCCGCAGGAGCCCTATACGATCAAGCTGATCGAGGCCATTCCCTCGATCAAGTCGCAGAACCCGCGCTATGTCGCGGCCGTTGCCAAGGGCGAAGTGGCCATTGGGGGCAAGACCGACGCGCCGATCGTCACCGTCGATAATCTCTCGAAAGTGTTCGATCTCTCGCCATCGCTGTTCGCCCGCGTATTGGGCGGCAAGAGCCGCAAGCTGGTCAACGCCGTCAATGATGTTTCGTTTTCGATCCAGCGGGGCCAGACCTATGGACTGGTCGGGGAATCGGGCTCGGGAAAATCGACCTGCGCGCGCATGATCGTCGGGCTTTTGGAGCCCACCTCGGGTTCGATCAAGCTCGAGGGCGCCGATATCTGGCGCGACAAGGAAGCGACGGCGAGGCGTCGCCAGAAGATCCAGATGATCTTCCAGGATCCCTATGCCAGCCTTAATCCGCGTTGGCGGGTCGGCGAGATCATCGCCGAACCGATCCGGGCTCTGGGCATTTCGAAAAACGCGACCGAGATCGGTGACCGCGTTGCCGATCTGCTCGAGCGCGTGCGGCTCGATCCCGCGGCGATGCGGAAATACCCGCATGAGTTCTCCGGTGGTCAGCGTCAGCGCATCGCCATTGCGCGCGCGCTGTCGAGCCAGCCGGAATTCATCATCTGTGACGAACCGACCTCGGCGCTCGATGTGTCGGTGCAGGCCCAGGTGCTCGAATTGATGAGCCGGTTGCAGGAAGAGTTCGGGCTGACCTATCTCTTGATCAGCCACAACCTGGCGGTGATCCGCCAGATGGCCGACGCGGTGGGCGTGCTCCACAATGGCGTCATGGTCGAAAACGGCGAAGTCGAGCAGATATTCTCGGACCCGCGTGCAGACTATACCCGCATGCTGCTGGACGCTGTGCCCGACATCGCCAAGGTGGCATAGACCGCCGCAAAGCCGCCAAATTTAAAGCGCCCCATCGGCCAAGCGCCGGGGGGCGCTTTTTATTGGGGATGTTCATGCAATCGCTATCGAGAATCGTGGCTGCCCTTCTGGTCGCTGTGGGCATTGCGCTGGCCGGCTGGCTGGCGGGGCAGGCGCTTGTGGAGTCGCGCCAGCCCATCCGGACGGTGACCGTCAAGGGCCTGTCCGAGCGCAACGTCACGGCCGATCTGGGCTATTGGCCGATCAAGTTCGTGGCGACGGGCGCAACGCTCGAAGAAGCGCGGGCCGAGCTCGAACGCTCCGATGGCGCGGTGCGCGAATTTCTGATCGGGCAGGGGTTCGAAGACGGCGCCATGCAGGTGCAGAACATTCTCGTCGAGGACCGTTTGGCCGGCTACAATGCGTCCAGCACACCCGACACGGCGCGCTTCGTTTTGACCGAGGAGTTCATTTTGACCTCCGGGGACGTCGACGCCATCGCCGAGGCGAGCCGGGATGTCGGCGATCTGCTGCGGGCGGGCGTGGTGTTTTCATCCGACAGCTACAATGCCGGGCCGAGCTACATCTTTACCGCGCTCAAAGATTTCAAATCCGAGATGTTGGCCGAAGCAACGCAAAGGGCGCGCGAATCCGCCGAGCAGTTCGCCGAGGAAGCCGGTGCGGATGTCGGGACGATCCAGACGGCCAATCAGGGCGTGTTCGAGATTTTGGCGGGCGTGGAAATTCCAGATCAGCGTCCCGAAAAGCAGATGGAAAAGAAGCTTCGAGTCGTAACGACGATCACGTATTTTCTGGAGTGAGGCAGCCGCTGGCTGGGTCCTCGGGTCAAGCCCGAGGATGACGGGTGGGGGAGGTTGGGCGCCGGTGCGAAAACACGATCGGCTGCGTTAATCTCCGGTGTCGACCCGGCCTTGAGCCGGGATCCAGTATGCTCGGTGGTTGATGTAATGCTCGGGGCAGCAATGGGCGCGGAGCATACTGGGCCTCGGATCTTCGCCCGGGGTGACAGATGGAGAGGACGCGACCTCGCGCCCTAAGCCGCACACGCGCGGCAGTTGCCGCGGATTTCCATGGTGGTGCGGTTCACAACGAAGCCTTCGCGGTCCGCCCACCCGGCGAGGCGGTCGCGGACGATTTCGTCGGAGAATTCTGAGACCTGTCCGCATTTTTCGCAGATGGCGAAGGCGATGAGGCCCGAGGCGTGGCAGTGGGGATGGGCGCACGCGACAAAGGCGTTGATCGATTCCAGCCGGTGGGCGAGGCCCATGTCCAACAGCTTGTCGAGGGCGCGATAGATCTGGAGCGGGGCGCGCAGGCCGTCGTCGCGCAATTGGTCGAGGATGGCGTAGGCGCTCATGGGCGTTTCGGCTTTTTCCAGCCGGTCGAGCACCAGGGATTGGTTGCGGGTGAGGTCGGTATGCGCGCTCATTGGGCAGCTCCCTTGGAGCGGATCGGCAGGATCGAGGTGATGGTGAAGACCCCCAGCGCCGCAACGACGATCGAGGGTCCCGAAGGGGTATCGAAATGGAGCGATGCCCACAAGCCCGCAAGCACCGCAGCGATGCCGCCGAGCGCTGCATAGATCGCCATCTGCTCGGGCGTGTTGGCGAGACGCCGGGCGGCGGTGGCAGGAATGATCAGCATGGCGGTTATGAGCAGCACGCCGAGGATTTTCATGGCGATGGCGATCAGCCCGGCAAGCAGAACCATGAAGATAAGCCGCGTGCGTTCGGGGTTGAGGCCCTCGGCCTGGGCAATCTCTTCGGAAACGGTGCCGGCCAGCATGGGGCGCCAGAGCCAGGCGAGAACGCCGAGAACGATCGCGCCGCCGCCATAGATGAAAGCGAGATCGGTGACCGAGACGGCAAGAATGTCGCCGAACAACAGCCCCATCAGATCGATCCGCACATTGGGCATGAGCGAGACGAGGACGAGGCCAAGCGCGAGGGCCGAATGGCTCAGAAGGCCGAGAAGGGAATCGGCCGAAAGCGTGCCGCGCTTTTGGAGGAATCCAAGGATAAGCGCGACGCAGACCGCGATCCCGAAAACGCCGGCCACCGGGTTGATCGAGAAAAACAGCGCCAGCGCCACGCCTAGAATGGCCGAATGGGCCATGGTGTCGCCGAAATAGGCCATGCGGCGCCAGACGATGAAACTGCCCAACGGGCCGGTGACGGCGGCTAGCCCGACCCCGGCGATGATGGCGCGGGTGAAAAAGCTCTCAAGCATGGCCGTGGCCTTTTGCTGCGGGACCATGGTCGTGGTCGCAATGGGGACCGTGGGCGTGATGGTCGAAATGGAGATGTCCCGACGCGTCCTTGACGGAGCCATCGGGGAGATGGGCGTGGTCGTGCTCGTGGCGATAAATCGCCAGCGTTTCGGCGGCGCGGGGGCCGAACAGCGCCGCGTATTCGCCGCTGGCCGCCACGATGTCGGGCGTGCCTTGGCAACAGACATGGCCGTTAAGGCAGATGACGGTATCGGTGCGGGCCATGACCACGTGAAGATCGTGGGAGATCAGCAGAACGCCGCATCCGGTTTCATCGCGGATGCGTCCGATGAGATCGTAGAGCGCCACTTCGCCGGAAAAATCGACACCCTGCACGGGCTCGTCGAGGACGAGAAGATCGGGCTTGCCGATGATGGCGCGGGCAATGAGCGCGCGCTGGAACTCGCCGCCGGAGAGCGAATGGACCTGGGCGGAGGACAGATGGCCGATGCCGGTTATGTCGAGGGCGCGCGCGATCTCGGGCTTGGAATGGCGACCCGTCAGCGTCATCAGGCGCGATACAGTCATGGGCAGCGAGCGATCCATCGCGATCTTTTGCGGCACATAGCCGACGCGCAGCTTTTTGGCGCGCCAGACACGGCCTTCATCGGGAGCAAGGATGCCGAGCGCCGTTTTGACGGTGGTGGATTTTCCCGACCCGTTTGGGCCGATCAGCGTCACGATCTCGCCGCGCCCGATGCTCATATCGACCCCGCGCACCAGCCAGCGTCCGTCGCGCTTGACCCCGATACCGGTGACCTTGACGATTTCGTCGCGCTTTTGCGGCACGAAGTTTTCCATAGTGAGACTCGATTGGCGGATTGACAGGCGCCGGAATGTTATAGCATTACATTGCCGTGTAATGTCATAACATAATCAGCCGGAGCGCCGACGACAATGCCCAAAACGGCCCTTACCCTCATTGCCCCCGCCGCAATCGCCCTTCTTGCAGCCAGCCCCGCTTTGGCGGCGCCCAATGTGGTGGCGACGATCAAGCCGCTGCACTCGTTGGTGGCCGGTGTCATGGAGGGCGTTGGCGAGCCGCAGCTTCTGATCCAGGGGGCCGCCAGCCCGCACGGTTTTTCGCTGCGCCCCTCCGATGCCGCAGCGCTGGAAAGCGCCGACCTCGTCTTCTGGATCGGCGAGGATCTTGAGACGTTCCTCTCGGGACCATTGGAGTCCCTTGCGTCCGGCGCGACGGCCATCGAAATGATGGACGTGCCCGGCATGACCATCCTCGATCTGCGCGAAGGCGGACTTTTTGAGGCGCATGGGCACGGCGACGAGGCGGGGCATGACGACCATGGCGATGACCATGACGATCATGCTCACGAAGACGAGCATGCGCACGACCATGACGATGATGCGGATCACGATCACGCGCATGATCATGCAGAGGATGAGCACGCTCACGATGATCATGAGCACGACGACCACGACCATGACCACGATCAAGCGCATGACGCGGTGGCGGCGGAGGGGCACGACCATGCGCATGGCGATGGCCATATCTGGCTCGATCCCCAGAACGCGCGCCTGATGGTCGCAGCGATCACCGATGCGCTGATCACTGCCGATCCCGACAATGGTGAAACCTACAACGCCAATGGCCAGGCGCTGACCGAGCGTCTCGATGCGCTGCAGGCGGAAATCGACGCGGCGCTCGAGCCGGTGCGCGGCAAGCCGTTCTTTGTCTTTCACGACGCCTATCACTATTTCGAGGCGCGCTTCGATATCGAGGCGACGGGGAGCTTTACCGTCAATCCCGAGATCGCACCGGGGGCAGGACGGTTGACCGAAATTCAGGGCGTGATTGCGGAGACGGACGCGGTTTGCGTTTTTGCCGAGCCGCAGTTTTCGCCACAGGTGATAGAGACAGTTTCGCAGGGCACCGACGCGCGGGTGGGCACCCTCGATCCGCTCGGCGCTGAGATCGAAGATGGCCCCGATCTCTATTTCACGCTGATCGAAAACCTCGCCGCCAGCCTCAACGAGTGTCTGGCGGAGTGATGTTACTCAGGGAGCCGCCTTTGGGCGGCTCCAAGTCTTTGTTTCGTCGCGCTTCAGAACCGGACAAGTGGTGCCCACTTATCCTGGAAGTGCTCTAGCGGATCGGGCCACGGAAGATGAAGAAGGCGCCCAGCGCGATGAGGGCGAAGCCCAGTACGTGGTTGATGGTGAATTTTTCGCCCAGATAGAAGATGGCGAAAAACGCAAAGACCGAGAGCGAAATGACTTCCTGGATGGTCTTGAGTTCGGCGGCGCTGTAGGTGCCATAGCCGATCCGGTTCGCGGGCACCGCAAGCCAGTACTCAAAGAACGCAATGCCCCAGGAAATGAACACAACGACCCAGAGCGTTGCGCCGGGAAATTTCAGATGCCCGTACCAGGCGAAGGTCATGAAGACGTTCGAGCCGATCAGCAACAGGATCGGGGCAACCAGCGTAAACAGCGACGGCGCGATGGCAGGCATTGAACAACTCGCGAAAATGGCCCGCCACGATTGGCGAGCCATCCAAATCCAAAGCGCGTGAACGCTAAAAAAATCAAGGCAAATTTTGGTGTGGGGTCAGCTTTTGGGCAGGGTGCTCGCATAGGCTTCGAGCACGGCGTTCATGCGTGTCTGATACCCCCTGCCGGTCGCCTTGAACCCGTCGAGCACGGATTTCTTGACGCGCAGGCTGATCGCCTGTGTTTCTTCGGGCATCAACGCTTCGGCTTTTGCCCAGAACGCCTCGTCGAGTTCGGCAATATCGCTGGTATCGATCGCGGCCTCATCGAGGCGGGAAAGCTCTTCAAGACTGAGTTCTTTGCTGTAGCGCTTGCTCATAGCGCAACCTTTCCGATTTTTTTGCGGGGCGGGCAGAGATGATTCTGACGCGCCCGTCCCGGTCGGTGTGCGTAACCACGATCACGGCGATCCGGGCCGCGGTGCCGATGGAATTGATGCGGACTTCGCATAGTCGAACCGGTCGTCAATTGCCGACAATACCGGGCCGTCGAAAATAAGCACCGCTGTGGCAAAGCCTACACCGTGCTTTTCGATGTTGGCGCGATCTTTTGCCGGGTCCCATTCGAACGCAATCATGTATATATTATTGTATATACAATGTCAATGGCGCTCAAATCTCGCCGCGAATGTGCGGGCGGACTTTTTCGGCGTAGTAGGTCGTAAGCGCTTCGTGGGTCTCGGGGGGCAGATTGGGCATGTCGCTGGCTTCGGCGTTGACGGCGATCTGGTCGGGGCGGGAGACCCCGGCGATGATGGTCGAGACCGCCTCGTGGTCGAGGATCCAGCGCAGGGCGAAAAGGCTCATGCGGGTGGATTCCGGTACATAGCCGCGCAGGCTGTCGGCCAGTTCGACTCCGGTTTCGAACGGGATGCCGCCAAAGGTTTCGCCCACCGAAAAGGCATCGCCATTGCGATTGTAATTGCGGTGGTCGGACGGGGAAAATTCGGTGTCGGCTGTGTATTTGCCCGAGAGGAGGCCTGAGGCGAGGGGCAGGCGGACAATGATGCCGACATCGGCGTTTTTGGCGCGGTCGAGCAGGGATTCGGCGGCGTCCTGACGGAAGATGTTGAAGATGATCTGCAGGGTCGAAAGACCGGGCTGGGCGAGACAGATTTCGGCTTCGGCGATAGTTTCGACGCTGGCGCCCCAATTGCGGATGAGGCCCTCGGACTGAAGTTCATCCATCCAGCCGAAAATCTGGCCGTCTTCGAGGACGTCGCGCGGTACACAATGGAGCTGGGCCAGATCGATGGTTTCGATGCACAGCCGGCGGGCGGAGTCTTCTAGGCTCTCGCGGATGCCGCCCTTCGTGTATTTGTCGGGATAGAGCGCCGAGGAGCGGCCCACCTTGGTGGCGACGACGACGTCTTCGGGCTTGCCGTAAAACGTGCCGATGCGGTGTTCGGAGAGGCCATTGCCATAGACGTCGGCGGTGTCCCAGAAATTGACGCCCAGGCGGGACGCGTTGGCGAGGATGGTCGAGGCGTCATGATCTTCGACCGGGCCGAAATCGCCGCCCAACTGCCATGTGCCCAGTCCGATTTCGGAAACCTGGAAACCCGTCTTGCCCAACCGCCGCAATCTCATGGTCGTTGTCTCTCCCGATGTCTCTTGTGGTCTTTTTAGATAGGCGAGCGCAGTCGTCGATGCAATTGACTCGAACTTGGGGCGCGTGCCACAGGTTAAACCGTGTTGGTTCCCCTTTCGTTGCAAGATACGGTTGGGGACGCAAAAGGGAACACGGTGCGGACGACCCGAAAAGGGGCCAATGCCGTGGCTGCCCCCGCAACTGTAAGCCGCGATGGAGCGTGCGCTATGCCACTGATCTGCTTGGGATCGGGAAGGTGAGCACGATCCGCCCGAGCGGTGAGCCAGGAGACCTGCCAGCGCGACGCATCAAGGGTTCGGCCCTCAACACCAATGTCGCGCGTCGGGTGGACGCGCACGGAGTTAAACTATGTCACACAGCAAGATCCCCACGACCGTCATCACGGGCTTTCTCGGCGCCGGCAAGACCACGCTGGTCCGGCACATCCTGGCCAACGCCAAGGGCAAGCGCATTGCGCTGATCATCAATGAGTTCGGCGATATCGGCGTCGACAAGGACGTGCTCGCCGGATGCGGCGACGAGACGTGCCGCGAAGAGGATATGATCGAACTGGCGAACGGGTGCATCTGCTGCACAGTGGCCGACGACTTTATCCCGACGATGAAGGCAATCCTCGCCCGTCCCGATCGTCCCGACCATATCGTGATCGAAACATCCGGCCTGGCCCTGCCGCAGCCGCTGATCCGGGCGTTCAACTGGCCCGAAATCAAGGCGGAAGTGACGATCGATGGCGTGGTGACTGTGGCTGACGCCGCGGCATTGGCCGAGGGGCGTTTTGCGTCGAACGAAGAGGAAGTGGACGCGCAGCGCCGGCTCGACGAAATGCTTGACCATGACACCCCACTCGGCGAATTGTTCGAGGACCAGATGGTCGCCGCCGACATGATCGTGCTCAACAAGACCGATCTCGTGGACGCTGCGGCGCTGGAGGCCGTCGAGGCCGAATTGCGCGAGCATATGCGTCAGGGCACAAAGATCGTGCGCGCAGCCAACGGGCATGTCGACACCATGGCGCTGCTCGGGCTCGGCATGAGCACCGAAGACAATCTCGAAGGCCGCGAGAGCCATCATGAGCTCGAGCATGATGGCGAAGGCCATGAGCACGACGATTTCGACTCGTTTTCGGTGACCCTGCCATCGGGGCCCGGACGCGATCAGTTGCTGGCTGCGATTTCCGAGACGATTGCCGCCCACGACGTTTTGCGCCTGAAAGGCTTTGCCGCCATACCGGGTGCCAAGGCAAGGCTTGCCATTCAGGCGGTGGGGCCGCGCGTCAATGCCTATTTCGACCGCGAGTGGAAAGAGGGCGAGGACCGGGTGACCCGGCTCGTCGTCATCGGCGAAAGCCCGCTGGCGCGCGACGAGATCGAAACGAGCCTCAAAAAGGTCGCGCAAGCGGCCTGAGGCCGATCAGGCCGGCTGGCGTACGGGCGTGGGGCGGTCACGTTTGCCCCGCAACCCGAACAGCACGCGCACGCCCGGAATGGGGCGGATTGCTTCGGTCAGCACGATGCACAGGACAAGTGTCGCAGCGATGAGCAGGCTGGCTTCGAGCCAGACCGGCAATTCGCGCGGCGCCAGCCAGAAGCCCAGCGAGACGATGATCGTCTGATGCAGCACGTAATAGGCAAAGACCCGTTGATTGAGAAAATCGAGCAACGCCGTGCGACGCGTGAGATAGCGCTGGGCCATGCCCAGCATGGCGAGAACGGCCAGCCACATATAGAGCGTCCGCACACCCATGATAGCGACGAACGCCGGCTCAACGGCGCGAACTGCCGGCCAGTTGAGGCGGGCGACAAAGAGGATCGCAGCCAACGTGGCGACGGTTATCAGGATCGGGCGCAGGTGGCGATCGAGCTGGCGCCAGAACATGTCGCTTTTGGCAATCAACCAGCCGATCAGAAGCATGGACAAGAGATTGGCGTGGTTTGCCCAGTCGTCGATCACCGCCATGGTAACGGGGAAGTGCGGGGCGAGAAACGCGGCAATGGCCAAAAACGGCAGCACGGGCACGAGCATCAAGCGCCAGCCGTAAGCGCCGTCACCGAGCCACTGCGCAGCGCGATCGACATGGGTCGCGAGGCGGGCCAGTACCGGGATCAGCAGCGCGACGAGCAGGGTGTAGATCAGGATATAGACCAGATACCAGAGGTGGTTGTAGGTCGGAGTGAGGATGGAAAACTCCATGCCGAAATCGAGATAGTCGGCATAGAAGGCCCAGAAATCCGGGCCGATTTCGCCTTTGGTGCGCAGTTCAAAATAGGCCTGCGGCGCGACCGTCACCACCATGCCGAAGAGGACGGGCAGGGCAAGGCGGGCGGTGCGCGACTTGAGGAACTCGCCCAGCGGGGCGCGGTCCATAGCGAAATGCAGGGCGATGCCCGAAATTATAAACAGCAGCGGCAGGCGCCAGGGATTGAGCAGGGCCATCAGCGGTTCGATGGCTGGGCTCATATGGGTGCTTTTGACGTGCCAACCCCACGTCACATAGAACATGCCGATGTGATAAAGGATCAACAGCCCGAAGGCGATGGCGCGCAGCCAGTCGAGATCGTGGCGGCGATGGGTCGAGGCGGAATGGGGCATGGTCTGGTCGCTTTTGGAAAAGGTCGGCTGAGCTTGGATCGTCGATTGGCGCGATGGCAATCGCCATGGGCTGAGCGGCGGCGCGCCGGGACGAACGGCGGCTGTGTCCGTTCGGACTGGTGCGAGGCGCGGCGCGTGAGGGGCCGATGATTTCGCCGCAATCGATCCGCAACGAGGATGCCGAACTCGAACGCCGCGTGGCGATCCGGGTGTTCATCGGGTCCGCAGCATTTCTTCTGGCCGTCGGGATTTTGAACGCCGCGACGCTTTTGACCGAGGCGGAGCGCGAGGGCATCGCGCTCGATCCGCGCATGCCGATCGTTTTGGAAATGAGTTCGGTGCTGGCGATCCTGTTGCTGGTGCCACTGCTCGTCTGGTTCGAGCGGCGCATGCCGTTCTCGCCCGAGACCTGGGGGCGAGCGCTGCTCTGGCACGGGCTTGGGACCGTGGTTTTTTCTCTCCTGCACGTAACGCTGTTCAGCCTGTTCCGGGCGGCGCTGTTTCCGCCGCTGTTTGGTGAGGCTTACGTCTTTGCCACCAATCTTCCCGTCGATCTGCTCTATGAGTATCGCAAGGATTTGCTGCCCTATGCGGTGATCGTCCTGCTGCTCGGGCTACAGCGCCAGCTCGAGGAGCATAAGCGCGAGGCCCAAGCACTGCGCACGGAGGCGCGCCGAACCGGCAGGGTGACGCTGAAATCGGGCGGGCGCACGCTGATCATCGATGCCGGGCGCGTCGAGTGGGCTGCAGCGGCGGGCAATTACGTCGAGATTCACGGCGTGGGCGAGACGCAACTGGCGCGGATTTCGCTTTCCGGTCTCGCCACGCTTTTGATCGAGGCGGGGGCCGACATGGTGCGGGTACACCGCTCGCACCTCGTCAATCGCGACAAGGTGCGCGAGATCATTCCATCGGGCGATGGCGATTTCCGCGTGAAGCTGGCCGGGGGCGCCGAAGTGCGCGGATCGCGGCGTTTCAGGGAGGCGATCGCCTGATGCATTTGCTTGCCGCACAGGCCGGAGCCCTGCAGCAGGAGGGCGAGGCGATCGATCTAGCCCAGACGCCGGGCGCGTTTGCGTTTGCGTCGTCGGCCGATAGCGAACTCGCCATGCTGGCCGCTGCCGCCGACAGGGCGGGCGAGGACGGCTTGCGACTGGCCAATCTCATGCGGCTCACGCACAACTTCTCGGTCGACCTATGGTGCGAGGATACGCTGGCCCACGCCAGGCTGATCGTGATCCGGTTGATCGGCGGCTCGGCCTATTGGCCTTATGGGTGCGATGAGATCGAGATGCTGGCGCGGCGTAAGGGTATCGCGCTGGCGTTCCTGCCGGGCGATGCCACTCCCGATCCGGTGCTTTTGGGACGCTCGACGGTGGCCGAGGCGGACTGGCACGCGCTGCATCAACTGTTTCTGGCCGGTGGCCCGGACAATGCCGATGCGATCCTTGAGGCGTTTCGGGCGCTGGCGCGGGGTGAAGCGATCGGCGCGGCGGCGACGCCGTTTCCGGCCTTTGGGTTCTGGGATCGGGCGCGGGGGATCGTTAGCGCGCCGGCGCGGCAAATGTGTCCCGAACCGGTCGGCACAGGGCTGCAAAAGCCGGCACATGTGCCCATTCTGTTTTACCGCGCCGTGCTCGAGGGATCGGGGACGGCGACGCTGGAAGCGCTGATCGGGGAACTGGAGCGTCGGGGGCTCGCGCCGGTGCCGATGGTCATGTCCTCGCTCAAGGCGAAGGACTGCGCGGGGTTCGTGCGCCAGGCGCTGGGGGACATCCAACCGGCGGCGATTTTCAATCTTACCGGGTTTGCCCTGGGGGTAGGCGATCTTTCTCATGAGATGAACCCGTTTGGCTCGACCGACGCGCCGGTGATCCAGCTCGTGCAGGGGTCGCGTCCCCCGGTCATGTGGGAAGCCGATCCACGCGGGCTGACGCAAAAAGACCTCGCCATGCAGGTCGTGTTGCCCGAAATCGACGGGCGGATCGGGGCGCTGATCGTAGGGCACAAGGCAGAGGCCGTGTGGCATGAGCGGACGCAGTGCCCGCTGACATCTTTTGCGCCCGAACCCGATGGCGTGGCGCGGGCGGTGGAGTTGGCGGCAAATTATGCGAGGCTTCGGGCTAAGGCGCCAAGTGAACGCCGGGTGGCGATGGTTTTGGCCAATTATCCGTTGCGCGATGGGCGGTTGGCAAATGGTGTGGGGTATGACGCACCGCAGTCGAGCGTCGTGATTTTGCGTGCGTTCGCGGCGGCGGGGTATGATGTGGGGGCATTACCGGCGGTGGGTGATGCAGACTCGGCGCACCCCTCATCCTACCCTTCGGGTCACCTGAGGGGTGCGCTGAGCGTGTCGCGGGATCGTGCGCTGGACGATGGCACGGCTTTCATCGAACACATTCAGACCGGGCCTACCAATGCCCGGCCCCAGCATGGCGTGTCTGATGCGGTGATGTCGTTGGCGCGGTATCGGGAGCTTTTCGAAACGCTGCATCCTTGCATCGTCGAGGACGTGCCGGCGCGCTGGGGGGCGGTGGAGGACGACCCGTTTGTGCGGGGAGATGGGATTCATTTGCCGGTCAAGGTTTTTGGCAATGTCGCGGTCCTGTTGCAGCCGGCGCGGGCGTATGATGTGGCTGAAGAGGACAGTTTTCACGACCCCAATCTTGTGCCGCCGCATGCCTATATCGCCGCCTATCTGTGGCTCAGGCATGAGTTCGGGATGGACGCGCTGATCCATAATGGCAAGCACGGCAATCTCGAATGGCTGCCGGGCAAGGCCAATGCGCTGGATTCGGAAAGCTACCCCTCGGTGCTCTGGGGGCAGGTGCCCCATTTCTATCCTTTTATCGTCAACGATCCAGGTGAGGGCACGCAGGCCAAGCGCCGGACCGGCGCGACAATCATCGACCATCTGGTGCCGCCGCTGACGCGGGCCGAGACTTACGGGCCGCTCAAAGACCTCGAAGCGCTGCTTGATGAATATTACGTAGCAATGGGCATGGATCAGCGCCGGCTGGAAAGTCTCAAGCGCAGGATATTGGAATTTACCCGCGACGCGCGGCTCGATGCCGATATCGGATTGCCCGAGGATGAGACGGCGGCGCTGACCAAGATCGACAATTTTCTGTGTGAATTAAAGGAAGCCCAGATCCGCGACGGACTGCACATTCTGGGGCAGGCGCCCGGGGGTGATTTCGAGCGTGATCTGCTGGTGGCCTTTGCGCGGGTGCCGCGTGGGGAGGGCGAGGGTGGCGATGCTTCGTTGATCCGGGCGCTGGCCGATGATCTGCGGCTGGGCGTCGATCCGCTTGATCTTGAGATGGCGGCGCCCTGGACGGGGCCAAAGCCCGATGTGCTCGATACGGGCGGGGTGTGGCGCAGTGCCGGTGACACCATCGAACGGCTCGAAGCGCTGGCCGGGCAATTGGTGATGGGGCGGGAGGCTCCGGCTGAATGGCAAGCGACGCGCGCCGTTCTCGATACTGTCGAAACGGTGATCCGGCCGCGTCTGAGAGCCTCGGGGCCAAACGAGATCAGAGCGTTGCTCGATGGGCTCGACGGTAAGTTCGTCGCCCCCGGGCCATCGGGTGCGCCGACGCGGGGGCGGATCGATACGCTTCCGACGGGGCGCAATTTCTATTCCGTTGATAACCGGGCGATCCCGACGCAGACGGCGTGGGCGCTGGGTCAAAAGGCGGCGGAAAATCTGTTGCTGCGCCATTTCCAGGATCATGGCGTGTGGCTGACGTCTCTGGCGATGAGCGTTTGGGGCACTGCAAACATGCGCACGGGCGGCGATGATATCGCCCAGGCGCTGGCACTGATCGGGGCGCGGCCCAAATGGCAGGGCGCGTCGCTCTCGGTGATGGGCTATGAGATCATCCCGCTCGCCAAATTGGGGCGGCCAAGGGTGGATGTGACCCTGCGGATTTCCGGGCTGTTCCGCGATGCGTTTCCCGCACAGATTGCCCTCTTCGACAAGGCCGTGCGCGCCATTGGCGCACTCGATGAACCGGTCGAGGACAATCCGATCGCGGCGCGCATGCGCACCGAAGCGCTCGACATGATGGCGGCGGGCGCCAGCCAGGATGACGCCGGTTTGCGGGCCGGGCATAGGATTTTCGGCGCGGCGCCGGGCGGGTATGGCACGGGTGTCGGCAAGCTTGTCAACAGTGGGAAATGGCGCGACAAGGCCGATCTGGCCGAGGCGGTGCTGGCGTCGGGGCAGTATGCCTACGGCGCGCACGCGGAGGGCGTTGCGGAAAAGGCGCTGTTCGCCGATCGTCTGAGAATGGCCGATGCTGTGGTGCACGTGCAGGACAATGCCGAGCACGATATTTTGGATTCCGACCAGTATTACCAGTTCGAGGGTGGACTATCGGCGGCGGTCGAAACGCTTTCGGGCGCAAAACCGGCGGCCTACCATCTCGATACCTCGCGGCCCGAAACGCCAAAGGTGCGGACGCTCGAGGAAGAGGTGGCGCGAGTGATGCGGGCGCGGGTGGTCAATCCCAAATGGATCGAGGGCATGAAGCGCCATGGCTATCGGGGCGCGTTCGAAATCATCGCCACAGTCGATTTCATGTTCGGGTTCGCGGCGACCACGGGCGCGGTCAAGTCGCACCATTTCGATCTGGCGTTCGCCGCGTTCGTCGAGGACGAGGCAACGCGCGACTTTCTGATCGCGGCCAACCGGTTCGGCTATGATGAGCTGATCGCAAAATTCAACGAAGCCCGCGAACGCGGCTTTTGGGCGCCGCGGAGCAATTCGGCGTTTGCGTATTTGGTGGATGAATGATGGGGACGATTGGAAATTATGCGTGTGACGGGGCGCTGCTCCTGGACCCCGGGAATAAATTTCGGGGTGACGGGTGTGGGAATTGGCAGGGCGCCACGCACACTCTCAGCCGTCATTCCGGGGCCTGTTCCCGGAATCCAGCGCAGCGCCCGCACGGACCGAAAATGCCGGAGATGAAACCAGAATGACCGAACGCCAGCCGAAAAAGACCGATCTGATGAGCGAGGCGGAGCGCGATGCTTATCATGCGGAGAAGATGAGAAAGAAAAAGGCGGCGCGCGACAAGCTGGTCGAGGCCAATTCCAATGAAAAGGGGCTGCTGATCGTCCATACCGGCAAGGGCAAGGGCAAGTCGACTGCTGCGTTCGGGATGGTGTTTCGCGGCATCGCGCACGGGTTCAAGGTGGGGATCGTGCAGTTCGTGAAGGGCAAATGGCACACGGGCGAACGCGATATTCTGGATCACTTTCCTGACCAGGTGTCGATCAACGCCATGGGGGACGGGTTCACCTGGGAAACCCAGGATCGCCAGCGCGACCTCTTGGCGGCGCGTCAGGCGTGGGACAGGGCGAAGGAACTGATCGCCGATCCGGACTACCAGATGGTGCTGCTCGACGAACTCAACATCTGTTTGCGTTACGACTATCTGCCGCTCGACGAGGTGATCGCCACGCTACGCAATCGGCCGATCGACAAGCATGTTATCGTGACGGGGCGCAACGCCAAGGACGAGTTGATCGAGATCGCCGATCTCGTGACGGAGATGACGCTGGTCAAGCATCCGTTCCGGGAGCAGGGGGTGAAGGCGCAGGCGGGGATCGAGTTTTAGTTCCTGCTAGAAGCAGGCGCCGTCCTGGCCGAGGCTCATGCCGAGGCGGTTGACGATGGGGTCGAAGGCGGGGACGTCCATGGCGGGGTAGTCGAGCCGGACATTGGCCGTCTGGCTGCCGCCACAGGTCAGGATTGCCTTGGCGTAAAAGACGTGACCACCGCGCGTGCCGGTCCATGAGGCCCAGTCGGGGGTTTCCGAACGGTAGGTAATCGACCAGCCATCGCCCTCGTCGGCGCCGATGCGGCGGGCGATTTCGGCCATGAAATCCGCGTTCTGGGTCGGTCCGCCCCAGGTGGTGATCTTGGCGCGGCCGTGATCGGCGCGAAACACCTTGCCCTCGCCGGGCACGCTGGGCGTGCCGTCGGCGAGATAATTGGCAGGGACATCGACCGCCGATCCGAAGCGCGGATTGACATAGCGCGTCCAGTCATTGCCCAGGGCGGGCAATGCGAGAAGCGGCAGCAGCAATGTGCAGGCGAGAAGTCGAATCATCAATCACCAATTTGCCTGCGATTGCGGCTGGCGCAAGGCTCATAAATGTTCGTGATGATGATGCTGTGTGGCGCCCCTCATTTCTGTAAGAGCCTGGATGAGAATCCGGGTCGCCGAATGGAGGAATAGCGCCGCCATGAGGCCGGCGACGACGAGGTCGGGCCAGCCGGACTGGAAGACGAAAACCAGCCCCGCCGCGCCCATGACGGCGACATTGCCGATGGCGTCATTGCGCGAGCACAGCCATACAGAGCGTACATTGGCGTCGCCCTTGGCGTAGTCCATGAGGAGCCAGACGCTGACAAGGTTGGCCAGCATGGCGATGAAGCCGACAATGCCCATGATTTCAGCCTGCGGCATGCCGATATAGAGCACTTGGTAAAGCGTCGAGCCGGCCACCCACAGACCCATGACCAGCAGCGAGAGGCCCTTGGCGATGGCTGCCGAGGACCGCATCCATAAAGGCTGGCCGATGACGAGGAACGAGATGAGATAGGTGACGCCATCGGCGAAAAAGTCGAGCGCGTCGGCCTTGAGAGCCTGGCTGCCCGACAGGGCGCCAGCCGACATCTCCATGGCAAATCCGGCGAAATTGATCACCATGACGGCGATCAGCCGCCGCTTGTAATCGGGCGACAGCCCTTCAAATTGCGGTTCGTGCGAATGGGTGCAGGCCATGGGAATGTCGTCCGGAGAGTTGCGTATTGTGTGACGACACCCGATATAGGACCTCTAGTCACCAGAGGTTCAAGAGGTATTTTTGATGGTGCCGTCAGATTATTCCATCGGCGATCTGGCCCGGCATACGGGCATCAAGGTCGCAACGATCCGCTATTATGAAACCGTTGGCCTGATGCCGCCGCCCCCGCGCACCGAGGGTAATCAGCGCCGATACGGCAAGGGAGCGCTCGACAGGCTCAATTTCATCGCCCATGCCCGCGCCTTCGGGTTTTCCATGGAGGCGGTGCGGCATCTTCTGACGATTGCCGCGCACCCGGAGCAACCCTGCGAGGATATCGATGCGCTGGTGGCCGAGCGGTTGGTTGAAGTCGAGATGAAAATTTCAGGGCTGACCCGGCTGCGGGACGAGCTTTCAGACCTGTTGCACACTCATGACGGCGGCGTCGTGCGCGAATGCCGGATCATCGAAGCGCTGTCGGACCATTCGGCCTGCCCGCCAGGGCACAAACATCATGGACTGACGGCTGAACTTGCCACCGTTGGCAAATAGGCTAGAAGATCAGGCGAGGAGTTTTGGGGGGCACGGTGAAACGGCCATCAATCGGGGATGTCGCGCGGCATGCGGGGGTTTCGACCGCCACGGTTTCGCGCGCGCTCAATTCTCCCGAGACGGTGACCGAGAAAACCCGCCGCAAGGTGACCGAGGCTGTCGAGGAATTGCACTATGTGCAGTCTGAAACCGCGCGCAATTTCAAGCTGCAGCGCGCAAGCGCCGTCCTGGTCGTGGCGCACGATATCGGCAACATCTATTATTCGGAAATCTTTCGCGGCATACAACGGCGCGCCGAGGCGTCCAATTTTTCAATCACGATTGCCAATCCCAGCCCCGGCGGCACGCAGGACTTGATCCTCTCCAATTTGCGGACCTCCAAGGTGGACGGGGTGATCATCCTGTCGGGCCACGAGATCGCCGAGCGGGACATGAAGCTTTTGCAAAAGCTCTATTCCGGCACGCCGCCGATCGTTGCCATGTGCGAGGAGCGCGGCCATGTGCGCGTGCCCCACATTCTGATCGACAACGAACGCGCCGGTTATATCGCCGGGCGTCATCTGATCGAGATGGGGCACGTAAAGATCGGCCACGCCTATGGTCCCAACCGGGCGCCGGTGCGGCGCGCCCGCGCCAACGGGCTGCGGCGAGCGATGACCGAGGCCGGGATCGCGATCAACGATACTTATTTCTTCGAAGGCGGGTTTTCCGCCATCGGCGGTCGGTCGGCAGCGCAGAGTTATCTTTCGCTCAAGGACAGGCCCACGGCCATGTTCATGCCCAATGACGAGGCGGCCATGGGGTTCATCTCGCAACTGCATCGCTACGGCATTTCCGTGCCCGGTGATGTGTCGGTGATGGGGTTCGACGATATCGTTCTGGCGGACACCTATGTGCCGGCACTGACCACCGTGCATCAGCCCAAGGAAGAAATGGGGCGGCATGCGATGAATCTGGTGCTCGACATCATCGAGCGCCGGACACGCAGCGAACTCCCGATCATCGAACTGCCGGTGCATCTCGTGCCGCGTGACAGCGTGGCGCGCATAAAACCCTGATGCGGTTCGATCGCATTCTGGCCGTCGACTGGTCTGCGGCAAACGCGCCCAAGCGTGGCAAGGATTCAATCTGGATCGCCGAGGCGCGTGGACCTGAGGCGGTGACCAGCGTCAATATCGCAACGCGCGATGCTGCCATGACAATGATCAGGCAAGCCTGCCGCGATGCGTTGAAGACCGGCGAGCGCATGCTGGTGGGGTTCGACTTTCCGTTCGGCTATCCCGCGGGCACCGCGCGGCATTTAGCAAGCGAGGACAGTTGGGAGGCGCTATGGGCCATGCTGGCGCGAATGGTCGAAGACGGGCCGGATAATCGCTCCAATCGGTTCGAACTGGCGGCGCGGCTCAACCAATTTCTGCCCGATTGGCCGCGCTTTTGGGGGCATCCGCATGGGCGGACATATTCCGGGCTCACACCGACCAAGCCGCGTGATCTGGCCAATGGGCTGAGGGAGAGGCGCATCGTCGAGGCGATGGTGCGCAGCGCCAAGCCGGTCTGGCAGATGAGCTATACTGGCTCGGTCGGGTCGCAGGCTTTGCTCGGCATCGCGCGGCTGGAGGCATTGCGCAACGACCCAGCCCTTAAGGGAGCCGTCGCCGTCTGGCCGTTCGAAACCGGTTTTGCAGCGAATCTCGATCGCCCGATCATCCTCGCCGAGATCTATCCCTCGCTCTATCCGGTGCCCAAGATATCTGGCGCGATCAAGGATAGGCAGCAGGTCGAAATGGTGGCATCGCGCTTCGCGGCGGCAGACCGGGATGGATCGCTTCTGGCCCTGCTCGGCGAGCCGGCAGGCCTTTCCCCTGCGGAGCGATCTGCGGTGCTCGACGAAGAGGGCTGGATTGTCGGGGTGGGTTCTATGTGCTAGGCGGGAAAACCGAACTCGCTCACTCAAGTTAAACCATCCAGCGTGAAAACCCCGCTCGTCTTTTCCACCTCCCCTCGCGGCGACGAGACTGCGCGTCACATCGCGCAACTGCTCGGCGTGCCCGTCCATTTGTGCGGCGCGGGGCGTGGGGATGCCGCGCCCCTGGTCAATTCTGCCTATGCTGCGCGGACACCGATCGTTGGGGTCTGCGCGGCGGGCGTCTTGATCCGGCTTCTGGGCGAGCTTGGAGATCGGGCCTCGGAGCCGGCTGTGGTTGCTGTTTCGGCGGACGGCAAGATGGCGGTGCCGCTGCTTGGCAGCCATCGGGGCGCCAATGCGCTGGCGCGCTGGATCGCCGACGGTTTCAAGGGCACGGCGGGGATCACCTCGAGCTCGGATACGCTTTACGATTTTTCGCTGGAGGATCCGCCGCCGGGCTATGTGGTCGCCAACCCCGATGCCGTGCGTCCACTGATGGCCGCGCTGCTCAAGGGCGAAAAGCTCAAGGTCGAGGGCTTGTCGGGGTGGCTGGAATTGGCCGGCTATCCCGTCTCGGCGGCAGGCAGTCAGCTTTTGCGGTTGACGGAAAATCCCGCACCCGGGCCGGGCCTGCTTGTGCATCCCAAAACCATCGTGATCGGGATTGGGGCGACGAGCAAGGCGACGACGGACGAGGTGGTGTCGCTGGTGCGTTCGAGCCTGGCCCAAGCCTGCATAGCCAATCACGCTGTGGCGGCACTGGCGACGATAGAGTCGCATGCCAAGACAGCGGCGATCGTCGAGGCGGCGGAAGCGTTCGGCGTGCCTCTGCGGGTGTTCACCCGCCGCGAGATCGACAGGGAACGCAAGCGATTGGCCACCCCGTCCGAGACGGTGGACGCGGCGACGGGGCTGGCGGGTGTGTGCGAGGCCGCGGCACTCAAGGCCGGGACATTGCTGCTGGCCAAGCAGGTGGCTGGGAATGTGACCTGTGCGCTGGGGAAGGCCGATACGCCGATTGATGTGGGGCGGTTCGGCAGGGCTGTGGGGTAATGTGCGGGCGACCGTGGGCTTGGTGAAGGCCCCCTCACCCGGCGCGTTGCGCCGACCTCTCCCCCGAGGGGAGAGGTTAAGAACGAACTGCTGGTTTTGCCCACTTCAACCTCTCCCTTGGGGGAGAGGTCGCCGCGGAGCGGCGGGTGAGGGGGCCTTGCTGCCCTGCTTTATCTCAGCCCGATCATCTCAAGCAGATCGGCAACGCTCGACGCTGTCGCGGCGGGCGGCAATTCTGGGCGTTGGATCATGATCACCGGGATGCCCAATTGGGCGGCGGCGTCGAGTTTGGCGACGGTGTGAGTGCCGCCTGAATTCTTGCTCACGAGATGGGTGATGGCTTCTCGGCGCAGGAGCGCGCGCTCGTCTTCGAGGGCGAAGGGCCCCATCCCCTTGATGATGCGCCAGGACTGCGGCGCGGCGCGCGGATGTTCGATGACGCGCGCGACAAATTGGCAATCGGTGCGAGGATAGAAGGCCGGGACCTCCTGGCGGCCAATGGTGAGCAGGACCTTGGCATCGGGCGGCAGGGCTTGCGCGGCGGCCTCGAAATTGGGCACCTCGATCCACTCGGCGCCCTCGGGGCGCTGCCATTGTGGACGGTCGAGGCGTATAAAATCGGTGTCGGTGGCGGCGCAGGCAGCAACCGCGTTTGACGAAATGCGCGCGGCGAAGGGATGCGTGGCGTCGATGACCAGCGAAACCGCATTGGACCTGATATAATCGGCAAGGCCATCTGCGCCGCCGAACCCACCCACGCGGATAGCGCCGGGCGGCAGATTGGGCGTTGCGGTGCGGCCGGCCAGCGAGGAGGTGACGGCACGGCCCTGCTCGACGAGCCGGCTGGCGAGCGCGCGCGCTTCGCCTGTTCCTCCTAGAATGAGGATGCGCCCCCGTTGGTGATACGCGTTGCCGTTGCTCATAAGCACGCTTTATACAGCGGTAATCGATTTGGACGCACGCGGAGTTTGAGATGCTGGGCTGGTTGCGCCGCAAGGCGCCAACGCAAGGTCATTTCGCCCGGCTCGATGGAGCCGGGTTCGCTGCGTTTGCGCCCGGTTCGGTGTGGCTGGTGGGGGCAGGGCCGGGCGCGCCGGGACTGATCTCGCTGCTGGGCTATCATGCGCTGGGCGAAGCCGATGTGGTCGTTTACGACGCTTTGGTCGGCGAAGGGTTTCTGGATATGGCCAACCCGAAAGCCGAAACCGTTTTTGCCGGAAAGCGCGGCGGCAAGCCCTCGCCCAAACAGGCAGACATCACGCTCAAGCTCATCGATTATGCCCGCGCCGGGAAAAAGGTACTGCGCTTAAAGGGCGGCGATCCGATGATGTTTGGTCGCGGCGGGGAGGAAACCGAAACGCTGGCGCGCGAAGGCATCCCATTCCGCATCGTGCCGGGGATAACGGCAGGGGTGGGCGGGTTGGCGTATGCCGGCATCCCCGTAACCCATCGCGACACCAATCATGCTGTGATGTTTCTGACCGGGCACGACGACAAGGGCGGAGTGCCGCAGGGCGCGGATTGGGACGCAGTGGCCAAGGCGGCGCCGGTCATCGTCATGTATATGGCGGTGAAACATCTCGGCTCGATATCGGCAAAGCTTTTGGCCGGCGGGCGTGATCCCGCGGATCGCGTAGCAATCGTTTCTCATGCCGCGTCCCCGAAACAATCGGTGATCGAAACGACGCTGGCTCAGGTGGATGCGCTGCCAGGCGATATCCCGACTCCGGCCATCATCGTGATAGGTCCCGTTTCGCGCTATCGCGAGGGGCTCGATTGGTATGTAGGGGCGCTGAGGGAGAACCGGTTTGGCTGAGGCTCCGCGCGGATTGGTGATTGC
Source organism: Pelagibacterium luteolum (assembly GCF_900100665.1). GTDB lineage: Bacteria > Pseudomonadota > Alphaproteobacteria > Rhizobiales > Devosiaceae > Pelagibacterium > Pelagibacterium luteolum. Next base: position 190,610 of record NZ_FNCS01000004.1, read on the forward strand.
GGCGCCGCGGTCTGGGTCGGGCAAGACGGCGATCACGCTCGGCATTGCGCGAGCGCTGGTCAATTCGGGTTATCGCGTGGCGCCGGCCAAGACCGGGCCCGACTATATCGACCCGACATTTCTATCGCGCGCGGCGGGCGATGCAGCGATCAATCTCGACCCCTGGGCGATGACGGCCGAAACGCTGAAAGGGCGGGCGTGGGCGCATGCCGACGGGCGCGACATGCTCTTGGTCGAAGGCGTAATGGGGCTGTTCGATAGCGCCCTTGATGGCAAGGGTTCGACGGCGGATTTGGCGGCGACGCTGGGGCTGCCCGTGATCCTCGTTGTCGATTGCGACAGGCAGGCGCAATCGGTGGCGGCTCTGGTGCATGGGTTTGCGAGCTTTCGCGATGATGTGCGGGTGGCTGGCGTCATCCTCAACAAGGTGGCCTCGGACAAACATGAGACCATGCTGCGCGATGCGCTGGCGCGCGCAGGCATGGCGTGTCTTGGCGCGGTGCCGAGGCGCACCGATCTGGCGCTGCCGGAGCGGCATCTGGGACTGGTGCTGCCCGAGGATATCGAGGGCGTGGAAGAATTTATCGCGCGGGCCGGTGCGGTGATGACCACGCATATTGATTTCCGCCTGCTGGGCGCGATGGCCGCGCCGGTTCGTGACGCGCACGATGTGCCCGCGCTGCCGCCGCTGGGACAGCGGATTGCGATCGCGCGGGATGCGGCGTTCGCGTTTCTGTATCCGCATCTGCTCGGTGCGTGGCACGCGGCGGGGGCGGAGCTCAGGTTTTTTTCTCCGCTTGGCGATGAGGGGCCGGCGGACGATTGCGACGCGGTGTTTTTGCCCGGGGGCTATCCGGAATTGCACGGGGCCGCGCTGGCCGGGGCGGAACGGTTTCGTAATGGGCTGGTCGCTGCGCGCGACCGGGGCGCGCTGATTTATGGCGAGTGCGGGGGCTTTATGGTGATCGGCGAGACCCTGACCGATCGCGAGGGCACCGTCCACAAGATGACCGGGTTGCTGCCGGTCTCGACGGCGATAGACCGGCCAAAGCGGGTGCTGGGCTATCGGCGACTGTCGCATACTTCGCCATTGCCATGGGGTAGCGAGATTCTGGGGCACGAGTTTCACTATTCGCGGTCGGGGCCGAGCGATCTGCCGCCGCTGTTTATGGCGCGCGACGCGATTGGGACCGAGATGGCGCCGATGGGCGCGCAGATCGGCAAGGTGATGGGCTCTTACGCCCATGTCATCGAGGCGGCATCCTAATGGCGCGCGTGCTGATGGTTATGGGGACGGGGTCCGATGTCGGCAAGTCGCTGATCGTTGCCGGGCTGTGCCGTGCCTTTGCCAATCGCGGGCTGAGCGTTGCGCCCTTCAAGCCGCAGAACATGTCCAACAATGCAGCGGTGACCACCGATGGCGGCGAGATCGGGCGGGCGCAGGCTCTGCAGGCACTGGCGGCGCGAAAAGCCTCGGTGACGGCGATGAACCCGGTGCTGCTCAAGCCCGAAAAGGACACTGGTTCGCAGGTGGTGGTGCGCGGCAAGCGCGTCGGGTCGATGAGCGCGCGCACCTATTTCGCCGAGCGGTCCCGGTTCATGCCGGACGTGGTGGATGCGTTCGCTGAACTCGCGGCAGATGTCGATCTGGTAATTGTCGAGGGCGCGGGCAGCGCGTCGGAAGTCAATTTGCGCGAGGACGATCTGGCCAATTTTGGCTTCGCGCAGGCGGTCGACGCGCCGGTGCTGCTGGTGGGCGATATCCATCGTGGTGGCGTGATCGCCTCGATTGTCGGAACGTTTGCGGTTCTGGAGAAAAGCGATGCCGATCTGATCGTGGGAACGCTGATCAACAAGTTCTTCGGCGATTCTTCGCTGTTCGATGCCGGGCGGGAGATTATCGAGGGCAGGACGGGCCGGCCCTGTTTCGGGGTGGTTCCGCATTTCGACAAGGCTAATCGTCTGCCTGCAGAGGACGTGCTGGCGCTTGAGGCCGATAATGCAAGTTCGGGCGATATGGTGATCGCCGTGCCACGGTTTGCGCGCATCGCCAATTTCGACGATCTCGATCCGTTGAAACGTGAGCCGGGGGTGAAACTCGTGATCGTCCAGCCGGGCGAAGCGCTGCCGCGGGACGCCAAGCTTGTGATCCTGCCGGGATCGAAGGCTACGCGGGCCGATCTCGATTTTCTCCGTCTTCAAGGCTGGGATATCGATCTCGCTGCGCATATCCGGGCCGGTGGGCATGTGCTCGGGATATGCGGTGGCTACCAGATGCTGGGCCAAAGCGTTGCCGATCCCGAGGGGATCGAGGGCCGGCCGGGGGAAACGGTGGGTCTGGGGCATCTCGACGTCACGACGCGGCTGGAGGGGCAAAAGCAGTTGCGATTGGAACGCGCAGTCGATGCCGTCGCGGGGCTGGCGCTCAGCGGGTACCATATGCATATGGGCGTGACGACGGGCGGTGATACGCGGCGGCCCTTTGCCATGGTCGATGGGGCGCCGGAAGGCGCGCGGGCGGGCAATGGCAGGGTGATGGGGACTTATCTGCATGGACTGTTCGCTGCCGACGACTTCCGCCGCGATTTTCTGGCGCGGCTCGGGATCGCAACTGATCCGCTGCTCGATTTTGATGCCGATATCGACGCCACGCTCGATGCGCTGGGTGCGCATCTGGAAGCCCATCTCGACCTCGATGCGATTCTGGCGCTGGCGCGGGAGCCAGGAGCATGATCGCGTTTCTGGCGACCGTGCTTGAGCGCTTTGTCGGCTATCCGGCGTGGGTGGTCGACAGGATCGGCCATCCGGTGATGTGGATCGGTAAGCTCATCGAAGGGCTTGAAGCGCGGTTCAACGACCCGGAAAAATCGTTCGAGACGCGGTTGGGATTGGGCGTCGTGAGCATGGTCGTCGTGGTGCTGACGACGCTGGTGGTGACGCTCGGCATCCAGTCGGTGCTGCGGTTTGTGTGGCTGGGTTGGGTGATCGAGGTGGTGCTGGCCTCGACGCTTCTGGCCCAGAAGGGGCTTCGCGATGCGGTGATGGCGGTGGCCACGGCGCTGCGGCAGGACGGCATCGAGGGTGCGCGGCGGGCGGTGGGTGAAATCGTGGGGCGCGATACAAGTGCGCTCGATGAAGCGGGCGTGTCGCGCGCAGCCGTCGAGACGCTGGCGGAAAACACCTCCGATGGGGTGATCGCCCCGCTGTTCTATCTCGCGCTGTTCGGGCTGCCGGGAGCGGCTGTCTATAAGGCGATCAACACCGCCGATTCCATGATCGGGCACCGCAATGAGCGCTATGCGGCGTTCGGATGGGCGGGCGCCAAGCTCGATGATCTTGTCAATTTCATCCCGGCGCGGCTGACGGCGTTGCTGTTTGCGTTTGCGGCGCGGCTCATGCCGGACGCCGATGGGCAAGCGGCCTGGGCGGCGGCAAAGCGCGATGCGCCGCACCATGCCTCGCCCAATGCCGGTTGGCCGGAAGCGGCCATGGCCGGGGCGCTGGGGTTCGGGCTGGGTGGACCACGGGCTTATGATGGCGAGATGGTGGATTTGCCCAGGATGGGCGAGGGGAAGCGGTTGCTGACTGCGGACGATATCGGGATGGCTGTGCGGCTTTATGACCGGGCCATGGTGATCGCGCTGGCGATTTTGCCGGTGTGGGCGCTTGTAGGGCTTGTGATCTGATTGGGCGGGCGCTCAAGGCCCTCTCACCGGTCTGCCGGCCACCCTCTCCCTTGGGGAGCGGGTTGGGACCAAGCGCGCTTTCCCAACACCTCAAGCCGTGGGCGCTTGGCCTTTGACCACCATGGGGATGCCGGCCACGACGAAATAGACGTGATCGCAGATGGCGGCGAGTTCCTGGTGGGCGGCGCCGGCGAGGTCGCGGAAGGTGCGGGCGAGAGCGTTGTCGGGGACGATGCCGAGACCGACTTCGTTCGAGACCAGGATGACCTGGGTGTTCTCGATCCCCCCAAGAACCTCGACCAGCATGTCGACTTCATCGGCGACGTCGCGCTCCATGCTGAGGAGATTCGTGATCCACAGCGTCAGGCAATCGACGAGGATCACGTCATGGGCTTGCGCCGCAGCGAAGATCGATTGGGGCAGTTCGAGGGGTTCTTCGATGGTCGTGAACCGCCCTTCGCGCGAGCGTTGATGCGCGGAGACGCGTTCGAGCATTTCATCGTCGAGGGCTTCGGCTGTCGCAAGATAGGCAGGGGATTTGCTGTTGCGGATGGCAAGCTGCTCGGCCAACGCCGTCTTGCCCGATCGTGCTCCGCCCAGCACTAGGATATGACCGCTCAAAACCTGGCCTCCGCTTTCATTCAATACCAAATGTGTGTCGGGCTTGCGCAAAGTGCAAGCTTTGGCCGATGCTTGGGCCGGTAATCGGACCCAATTACGATTTGACCTTATAATACTTTCGTCCTATGCGCATGCATCAAGGACCGAAAGCCCAGATTCCGGAGCGAACCCGATCGTGCCCAAATATTTTCTCGGCGTTGATGGCGGTGGCACCAATTGCCGCATCCGGCTTGCCGACGCCAATCTTAGAACGCTCGCCGAGGCGAGGGGTGGACGCTCCAACCTTCAGCTCGAGGGCGGTGATCCGGCGTATTTTTCGATCCAGGAAGGCACGCGTCAGGTCTTTGCGATGGCCGGGCTCGATTTTGCCGCGACGACCCAGACCCAGGCGTGCTTTGGCATGGCTGGGGCGCGGCTGCCCTCCGCACGCGAAGCCTTTGCCCTGCGCGACTGGCCGTTCGAAAAGGTAACGGTCTATGACGATATCGATATCGCCCGTGCCGGCGCCCATGAGGGCGAAGACGGGGCGGTGATTATCGTGGGCACCGGATCGGCGGGCATGGCGCTGGTCGATGGCCAGCGTTTCCAGGTCGGTGGCTGGGGCTTTCACATCGGCGACCAGATGTCGGGCGCAATTTTAGGGCGCGAACTGGTGCGGTATGCGGTCGAGGCCGATGACGGGCTGGTGCCGACATCGCCCCTGACCAAGGCTGTGATCAAGCAATTGGGCGGCGACGTAAACACGGTGATGGCCTGGAGCTTCGACAAGCGTCAACCCGCCGATTACGGCGCGCTGATGCCGTTGTTCATGGATTATTTCGACAAGGGCGATCCCGTGGCGCTCGATCTCATGGAGATCGAGCTTGGCTTTATCGACCGCTACGTGTCTTACTTCAAATCCTGTGGTGCAAACAGGCTGGCCGTCGTCGGCGGCTTTGGGCAAAGGCTGCTGCCTCTGCTCGAAATCCGCTATGGCGACTATGTGTGCATGCCGCGCGCCGAGCCGCTGCACGGCGCCGTCATCCTGGCCTGCCAGAACGCTGCCACAGCCGATATATCCTGAACCGACGGAGGCCCGTCCTTGTCCGCACGTATCATTCCGGTCCAGCCCTTCGACTATGTCGTCTTCGGGGCGACGGGCGACCTCACCAAGCGCAAGCTGATCCCTGCGCTCTACCACCGATTTGCCGACGGTCAGTTCGATGAGCGCTCGCGCATCATCGGCGTGTCGCGCACCGAAATGAGCGACAAGGCGTTTCAGAAACTGGCCCGCGATGCGGTGACCGAGTTCGTGGAAGCCGACTATCAGGACAAGGCGACGGTCGACAAATTCATCTCGTGCTTTTCCTATGTCGCCAATGACGTGTCCAACCGGGACGGCTGGGCTGACCTCGAAAAGGCGCTGCGCACCGATCCCGAGATCGTGCGTGCCTTCTACCTCGCTGTCGCGCCATCGCTGTTCGGGCCGATCTGCGAATATCTCGACAACAAGGGCTATTGGCGCCGCGACGCGCGGGTCGTCGTGGAAAAGCCGCTCGGCCACGATCTGGCATCCTCGATGGAAATCAACGATGCCATCTCGGAAGTGTTCGCCGAAGATCAGGTCTATCGCATCGACCATTATCTGGGCAAAGAGACCGTCCAGAACCTTCTGGCCCTTCGCTTCGGCAATATCTTGTTCGAACCCATCTGGGATGCTGCCCATATAGACCACGTCCAGATCACGGTTTCCGAGGACGTGGGCGCGGGAACGCGCGGCTATTACGATGATTCCGGCGCGCTGCGTGACATGGTCCAGAACCACATGATGCAGCTTTTGTGCCTCGTCGCCATGGAGCCGCCGGCATCGGACGATGCCAATGCGCTGCGCGACGAAAAGCTCAAGGTCTTGCGGTCGCTCAAGCCCATTACGGGCGAAAGCGTCTCCAAGTGCACGGTGCGCGGACAATACAAGGGCGGCGCGGTGAATGGTGGCTCGGTCGCCGGCTATCAGGACGAACTGCCCGAGGACAAGAAGGGATCGAAAACTGAGACCTTCGTTGCGATCAAGGCCGAGGTCGAAAACTGGCGCTGGTCGGGCGTGCCGTTCTATCTGCGCACGGGTAAGCGGCTGGCCAATCGTGTATCGGAAATCGTCATCCAGTTCCGTGCCATACCCCATTCGATCTTCGATCACGCCGAGGGGGCGCCAAAGCCCAACCGGCTGGTGATCCGGCTGCAGCCCGACGAGGGCGTCAAGCTGTTCCTGATGATCAAGGATCCCGGCCCCGGGGGCATGCGGCTGCGCGAAGTGCCGCTGAACCTCTCGTTCGCCGAAACGTTCAATGAACGAACCCCGGAAGCCTATGAGCGGCTGCTGCTCGACGTCATTCGCGGCAACCAGACGTTGTTCATGCGCCGCGACGAACTCGAAGCGGCGTGGCGCTGGATCGATCCCATTCGCGAAGCCTGGGACAATTCGTCCGACGCGCCCCAGACCTATACCTCTGGTACTTGGGGGCCAACCGGTTCGGTCGCGCTGATCGAGCGTGACGGACGGACCTGGCACGAAGGGGATTACTGATCCCCGCTGCCAGCCCGCATCTTTTTTTCGGAGCATAGACCATGACCATCGAGCGCAACGTGTTTTCCGATCGCGACAAGCTGGCCGAGGCGCTGGCCGAGGCGGTTGCCGACAATCTCAATGCGGGCCTCGATGAGCGCGGCAGGGCTTCGCTCGCTGTATCGGGCGGCTCGACGCCGAAGCGGTTCTTCGAGGTGCTTTCGGCCCGTGACGATGTCGATTGGGAGAACGTCACGATCACTTTGGTCGACGAGCGCTGGGTGCATGAAAGCTCGGATCGCTCCAATGCCGGGCTGGTCAAGGACAACCTTCTGGCCGGCCCTGCCGCCGAGGCGATTTTCGTGCCGCTCTATTCGGGCGGCGAAGCACCCGATGCCGAAGGGATCGCCAAGACCAACGAGCGGCTGGCCGCCGTTCCGAGCCCGTTCGATGCGGTGATCCTTGGCATGGGCAATGACGGGCACACGGCATCGTTTTTTCCCGGCGGCGATACGCTGGAAGACGCGCTGGGCAATGCAGGGCCCGCGCTGGCCATTCGCGCACCGGGGGCGGGTGAACCGCGCGTGACGCTAACCTTGCCCAAGGTCCTCGATACCCGCTCCCTCTATCTCCATATTGAAGGAGAGGAGAAAGCGGAAACGCTCGACAAGGCGCTCGAGACCGGACCGGTCGAAGCCATGCCGGTGCGCGCAGTGCTCTCTCAGAGCCATGTGCCCGTATCGCTCTATTGGTGTCCGTAACGCCAACCCGATTTCTGCCCTCCACCTTTCCTCGCTCAGGAGGCGACAATGACCGTAAAGACCGCAATCAAGGACGTGACCGATCGTATCGCCGCGCGCTCGGAACTCTCGCGCCGCGATTACCTCGACCGGCTCGACAAGGCGCGCGACAAGGGCGTGCACCGGGCGGCGCTCTCGTGCGGTAATCTCGCGCATGGGTTTGCGGCCTGCGGGCCGACCGACAAGGCGGCGCTGGCCGGAGATCAGGCGCTCAACCTCGGGATCATCACAGCCTATAACGACATGCTCTCGGCCCATCAGCCCTACGAGACCTATCCCGACCTGATCCGTGCGGCGGCGCGCGATGCGGGTGGCGTGGCGCAGGTGGCGGGCGGCGTGCCGGCGATGTGCGATGGCGTGACTCAGGGCCAGACGGGTATGGATTTGTCGCTGTTTTCGCGCGACGTGATCGCCATGTCGGCGGCTGTCGGCCTCTCGCACAACATGTTCGATGCGGTGACCTATCTTGGCATCTGCGACAAGATCGTGCCGGGTCTGGTGATCGCAGCGTTGACCTTCGGGCATCTGCCGGCTGTGTTCATTCCTGCCGGCCCGATGACCACCGGTCTGCCGAACGACGAAAAGGCGCGGGTGCGCCAGCTGTTCATGGAAGGCAAGGTCGGACGCGCCGAGCTGCTCGAAGCCGAGAGCAAATCATACCATGGCCCCGGCACCTGCACGTTCTACGGCACCGCCAATTCCAACCAGATGCTTATGGAAATCATGGGCCTGCACCTGCCGGGCGCAAGCTTTGTCAATCCGGGCACGCCGTTGCGCGATGCGCTGACCAAAGCGGCCGTGAAGCGCGCTTTAGCCATCACCGCGCAGGGCAATGAATATACCCCGGCCGGGCATGTGATCGACGAAAAATCGATCGTCAACGGCCTGGTAGGCCTTCTGGCGACGGGCGGATCGACCAACCATACGATGCATCTGGTTGCCATGGCCAATGCGGCAGGTCTTCGGATCACATGGGACGACATGTCGGCGCTTTCCGACGTCGTGCCACTTCTCGCGCGCGTCTATCCCAATGGGCTGGCTGACGTGAACCATTTCCACGCCGCTGGGGGCATGGGGTTCCTGATCCGCGAACTGCTCGATGCAGGCTATCTGCACGAAGACGTAACGACCGTGTGGGGCAAGGGGCTGGAGGCTTACACCAAGGAGCCGCGCTATATCGAAGAAGAACTGAGCTTCGAGCCGGCGCCAAAAGAGAGCGGCAATCCCAAGGTTTTGGCCAAGGCGACAGAGCCGTTTGCCAAGACCGGCGGGCTGAAGCTGCTGTCGGGCAATTTGGGCAAATCGGTGATCAAGGTCTCGGCGGTCAAGCCGGAAAACCGGGTCATCGAAGCACCCGCCAAAGTCTTCCACACCCAGCAGGGTCTGCTCGATGCCTTTAAAGCCGGCGAGTTGACGAGCGATTTTATCGCGGTCATCCGGTTTCAGGGGCCAAGGGCAGTGGGCATGCCCGAACTTCATAAATTGACGCCGACTCTGGGTATCCTTCAGGACCGTGGGATCAAGGTCGCTCTTTTGACCGACGGTCGCATGTCGGGGGCCTCGGGCAAGGTGCCGGCGGCCATTCACATGACGCCGGAAGCTGCAGATGGTGGTCCGATTGCCAAGATCCGCGAAGGCGACATGCTGCGGCTCGATGCGGAAGCGGGGACGCTCACCTATTTGGGTGACGAACGCGCCTTCCTGGCCCGGACGCCGGCAACGGAAAATCTCGAGCATGAACATTTCGGCATGGGACGCGAATTGTTCGCAGGATTCCGTCAGCTCGTCGGCACGGCCGATCGGGGCGCCAGCGTCTTTGCATGACGGCCCTGCCGATATAGACAGGGGAAAGTTGGGAGGAGACGGGAATGCGGATATTATATGCAGTGCTGCTGGCGGGCGTGCCGACGATCAACACGTTTTGGGTCATGACGTCGGGATTGGCCTGGCCGGTGCAGCTTTTGCTATTGGCGGCGGGCGTGGGCGTTAGCGCCTATCTGATCCTTGCCGCAATGCGGCAGGCGGGGGCGCAAAAGCTCTGATCATGTCTCAACCGGGCTGCATATTCCTGACTGTGCCGGTGTTTTCGCCCCTCTGCAATCTGGGCTTTGCGCTGCGGCGTGAGGTGTTCATCATCGAGCAGAATGTCCCCGAAGAGCTAGAGCACGACACCGACGACATGACGGCCACCCATGTGGTTGGCATCATGGATGGCGCGGTGGTTGCGGTCGCACGAATCCTCTTCAAGGAGCAACACGCCAAGATCGGTCGGGTCGCAGTGGCAGCGTCGCATCGCGGGCTAAGACTTGGTGCGCAATTGATCGACTACGCCGTCGAAGTCGCCCATCAGCACGGCGAGACGCGCTGCTATCTCGAGAGCCAGGCGGACAAGATCGGCTTTTATGCCCGCCTGGGATTTGTTGCCTTTGGCGACGAATTCATGGACGCCGGTATTCCTCACCTCAAGATGAAGAACTACTGACTTCGACGGTTTCGGGCGCATGCTCGGGAGCACCGGTCAGGATCTGGGAAGCCGGCGACGCCACAAGCGCCAGATAGCGCTCGAACTGCACCAGGACGTCGGTGATGATCTGGTCGCGGCTCATGCCCATGATGTCGTAACCGCGGCTTCCATCCGAGAAATAGGTGCGCGCCTCATAGCGTAGATCGGGCCGAGACGCTTCGAGCGCTGAGAACGCCGCCAGCTTGTGCTCGGCGCGGTGCACGCCATAGACGAAGTCGCGGACACCGTCCGCCGGTACGGTAAGAGACACCGCGCCCGTCGTGTCGTTGCGGGTGATGTCCGTGGCGCGACCGCGTTTGTCGAGCTCTGCCTTCACCGCCTCAAGTGCGGCAGAAACGTCGGTGTCGATATAGGCATCGACATCGTGCGACGTGGGGGCCTTGAGCATCATGGCCAACCGGCGTTGCCAGGTCACACCACTTGCTGGTTGCGGAAGCGAAGCGCTGCCGACAGCAGCCATGGAGCCCAGATCGGCCCGCATGCCGATAAACAGCGACAAGATGAGCGCCAGCATGACGAGGGCGAACGGCAGTGCCGATGCGATCGTCGCCGCCTGCAGGGCGGCAAGTCCGCCGGCAAGCAGCAACAGCGATGCCACGACACCTTCGAGAACGCACCAGAACACGCGCTGGATCGTGGGCGTGTTGGTTTCCCCGCCGGCCGCGATCGTATCGATCACCATCGATCCTGAATCAGACGACGTGACGAAAAACACAGCGACTAGAATGATGGCCAGCGTTGATGTGACACCCGAGAACGGCAGATATTCGAAGAACTGAAACAATCCTACCGATATGTCGTCGGCAATCGCGGTGCTCAATGCCCCGGCGGCGGATGTCATGTCCACGATGATGCCCGTGTTGCCGAATACCGTCATCCAGATGAAGGTAAAGCCTGCCGGGATAAACAGCACGGCAACGAGGAATTCACGCACCGTGCGTCCACGCGAAATGCGCGCGATGAACATCCCTACGAACGGCGACCAGGAAATCCACCACGCCCAGTAAAACAGTGTCCAGTCGTCCGTCCATGAGCGCGGATCGTAGGCGTAAAGGTTGAACGTCATCAGGACGAAGCGGTCGAGATACAGGCCCACATTCTGAACGAGGTCGCGCATCAACTCGCCGGTCGGGCCGACGATCAGCACAAAGAGCATGAGGAGAACGGCGACGACGAGGTTGGCTTCCGAAAGAATGCGGACGCCTTTGTCCAGCCCTGTGACGACTGAAATGGTGGCGACCGCAGTGATGCCGGCAATGAGCGCGACCTGCACTTCGGGCGTGTTGGGAAATCCGATGAGGTATTCTAGCCCCGCGCCGATCTGGTTGACGCCGAAGCCGAGCGAGGTCGCAAGACCGAAGACGGTGCCGACGATGGCAAAGATATCGACGGCGTGCCCGATGGGTCCGTTGATCTTTTCCTTGAGCAGGGGATAGAGCCCGGAGCGAATGGTGAGGGGCAGGTTGAAGCGATAGCCGAAATAGGCGAGCGCCAAACCGACGACCGCATAAATCGCCCAGGCATGAACGCCCCAATGAAAGAAGGTCGCCGTTATCGCCTCTCGGATCGCATCGATCGTATAGGGCTCTGCGGTCGGAGGCGCCGCATAATGGCTAACGGGCTCGCCGACGCCGTAATACATGAGGCCAATGCCCATGCCGGCGGCAAAGAGCATGGCGATCCAGGAGTGATAGGCAAAGTCCGGCGTCGAATCGTCGGGACCGAGCTTGAGGTTGCCGAACCGCGAGGCGGCAATTAGCAGAACGGCGATCATCATGATGCCGACGGCCAGAAGATAGAGCCAGCCGAAACTCTCGAGGATCGTCGATTGCAGCGCGCTAAAAAAGACTTCAGCCTGATTGGGCGCAACGAGCCCAACGGCGAGAAAAAGACCGATAATGATCAGGGAGCCGAAAAATACCGGCGCGTTGATGACGAAAGTCTTCATGACAATTCCCCCATAGACAAAGGGGACCCAACGCAACGCGAAGGGGAACGTTCCTAAAAAGCCGCGATCAGCGCTTTCGCGTCTCCGTGGCGTGCTTGAGAAGCATATCCTTGGCCTGGTTGATCTTGGCGGCCAGAAACGCCGATCCGCCGGCGTCAGGATGCATCTTTTTCATGAGCGCGCGATGCGCCGAACGGATGGCATCGGGCGTTGCGCCGGGTTTGAGGCCCAGGATTTCGTAGGCTTCCTCGGTGGTGTTGACCGCGCCGCTTGCTTCGCGTTTTTCCTCGTCGGCACCAGCCTCGGTTTCCATGCCGAACTCGGCGGCGAAATAGTCGCGCCAGCCGGACCGATTGGCATCGAGCCAGCTTTCCAGCAAGGCGATCGAGTCGGGATCGTCGGAGACTTCGTCATAAAGCGCCCAGCATTCCTCTGCCGAAAGATCGGCCAACTCGCGGCCTTTGAAATGCCCGGCCCGCACGGTGCCCGAAACCGAACCGGTGTCATGGTCGAGCCGCATCGAAAAGAAGGTGGAAGAAACGGTGGACGCTGTATTGGGGCTCGCCATGCCGGCCCCGAAATCGATCGGTCCGAGCCGTCCCCGCATCAGAACGCCGATCCCGCCAGCGGCCAAAATACTGGCGATCATCATCTGGCCGCGTATGCCCAGAAAGGCGGCGCCTGCAACCATTGCCCCGCCTACCAGCCAGCGCAGCGCGCGCACGAGCTTGCGAATTTCGCCCGAGATGAACAGCGAAGAAAAATAGGCAACAACGAGAGCGACGGCTCCAGCCGCGAAAAGCCAGATCATGAGAGCTGTTCGAGGAGCAGGCGCGCCGACCCACTCCCCTGCAGTTTCAGGGCCGACCGCCCGCCGCTGGCATAGGCGGCGACGGCACGCAACAGCGCCGCCAACTCGGCGGCGGCGCCGGCGTTGAACTTCGCGTAGGCGCCCTTGGTGAGGCGCGCAAATTCTCGGAACGCGCTTTCCGCCACGCCGTCATGGCCCTCCTGGAAGATGAACATCGGGCACCCCAAAAGACCCAGTTCGCCAGCCTTTTGCGCCAGCCGGTCGATGTCTTCTTCCATGGCGTCGCCGACATAGACAATAGCATTGATCTTTTTCGTCTTGTGCTCGGTACGGGCGTGAGACAGCACCTTGGAAATCTGGGTGTGGCCGCCGCGGCAATCGATGCCGGTCATCAGCCCTGCAAGGCTGCGGGCGTCCGACACCCATTTGGATGCCCGGCACTCTCCAAACCCACGAAAATAGATGAGCTGCACATCGAGCCCGCCGGTCTTGGCGACGGTCTCGAACATTTCCGACTGCAATTGGCACGCCATGTCCCAGGTGGGTTGGCGGCTCATCGTCGCATCCATGGCGAACAACAGGCGCCCTCGCTGCCCGGCGGCCATCGGTTCACGCGCTTCGGCCATCGCTCCCACTTTGGCAACGAAATCGGCGATCGCGCCGCTTGCCTTGGCTGTCTGGGGGCGCTGATTGGGGCTACGGGTCGGTGTCTTGTCGGCCACATCTACTCCTTTTGACTGAATATGGGTGACGATGGACCGGCCTGCAAGTCAACCCGCAAGGAGCAACTTGTCTTGCGCAAGGATATGCTGCAAAAGGGGATCAACAAAGTTTGAACTCCGGGCCTCATCCCAGCAAGATGCCGATTACATCCAAGGGCTTTGCCCGCTATAGCCTTGCGCTCATCATCGTGGGTCTGCTGGCGTTGATCGGAGTGGTCGCAGCGACCATCTGGCTGGTCGAGCGCACCCAGGTCTATTTCGAAGAAGTTGTGGAAGCCCGCGAAGGTCGGCAGGCTGCTGTCGAGCTGCGCAATCTGCTCCAGGACGCGCAATCGTCCCAGCGTGGCTTCCTGCTAACGCTCGATGACGCCTATCTCGAACCGTATCAGAATGCGATCGGTCGCATACAGCCGGCCTATGACCGACTTGCGGCGGTTCTCGCCGCCTATCCTCAGGCGGACGAGCCTATGGCTCAGATGCAGATCGATATCAATGACAAGCTCGCCGAACTGTCGCAAACCATCGACCTGGCCGCCGCCGGTCAGTCTGACGAAGCCCTGGCGATTGTCACGACAGATACCGGCGAGCAGATGATGACGCGCATGCGTACGCTGCTCGATGCAGTGATCGCGGCAGCCGACGAGCGGACCTTTAACGGGATTGTCGATCAGCGCGGTGCAGCCAATGCCTTGCGCATCGTGGCGCTGATCGCAGCATTGGTGATTATCGCGGTGGTGGGCGGCGCCGCATGGATGGTGCTGCGCTACACCCGCGAGCTCGATTACGCCAGATCCGAGGTCGAAGCTCTCAACCATGATCTCGAGGCGCGGGTGGCCGAACGGACGACCGACCTGCGGCGTGCCAATGAAGAAGTGCAGCGGTTCGCCTATATCGTGACCCACGATCTGCGGGCGCCGCTGGTCAATATCATGGGCTTCACGTCCGAACTCGAGTCGGCCCTCAGCCCGATCAACGCGCTGGTGGCAAAGCACCCGGAAGACAGCACGGACCCTGTGATCGTCGAAGCCCGCCAGACAGCGCTGGAGGACTTGCCGGAGGCCATCGGGTTCATTCGCTCCTCGACGCGCAAGATGGACGGGTTGATCAACGCAATCCTCAAAATCTCGCGTGAAGGCGGGCGCGCGCTCAAGGCGGAACGGGTCGACCTGACCGACCTCGCCGAATCCACAGTCGGGGCGGTCCAGCACCAGATATCGGACAGCGAGGGCGAAGCCTCGATAGACATTGCGACACCGCCGGTCTTCACCGACCGTTTGGCGCTCGAACAGGTTCTGGGCAATCTCCTTGACAATGCCATAAAGTACAGGCATCCGGACCGTCCGATCCAGATCGAGATCAAGGGCCGGCAAGAGCGCGACGGACGCATTTTTATCGACGTCAGCGACAACGGCCGTGGCATTGCGCCTGAAGACCATGACCGCGTTTTTGAATTGTTTCGCCGTTCGGGAAACCAGAACGTGCCGGGCGAGGGTATCGGGCTTGCGCATGTGCGCATAATGGCCCGCAACCTCGGCGGCGATATTACATTGAAATCCAACCCGGTACACGGGACGACCTTTACGGTGTCCATTGCTCCGGATCTGCGTGCCATAGCCAGAAGCAGGGCCTAAGCCATGACCATCGAATCCAAACCCGTGACCATCATCATGATCGAAGATGATGAAGGCCACGCTCGCCTCATCGAAAAGAATATTCGACGGGCCGGGGTCAACAACCAGATCATCCCGTTCACCAACGGCACCGACGCTCTCGATTTCCTGTTCGGCGAAGACGGTACTGGCGAAGTCAGTGCTCATCGGCACCTGCTGATCCTGCTCGATCTCAACCTGCCGGACACGACTGGCGTTCAGATCCTGGAGAAGGTCAAGGCCAACCAGCACACCAAACGGACCCCGGTCGTGGTCCTTACCACCACCGACGACGAGCGCGAGATCCAGCGCTGCTACGATCTCGGCGCCAATGTCTATATCACCAAACCGGTCGACTATGACGGGTTCGCCAACGCGATCCGCCAGCTCGGACTGTTCTTTTCGGTGATGCAGGTTCCGGAGACCGCCTGAGGCGATGCCCCACTCCCCGGCGAAAATCCTCTATGTCGATGACGATCCGGCGCTCGGGCGTCTGGTTCAGAAAGTTCTGGGCCGGCGCGGGCGCGAGATCGAGCATGTGACGGATGCCGATGCCGGGTTCGCACGACTGGCACAGGGCGACATCGACGTTTTGGTCCTCGATCACTATCTCGGCGACCGCACCGGTCTCGTCATGCTGGAAACGGTCGCGGCGAGCGTGGATGCGCCCCCGATCGTCTATGTGACGGGCTCGACCGAGGCCGCACTTGCCGTGGCTGCACTCAAGGCGGGCGCGGCCGACTATGTGCTCAAGACCGTCGGCGAGGATTTCCTCGAGCTTTTGAGCAACGCGATAGAGCAAGCCATCGAGACATCGCGGCTTCACAAGGCGCGCGACCAGGCCGAGCGCGAAATGCGGCTGGCCAAGGAACGCGCCGAACTGGCGCTCGCCGAAGTCAATCATCGCGTCGCCAACTCGCTGGCTCTGGTGGCGGCGCTTGTGCGGCTGCAGATGTCGGCGGTTTCCGATCCGGCGGCCAAGGATGCGCTGGCCGAAACGCAAGGGCGGATCACCGCCATCGCCGGTATTCACAAGCGGCTTTACACGACGGACGACGTACGTTTTGTCGATATCGACGCCTATCTCGGCAATCTCGCCAGCGACATCCAGGCATCGATGAGCCTGGACGGCGCTGTCGCCGATATCAAGCTTTCAGCCGAACCGCTGCGCATGCCGACCGACAAGGCCGTCTCAGTGGGCGTGATCGTCAATGAACTCGTGACAAATGCCGCCAAATACGCCTATCGCGACCGCCAGGCGGGCGAAATCCGCGTCCGGGCCAGCCAGCCCACCCCGGGCAGGGTCGAAATTGTCGTCGAGGATGACGGCGTTGGATGGAATGGCGAGGGCCAGATACAGGGCACGGGCATCGGTTCACGCGTCATCGCCGCGACGGCCAGCGGGCTTGGGGCGACGCTGGCCTATGACAGCGTCGCGATCGGCACCAGGGCGCGGCTCGAACTCCAGCTCTAGCTTTTCATGCCCTGCACATAGGTCGCCAACTGCTCGATCTGCTCACGCGCTCCGGCTTCCATGCCCGACGCGGCAACGGCGTCGCGGGTCGCGAAATCATCGAAATATGAGACTGCGAAATATCGCGTCGTGTCGCCAAGGTCTTCGAAGCTCTGGGTTTCGCGCCCTTCATTGCCTTCTGACGAGCCGAACGGTCCTTCAAAGCCGAAGGTGTTGACGTAGGACGCGGGCGCGTCGATTTCAACGAACGACCCGAAAAACGCGACTTTTCCCGCATCGCGCACATCCTGAACATAGCGCCAGCGCCCACCGGGGCGGAAATCGTGCTCGACGATTTCGACCGGCCCGATGGATCGGGGACCCCACCAATGGCCGACGTGCTCGCGCTCGGTAAAGGCTTTCCAGACGAGGGCGCGTGGTGCCTTTAAAATACGGGTGAAGGTGATGACCGGCTTGTCGCCGGGGAGTTCGATCATAGTGTCGCTCATCGTGCGCCCTTTCCTGCGGCTCACTGTTTGCTGTCGGGATCGCCCTTTTGGAGGTCGGCAAGATAGGCTTCGAACTGGTCGAGATTGTCGTCCCAAAAGCGGCGATAGGCATCGAGCCAGCCTTGCAGATCCTTGAGGGGATCGGCAGTGAGCCGGCAGTAATAAAATTGGGCATCCTTGCGCCGACTGATCAGCCCGGCCGTCTCAAGCACCTTGATGTGTTTCGAAACGCCAGCAAGGCTCATGGCGTGCGGTGCCGCGAGTTCGCCAACGCTGGCCGGCCCCTGGGCCAGGCGCGACAGGATCGCACGCCGGGTGGGGTCGGCGAGAGCGCCAAAAACGAGAGTGAGGGGATCGTGCGTCGTCATTGTATTCAACTGATAAGTTCTAAACTGTTTAGTTGAATACAATGGACGCGGCTGCGCGTCAAGCGTGCCTGTGCGGCGCTCGCGCTGCGAAAGAACGTCTAGATAAATTGAAAAGGCGCTAGAACCCGGCGCCGGTCTTGAAACCGCCGCTGCCGCCAAAGCCGCCGCCGCGTGGACGAGAAAACCCGCCCCATGATCCACCCGATGGTGGACGCGGCGAAAATCCACCCGGCGGGATGGGAAATCCACTCTTGCGCGGCTTTGAGGCGCGCGGCTGGTTGGTGGGAACGATTGGCCCGGACGTGCCGGTCCAGTCCTGGGATTGCCGCCAGTGGTTCCAATAGGTCGAGGCGTTCATGCCGCCCTTGAGGAAATCGGTGAGGAAATCGCCGACCAGACGATCCTCGCCAAACCGCGAACGTGGATCGTCGTAGCGCGATTTCTTGAATTCGAACTCGATATCCTCAAGCTCGCGCCGACGTGCTTCGAGGGTCTTGAGGCGGGCGCGCTCGTCGTCGAGTTCGACCTGTTCTTCTGCAATACGGCGGCGCGTCTCCTTGAGGCGCTGGACGATTGCATCGTCCTCCTCGGTGCGTGTGACTTTGGCGTCGGCGATCAGTTTTTCGACCGATGTCAAACGGATCGCCTCGGAAAGCACATCCACCGCGCTTGCCACTGTCGGGTCGGTGCCGTCGGCCAGTTGCTTGTGCCGATCTGCCAGCCCCTCGCGCTCGTCCTCCAGCGCGAGAACCGTCGCGTCGATCACCGCAATGCGCTCGCGGGCCGTTTCGATGGCTTGGCGTGCAACCTGACCACCCGCGGCATCCAGTGCGGCCATCTCACGCGCTGCGACATCGAACTCCAGCGCATCAACATCGGCATCGAGCCGTTCAGCATGCTCGCGCAGCCGTTCGGGGATCGCCGTGAGCATCGCATAATTGGGGCGGGCATCGTGATATCGCACCAGCCGGGCGACCCACGCATCGAGCATGCGCGTTATATTGCCGGCCTTGTACTGCGATGTGCCATAGCCGCGCTCCCAGAGATAGGCAAACAGCGGGTCGTCGCGATAGGGCTGTCCCTTCTGCGCACGGTCGGCTTCCGCCAGATCGGCCTTGCGATCGGCTTCGATCGCCATGTTCTCGCGCTCGGTCAGATTTGCAGCCAGCCGCGCGTGTTCGGGGTCGGCGGCCAGAGCGGCGCGCACAGGCCCGGCCAGCGCATCGAGCTCTGCTTGTCGCGATGCCATCGCTTCGAGCAGCGACTGGCGCTCCTCGGAGAGTTTGGCCAGCGACTCCTCGTGCTCGCTCAATTGCTTTTCGAGATCGGACAGAACGCCGGCATGTGATTTCAACATGTCGCGCGCCTGCTTTTCAGCAGCACTGAGCGTGCCGGTCAAATCGGCCTGACTATCGGGCGACAGCCGGATTTTGGCCAGCGCGCGCAACTGTCCCAGTTCGGTCTCGCGGAGCTTGCCGACGCGCTCATTGGTGCGCGCGATGCGCTTGGTGATGTCGTCTTCTTCACGACGGATGTCGCGCAGCGCATCGTCGAGCGCCCGCATGGCTTTGGGTCCGCTTACACTCATGGCCGGGCTACCACTGGGTTATCGCTCCCTCAAGGACCGGCATTGTGAAATCAGTCTCCAAAAACCCGTATTGCTTGATACCGAGGATGTTGCGCTGGATGATCCCGTCGTCCTGCCTGTCGACACGCACGGCCTCATAGGTGACCTCGGGCACGCGAATGCCCCAGGTCGAGACCTCTTCGGTCTGGCCCGTTTCCTCGTTCGTGATCGGAAGGTTGACGAGTTGGCCATTGGGACCGACGGCCTCGACCACGAGATAATAGTTTGTCGCGTCCGTATTGGCCTCCGGGAAGCGCCACACCCCTGTGGATTCGCCCGGACGGTTGACGATGCGGATGGAATATTCGGCCAAAAGCGTATCGCGAATGGTCTCGAGCTGGGCGATGATCCCGGCAGCTTCCTCGCGATCGCCGCGCTCTGCAGCAGCCTTGCCACGGGACACGAGTTCGGCGGCATCGTCGGAGGCCGATTGCACCTTGGTCTCATTAAAGATTTGCCGATAAAGCGCATCCATCTGGGCTGGCATGGTTTCAGCCAGTTCGATCCGAGCCGCTTCCGCAACCCCGGCCTGATAGGGCCGGTAGCCGAGGAAATAGCCTCCGATGACCAGGACAACCAGCGCAAGCCCGATGGCAACCGGGCGTCCCCAGCGACCGCGCCGGACATAAAGCCGGGCGAGCCGGGTCTGGAATGTGTCGACCGGAGGGGTGTAGGTGAAGCGGCTTTCGTCGAGGGCCTTTACGCCTTCCTTGAGGATGCGGTCCGGCACCTCGATGCCCTGATCGTGATAGATCTTACGCAGGCGATCGATGAGTTGCGCCTCGCGGTCGCTCGCACTCATTTCGCGCGCGACCAGATTGTCCTCATGGCGGAGGGTGTCGACCACGTCCATGGCGAGCATCACATCGTCGAGCGGTGCCTTTTGCGCCTCAGCCGTCATGGACCCAGTGTTTGCCATCGCCCGCCTTTGGATGTTCTAGCGCGATGCGACCAGGGCATTGCCCTCGGCGGCAAGGGTTGCAAGGCGCTTCTTGCCGTCTTCGACGGCGTCGCGAATTTCGGCGGAGTTCTTCGTCGCCTGATCCCGCATTTCGGCGATGATCGTGTACGAATGCTCCTGAAAGCTTACTACGCTATCGACGAGCTTTTTCACCGCATCGGCGCGGATTGTCGGGCCGTAACCAGCCTTGAGCGCTTCTTCCTGAACCTGGCCGCCGATGTCGGAGAGCGTTTCGAGGCTCTTGCTCATGCCTTCTTTCATGGCGTTGAGCGTTTCGGTGGATTCGTGCAGGCCGAAAAGGCCAGTAAACGATGCCGAGAGCGCGGTGAGGACGGTTTCATTGGTCGAAAAGAACGAGATCGACTGCTGATAGACGCGCTCCTTGGCGTTGGTCGTCTGCATCAGGCGCGCCATGATCACTTCCGAGGTCGAATAGGAGATGGTGAGATTGTCGGAAAGATCTTTGGCAATCTGGTAGCGGCGTTCCTCGTTCTGGAGATCGCGCAGCTTTTCGTCGCGCGCCATTTCCAGGCGGGCCCGATCGGCGGGCGTGCCTTCGGCAAAGGCGGCCAGCTTGTCGGATTCCGCCTTGAGGTCGACCTTGCGCTGTTCGAGTTGGGCGTGGGCAAGCTCTAGCACTTCGAGCGCCATCACCTCGGCCTGCTTGAGGGCGCCGCGAAAGTCGCGATACGCCTCCAAAATGGTGTGCTCGCGGTCGATCTGATCCTTGGTGTCTTTCGAGACGTCGAGATAAGTAGCGCGAATCTTGTCGAAGCGCGCCGCGATGTCACCACGCGAAAGCTTCATCCAGACATTGGAGGCGCGCTCGAAAACGTCGAGCTTGCCATCATCGAGCTGGTCAACCATGCCCTTGGCGTCGTCGCGTATCGAATTGAAGGATTTTGTGATGTCTTCGTACCGTTCGCCGATATTCATGGCGGCGACCTGAGTGCGCACGACTTCGTTGAACGCGCTCGCCTGGGTCAGGACGCGACCGATCAGGACGACCTTGGTGTCGTCGAGATGGGTGATTTCGGAGAGAAGCCCGGTGATGGGCGCATCCTGGGGCTCGCCCTCGGGCCAGAGACCCAAAGTCTTGATCGCACCGACGGCCCTGTCGAGGTATTGCAACGGCTTATCCATCACCTGGCTGCCGGCGCCTACAGTCACTTCGCTCATCATGTGCCCACGTCCCTGTTAGCAACTGCGACAGATGTGGTGACATCTTTTCGCCAGGCAAGGCAGAATACAATTGAGCGAAGGCTTTGCGGTGATTGTTTTCTCACCATTGGTGCTAAAAAGCCGCATGTGATCAAGGCGGAAGGGATGTCGGCGTGGATTTTGGAGGACGTTACCAGGTTGCCGCCAACCGCGACGCCGTCTGGGCCGCGCTCAACGATGCCGAGGTGCTTAGAGCCTGCATTCCAGGCTGCAAGCGGATCGAGTGGACCGGCGACAATGCGCTCGAGGTCGAGGTGGCGGTCAATCTTGGCGTCGCGCGTCCAACCTTTACCGGCGACCTGCGGCTGTCCAATGTCGAACCGGCCCGGACCTATACGCTCACCGGACACGGTCGCGGCGGATTGTTTGGCAAGGCGCAGGCTTCGGCCGATATAGCGCTCAGTGACAGCGACGAGGGCACGCTTTTGGTCTTTGTCGCCACGGGCGGCGCATCGGGCCAGATCATGAAGCTGGGCAAGGCGTTGATCGGTTCGTCGGCCCAAAGGGTGATCGACGGATTTTTCGATCGATTCGGAGCAGCCATGGGCGCCGAAGTCACCCCGCTTCACGAGCTGTCCTGACGCCCGGCGCGCCAGTAACCGCTTTCCCAAAATTTTTTGCCCAAATGGTCAAAAAATCAAAATTCGCTATTGCGTCCCGTGCTATTGCGCGATTGTATCGGGTCTCATCGCGCGTGGAAATGCACTGGCGTGTCGTCAGGCCCCTTTCTGCAGCCCGAGAATAGGGAGCATCAATCATGTCCAAAACAATAAAGACTGGCCTCGCCGCACTTGCCGGTGTCGCCCTCACCACGCTTATGGCCGGTACTGCAATGGCCGATCCCGCGCTCGTCTATGACGGTGGCGGCAAGTTCGACGCCTCGTTCAACGAATCCGCCTATAACGGCGCGCAGCGTTTCATGGACGAGACCGGCCAGGCTTACCAGGATCTCGAAATTTCGGGCGACGCCCAGCGCGAGCAGGCTATTCGCCAGTTCGCCGCGCGCGGAAACAACCCCATCGTACTGCCGGGCTTTTCGTGGGAAACCGCCCTGCGCTCGGTTGCGCCTGACTTCCCCGACACATCGTTCCTGATCATCGATACCGTCGTCGACGATATCGAAAACGTCCGCTCGGTGGTCTTTAAAGAGCACGAAGGTTCGTTCCTCGTGGGCGCGCTCGCCGCGATGGCAACGGAATCGGGCACGATCGGCTTCATCCCCGCCTTTGACTTCTCGCTGCTCCAGGCCTTCGGCTGCGGCTACAAGCAGGGCGCTGCCTATATCGATCCGGAAGTCGAAGTCATCGAAACCGCGATCGGCACTGGCTTTGATGCCTTCAACAACCCCGGTGGTGGTACCGAAGTCGCTCTGAGCCAGATCGACCGCGGCGCTGACGTCATCTATCACGCTGCCGGCGGCGCCGGTGTGGGCGTGCTCCAGGCGGCAGCTGACTCCGGCGTGCTCGGCATTGGCGTCGACTCCAACCAGAACCACCTCCATCCCGGCCAGGTCCTGACCTCGATGATCAAGCGCGTGGACGTTGCCGTCTACAACGCCTTCGAAGACTTCGCCAATGACGAGTGGACCAATGACGTCCAGGTGCTCGGGCTGGCCGAAGAAGGTGTCGGCGCAGCATTTGACGACAACAACGCCGAGTTGATCACCGACGAAATGCGCACGACGGTCGATGAGATCACTGCAGCGATCATATCGGGCGAAATCGTCGTCCACGATTACCGCGAAGACGAATCCTGCCCGGTCTAATTTCCCGGAAAGGGAAGGTCCTGTGATGGACACCACACCCGATCATGCCCAGCGGCCGTCATCGGCCGCTGGAGCGTCTCTTGCGATCGAACTTAAAAAGATCAACAAGAGCTTCGGATCCGTACATGCCAATCGCGATATCGACCTGGCCGTAAGACGCGGCACGGTGCATGGCATCGTTGGCGAAAACGGCGCCGGGAAGTCGACATTGATGTCGATCCTTTACGGATTTTATCACGCCGACAGCGGCGAGATCGTCGTAGGCGGCAAGCCGGTGACGATCCACAATTCCTCCGACGCCCTCGCGCTGGGCATCGGCATGGTGCATCAGCACTTCATGCTGGTCGACAATTTCACTGTGCTCGAGAACGTTATCCTCGGCGCCGAGGATTCAGCGCTCCTCAAGCCCAGTGTCGACAAGGCACGGCGAGAGTTGCAGCGCCTAGCTAGCGACTACGGCCTCAACGTCCCCGTCGATGCGCTCATCGAAGACCTCTCGGTCGGCCAGCAGCAGCGCGTGGAAATTCTCAAAGCGCTCTATCGCGGCGCCGATATCCTGATTCTCGACGAGCCGACCGGCGTCCTGACTCCCGCCGAAGCCGATCACCTCTTTGAGGTGCTCAAGACCCTGCGCGACGAGGGCAAGACGATCATCCTGATCACCCACAAATTGCGCGAGATCATGGCCATCACCGACATGGTGTCGGTCATGCGGCAGGGGCAGATGGTGGAAACGCTGGAAACCGCCAAGACCAATCCCGAGCAGCTTGCCGAACTGATGGTCGGACGACGCGTCTTGCTGCGCGTTGAAAAGGACGAGGCCAAGCCCGGTGATGTGTTACTCGATGTCACCGATCTGGTCGTGGCGGATGACATGGGCACCGAGCGGCTCAAGGGCGTGACGCTTTCAGTGCGCGCCGGGGAAATTCTGGGCGTGGCTGGCGTTGCCGGCAACGGGCAGTCCGAATTGCTCGAAGCGCTCGCCGGCATGCGCGCTTCCAAATCGGGCACCATTCGTCTCAACGGTGAAGACGTCACGGCGCATCACCCCGACAGCGCGGCAACCCTGCGCCGCAAGGGCCTGGCGCATGTACCTGAAGACCGGCTGCGCATGGGCCTTGTGACCAATTTCTACGAATGGGAAAATTCCATTCTGGGCTATCACGACTACGACAAATACGGCTCAGGCCTGATGCTCGACGTCAAGGCCGCGCGCGCCGAGGCGCAGCGCCATATCGAAAAGTTCGACATCCGGCCCGCCAATGCCGATCTCAAGACAGCGAACTTTTCCGGCGGCAACCAGCAAAAGATCGTTCTGGCGCGCGAAATGGAGCGCGACCCCGATGTGTTGATCGTGGGACAGCCGACCCGAGGCGTCGATATCGGGGCCATCGAATTCATCCACAACCAGATCATCAAGATGCGCGATGCGGGCAAGGCTATCCTGCTCGTTTCGGTCGAGCTCGATGAAATCCGCTCCCTCTCGGACCGCATCGTCGTATTGTTCGACGGCGAAGTGGTTGGCGAAGCGGACCCTGCAACCGCCGATGAAGGCGAACTCGGCCTGCTCATGGCTGGCGTCAAAAGCGATACGACCCCTAAACGCGAGGCGACGACATGAGTTCTGCCATGCCATTGCCCCGGTGGGTCGACGTCCTCCTCCTGCCGGTGCTCAACGTTACCCTGGCCTTCATCATCGGCGGCATCGTCGTTCTGATCGTGGGTGAAAACCCGATCGAAGCCGTGCGCATCATGCTCTATGGCGCCTTCGGCTACGGCTATGGGTTCGGCTTCACGCTTTACTACACCACCAATTTCATCTTCGCCGGTCTCGCCGTTGCGGTCGCTTTCCACGCTGGCCTTTTCAATATCGGGGGCGAGGGGCAAGCCTATGTCGGCGGGCTCGGCGCCATCCTCGTGGCGCTTGCGGTCGGTGGGCTGCACTGGGCTCTCGCCATGCCGCTGATCATGATCTCGGCCGCGCTGTTTGCCGGTTTCTGGGCCTTCATTCCCGGCTATCTGCAGGCCAAGCGCGGCAGCCACGTGGTGATCACCACGATCATGATGAACTTCATCGCCACCTCGATGATGAGCTACATCATCTCGCGTATCCTCAAGCCGGCCAACGTCAATTCAGACGAGAGCGCCCGCATCGACGAAGTGACGCGCGTGCCGTTCTTGTCCGAATGGATCCCCTTGCTGCGCAACACCCCGGTCAACATCTCCTTTGTGTTGGCCCTTCTGGCCCTGGTCGGAGTGTATCTCCTGATCTGGCACACGAAATTCGGCTACGCTCTGCGCACCATGGGCCACAACGGCACAGCTGCGCGCTACGCAGGCATGTCCAACGCCAAACTGATCATGCTCGCAATGGCCATATCGGGGGCGCTGGCCGGCATGGTCGCGATCAACGACACCGCTGGCGCGCATGGTCGCCTGATTCTGGGCTATGTCGCGGGCACAGGTTTCGTGGGCATTGCCGTGGCGTTCATGGGCAAGGCGCACCCGATCGGCGTGGGCCTTTCGGCGCTGCTGTTCGGCGTGCTCTATCAGGGCGGGCAGGAGCTGGCCTTCACGATGCCTGCGATCACCCGCGAGATGATCGTCACCATCCAGGCGCTCGTGATCCTCTTTACCGGGGCGATGAGCAACATGCTGCGGCGTCCGGTCGAGTTGGCGTTCCTGACGGCACGAACGCGACAAAAAGAGCCGGTGCCCACAGAGCGAAAGGAGGCGTGAAATGGAAGACATCATTTCCATTCTGATCACCACGATCCGCGTCTCGACGCCATTGATCCTTGCTTGCCTCGCCGGCCTTTATTCCGAACGCGCCGGCATCGTCGATATCGGGCTCGAAGGCAAGCTCTTGGGCTCGGCCTTTGGCGCCGCCGTCGTTGCTTCGGTCACCGGCAATGTGTGGCTCGGGCTTCTGGCCGGCATCGGCGTCTCGATGATGTTTTCTGCCGTCCATGGCCTGGCCTCGATCAATTTCCGCGGCAACCAGATCATCTCCGGTGTGGCGCTGAACTTCCTCGCCTCCGGTCTGACGGTCTTTCTCGGCGCCGCCTGGTTCGGCCGTGGCGGCAACACGCCGCCGCTGACGGGCGACGCGCGGTTCTACGGCATTCGATTGCCCTTCGCGCAGGAAGTGTCGGGGGTGCCGATCATCGGACCGATCTATTCGGGGCTGTTATCGGGGCATACGATCCTCACCTATCTCGCCTTCCTTGCCGTCCCGCTGACGGCGTGGGTGCTGTGGCGCACCCGTTTCGGTCTTCGCCTGCGCGCCGTCGGTGAAAATCCCAAGGCGCTCGATACCGCAGGCATGTCGGTAAGCTGGCTGCGCTACAAGGCGTTGATGATCACCGCGGTGCTTGTCGGCATGGGTGGCGCCTATCTCTCGACCGCGCAGGCCGCCAGCTTTTCGCGCGAGATGAGTTCGGGACGCGGCTACATCGCGCTCGCGGCGCTGATCTTTGCCAAGTGGAAGCCTTACCCCGCCTTGGGCGCGTGCCTGTTGTTCGGCTTCCTCGAAGCCATGCAGTATCGTCTCCAGGGCGTCGACTTGCCGCTGATCGGTCGCGTGCCGACCCAGGCCATGCAGGCTCTGCCCTATGTCCTCACCATCCTTCTGCTCGCTGGCTTTGTCGGCCGCGCCATCGCGCCCAAGGCTGCCGGCCAGCCCTATGTGAAGGAACGGTGATGACGGAAGCTTCAAATATCGATGCCACGCTGTTCGAGGGCGCGGAAAGCGCGCGCAAGCTCGCCTATGCCCCTTACTCCGGGTTTCCTGTCGGGGCCGCAATCCTCGCCGATGACGGCAAGATCTACACCGGCTGCAATATCGAAAACGCTGCCTATCCTCAGGGCAATTGCGCGGAAACCTCCGCCATCGCGGCAATGATCATGGGCGGCGCCAAGCGCATCGAAAAGATTTACGTGACGGGGCCGGGTGCAACGCCCGTCACACCCTGCGGCGGCTGCCGCCAGCGCATCAGAGAGTTCGCGTCGCTATCGACCCCTGTCATCTGTCAGGGCATCGACGGCGAGCCGCTCTTTACAACGCTGGGCGATCTCCTGCCGCACTCCTTTGGCCCGGAGTTTTTGGGCCGCTGAGGGCCTGTTAAGGGTCAAGGATCGATCGTGCCCATGGCGGCGCGACACGTAGTTTTGCACAAGGCATAGAACGCATGGCCAAGGCTCTAAAGACCATCCAGAAGCTGGCGGGCGAAACCCCGATCGCAGCAGCCTTGATCCTCGGATCGGGGCTGTCGGACGTCGGCGACCTGCTGACCGAGAAAGTGACGATCCCCTTTGCCGACCTCAAGGGCTTTCCCCAGGGCGGGGTTTCCGGACACGGCAAGGATTTGCTGATCGGCCAGATGGGTGACAAGCGCATAGCGATTTTGACCGGGCGCCAGCACTATTACGAACACGGCGACGCCGCCGCCATGCGCCCGGCGCTCGAAACGATGGCCGAGCTTGGCGCCGGAACCTTGCTGCTGACCAATTCGGCAGGTTCGCTCGACCACGACGTGCCGCCGGGCAGCTTGATGCTTTTGTCCGACCATATCGCTTTCGCGCTCAATCCCTTGATCGGGGAGGAAACCGACGCGCGTTTCGTCAATATGCTCGATTGCTACGATCCCGAACTTCGCGCGACCACTCATGCGGTGGCCTCTCGCCTCGAAATCGCCCTCAAGGAGGGTGTCTATATGTGGTTTTCGGGGCCAAGCTTTGAGACGCCGGCCGAAATCCGCATGGCGCAGACGCTGGGGGCCAATGCGGTCGGCATGTCCACTGTCCCCGAAGTGATCATCGCGCGCTTTTTGGGGCTGAAAGTCTGGGCCTGCTCGTCGATCACCAATATGGGCGCCGGCATGGCGCAGGAAACAATTTCGCACACCCAGACCAAGGAAGTCGCCAAGCTGGGTGCGGAAAAACTCAAGCGCCTCATCCCGGCGCTGGTGGAGGAGATATGAGTCTCAAGATCGTCGATAACCAGAGTCACGCGACAGGCCACAAGCGCAATCCGGGTTTCCCGCTCGATCTCGATTGGGTCGAGCGCGTGCGCATGAACCGCTCGGCGCTTGAACGCCGCGCCGGAACCATCGGCGCCCGGCGCTCGGTGAAAAAGGACTATCAGCTCGCCTGGCTGCTCAAGGCCGTGTCGTTGATGGATCTGACCACGCTAAATTCCGACGACACCCCCGGCCGCGTCGAGCGGCTGTGCGCCAAGGCGCGCAACCCCATCCGCGCCGATCTCGTCGAGGCGTTGGGCGTCAAACATCTCGGCATCACGCCGGCGGCTGTGTGCGTCTACCACAATTTCGTAGCAACCGCGGTCAAGGCGCTGGAGGGGACGAACATCCCCGTGGCTGCTGTCTCGACAGCGTTTCCGCATGGTTTGACACCGCTCAAGATACGGCTGGCCGAAATCGAAGCCTCGGTCGAAGACGGCGCTAAGGAAATCGATATCGTCATTGAACGCGGCATGGTGCTCAATGGTGATTGGCAGGGGCTTTACGATCAGGTCAAAGCCATGCGCGCCGCGTGCGGCGATGCTCACATCAAGACCATTCTGGGCACGGGCGAATTGGCCACGTTGACCAATGTCGCAAAGGCCTCGCTCGTCTGCATGCTGGCCGGCGCCGATTTCATCAAGACCTCGACCGGCAAGGAAAAGACCAACGCAACATTGCCGACCTCGCTGGCCATGGTGCGGATGATCCGCTGGTTCCACGAGGAAACCGGCATCGAGATTGGTTACAAGCCGGCCGGCGGCATCGCCAAGGCCAAGGACGCGATTACCTATCTCGCGCTGATGAAGGAAGAGCTGGGCATCAACTGGCTACAACCGCATCTGTTCCGGTTCGGCGCCTCGTCGCTCCTCACCGACATCGAACGCCAGATCGAGCACGGGCTGACTGGCCGCTACGCCGCCGATTACCGCTTCGCGATGGCCTGAGCCGATCCACACGATCCCTTTTTGGCCTCGCCAGTCGGCTGGAGGCCCGGAGAAAGACAATGAGCAAAGTGGCTGAAATCTTTGAAACCCTCGAATACGGCCCGTCGCCTGAAGCACCCGGACCGGCGTTCGACTGGCTGGACGCCCACGGGCGCAAATTCGGCCATTTCATCGATGGCGAATTCACAAAGCCAGGCAAGACCTTTGCCTCGACCAACCCTGCCAATGGCGAAAAGCTCGCCGATATTTCGGAAGCCGGGAAGGGCGATGTCGATAAAGCCGTAAAGGCTGCCCGTTCAGCGTTTTCAGGCTGGTCGGGCCTCTCAGGCTTTGAGCGCGCCAAATATCTCTACGCTATCGCGCGTCAGATTCAAAAGGAGAGCCGGCTGCTTGCCGTGCTCGAAACGCTGGACAACGGCAAGCCGATCCGCGAGACTCGCGACATCGATATCCCGCTGGTCGCACGTCATTTCTACCACCACGCCGGCTGGGCGCAGCATATCGACAAGAGCTTCCCCGATCACGTGCCCTATGGCGTCTGCGGCCAGATCATCCCGTGGAATTTCCCGCTGCTGATGCTGGCGTGGAAGATTGCGCCGGCGCTTGCCGCCGGTAACACTGTGGTGCTCAAGCCTGCCGAATTCACCTCGCTGACAGCGTTGCTGTTCGCCGAAATCTGCGCACGCATTGGTCTGCCCAAGGGCGTCGTCAATATCGTGACAGGCGCCGGGGAGACGGGCGAAGCCATCGTCTCGCACCCCGATATCGACAAGATCGCCTTTACCGGCTCGACAGAGGTCGGCAAGATCATCCGCCGCGCCACCGCCGGTTCGGGCAAGGGCCTGAGCCTCGAACTCGGTGGAAAGTCGCCATTCGTGGTTTTTGAGGACGCCGATCTCGACAGCGCCGTGGAAGGTCTCGTCGATGCCATCTGGTTCAACCAGGGGCAGGTGTGCTGCGCAGGGTCGCGGCTCCTGGTCCAGGAGTCGATCGAAGAGCGCTTCATCGCCAAGGTCAAGACGCGCATGAAAACGCTGCGCACCGGCGATCCGCTCGATAAATCCATAGACATCGGCGCGCTTGTCGCACCGGTTCAGGTCGAGCGGGTGATGGACCTGCTCAAGGCGGGCAGGGCGGAAGGCGGCGAGTTCTACTCGCCCGAGGGCGATATGCCCGAGAAGGGCTGCTATGTCCGCCCGACGCTCGTCACCGGCATTTCGCCGGCCCACTCGCTGGCGTCCGAGGAAATCTTCGGGCCTGTGCTCGTCGCCATGAGTTTCCGCACGCCGGAAGAGGCCGTGGCCCTCGCCAATAACACTAAATATGGTCTCGCGGCATCGGTCTGGACCGAAAACGTCAACCTCGCCCTCGATATCGCGCCGAAGATCAAGGCCGGTGTCGTCTGGGTCAATTCGACCAACCAGTTCGACGCCGCCGTGGGCTTTGGCGGATACCGCGAATCCGGCTTCGGCCGCGAGGGCGGCAAGGAGGGCATGGGCGCCTATCTCAAGCCCATTTGGGAGAAAAAGCTTAAAGCCGCCTCGCCAATCAAGCTCCCAGCACCCTCGGGCAAGACCGATCACACCGGCATTGATCGCACGGCAAAACTCTATATCGGCGGCAAGCAGGCGCGCCCGGATTCGGGCTATGCCATGCCGGTCACCGGTTCGGACGGCAAGCATCTCGGCGAGGTGGGCGAGGGCAACCGCAAGGATATCCGCAACGCCGTGGAAGCGGCGCGCGGGGCACTGGGCTGGTCAAGCACCACGGCCCACAACCGCGCGCAGATCCTCTACTATCTCGGCGAAAATCTCGACGCCCGCAAAGCCGAATTCACCGACCGCATCCGCGCCATGACAGGGGTGTCGGCTAGCGCCGCAAAGCGCGAAGTCGACCAGTCGGTCGAGCGCCTGTTCGCCTTTGGCGGATGGGCCGATAAATACGATGGCGCCGTGCACAATCCGCCGGCCCGTATGATGGCTGTCGCTATGGTCGAGCCCATCGGCGTCCTCGCCCTCGCGGCGCCCACCGAAAGCCCGCTGCTCGGCGCCATCGCCATGCTCGCTCCGGCGATCGCCATGGGCAACACGACGGTTCTTGTGCCCTCGACGCCCTACCCATTGGCCATGACGGATTTCTATCAGGTGCTCGAAACCTCCGACGTCCCCTCGGGCGTCGTCAATATCGTTACAGGCGATGCTCCGGCCCTCGCCAAGGTCCTCGCCGAACATGACGGGGTTGACGGCATCTGGTTTGCCGGCTCGCTCGAAGATAGCACCGAAATCGAGCGCCGCTCGGCCGGCAACGTCAAGCAAAGCTGGACGACACGGGGCCTCGCCTATGATTGGTCAGATCCCGTCATGGAAGGCGGCTATCTTCTTGGCAAGGCGACCCAGATTAAGAACATCTGGGTGCCGTATGGCGCCTAAAGCTGTGAGCCGGATCGAAGGCGCGACAGGTGGAAGCGGCCATGAGTGAAAAGATCGAGGTCCAGAACTTTACGTCTCCCGACCACATCTATCGCGTGGATAAGGGCAAATACACAGCCATGCGCGATGCCGTACTAAATCACATGCCCACGGCAGAGCCTGGCGCAACGCCCGCGCAATTGATCGCTGCGGTCAAACCCGATCTGCCACAGGACCTGTTCCCCGGCGGGGAAAAGGCCGGCTGGTGGTTTAAATGCGTTCAACTCGATCTCGAGGCCAAGGGCGTCTTGAAACGCGCCGAAAAGCCACCCGTCCGGCTGCACAAGGTCTGATCGCATGACCCCGCTCCCCCAGGAAACCATCGCCCGAAAGCGTGATGGCGAAGCGTTGAACGCTGACGAGATCGGCGGTTTCGTTGCCGGAATTACGTCGGGCGCCGTCAACGACGCGCAGGCTGCAGCGTTTGCCATGGCCGTCTTCTTCCGCAACATGTCGCTCGACGAACGCATCGCCTTGACCCTTGCCATGCGCGATTCAGGCCGTGTGCTCGACTGGTCCGATCTGGACGGTCCGGCCATCGACAAGCATTCGACCGGCGGGGTGGGCGATAATGTCTCGCTGATGCTCGCGCCGATCCTTGCGGCCTGCGGCACCTATGTGCCGATGATCTCCGGCCGAGGGCTCGGTCACACGGGCGGAACGCTCGATAAATTCGATGCCATACCCGGCTATATGACCAATCCCGACATCGAAACGCTGCGTCGCGTGGTCAAAAGCGTGGGCTGTGCCATCATCGGCCAGACCGACGATCTGGCACCCGCCGACCGACGCCTCTATTCGATTCGTGACGTGACGGCGACCGTCGAAAACATCTCGCTCATCACCGCCTCCATCCTTTCGAAAAAACTCGCCGCCGGCCTTGAAGCGCTGATCCTCGACGTCAAGACCGGGTCGGGCGCCTTCATGAAGACGCGCGAGGAGTCGATCAGCCTAGCTGAAAGCCTGTCGGCGGTCGCCAATGGCGCGGGGATGAAAACCGGCGCTCTGATCACCGACATGAACGAACCTTTGGCCTCCGCTGCCGGGAATTGGCTCGAGGTCAAAAACGCCATCGATTTCCTCACCGGCGCTCATCGCGATGCGCGGCTCGAAGAGGTGACGCTTGGGCTCTGCGCCCACGCGCTGGTGCTCGGCGGCATGGCGCTGGACGAGGACGATGCGCGACTGCGCGCCAAGGTTGCGCTGGACAGCGGCAAGGCGGCGGACAAATTCTTTGCCATGTGCAATGCGCTGGGCTCCTGGCACGACCTTGCGCGCTATGCGCCCGAACCCGCACCCATCGTGCGCGATGTGTTCCCCACCGAGAGCGGACATATTCGCTCCATCGACACACGCGGCGTCGGTATGGCGGTGGTGGTGCTCGGCGGCGGGCGCACCAATCCTGCCGACACGATCGATTATCAGGTCGGCTTCGATCGCCTGATTGGGCTGGGCGCGAAAATTGATCCTCAAACGCCCATCGCCCGCATCCACGCGCGCGACGAGGCCAAAGCGCAGGAAGCCGAAGCGCGGCTGCGCAAGGCTTACGCCATTGGTGACGCGCCCCCGTCGCACCCGGTCGTTTACGATTACATCGCACCCCAAGGAGGCAAGTGATGCCCCGCGCCATTATTTGCCTGCTCGATAGTTTCGGCATCGGCGGGGCGCCCGACGCTGCCGATTTTGGCGATGAGGGCGCCGATACGCTCGGCCACATCGCACAAGCCTGCGCCGATGGGCGCGGCGATATCGAAGGCGTGCGCGGTGGCACGCTTTATCTCCCCAATCTCGACGGGCTGGGTCTCGGCGCTGCTGCCGAGCTCTCCACGGGCACCGTACCACCTGGCTTGACCAACACGCCCCTCGGCGGGCGCTGGGGCGTTGGTCGCGAGGTGTCGATCGGCAAGGATACCCCGTCCGGCCATTGGGAAATCGCAGGCGTGCCCGTGCCCTTCGCGTGGGGATATTTCCCTGACGAAAACCCCGCCTTCCCGCAGGACCTGCTCGACCAGATTTATGCAGCCACCGGGCTCGAGGGTTCGCTGGCCAACACGCACGCTTCGGGCACACAGGTCATCGAAGATTTCGGGGCGGAATCGATCAGGACCGGCAAGCCGATCTTTTACACATCGGTGGATTCGGTCTTCCAGATCGCCGCCCACGAGGAGCATTTCGGCCTCGATCGGCTCTACGCGCTTTGCGAGGCGGTGTTCAAATTCACGGCACCCCTTAAGATAGGTCGGGTTATTGCGAGGCCCTTCGTGGGTGAGGATGCAGCATCGTTCAAACGCACGGGCAATCGGCGCGACTTTGCCATCGATCCCCCTGAAGATACGCTGCTCGACCGCACCAAAGCGGCGGGGCGGCAGGTCTATGCCATCGGCAAGGTCTCCGACATCTACGCTGGCAAGGGCGTGACCCACAAGATCAAGGCATCGGGCAATATGGTGCTGTTCGATCGCACCCTAGAGGCGCTCGAGATGGCCGCCGATGGCGCGTTGATCTTCACCAATTTCGTCGATTTCGACACCGAATACGGCCATCGCCGTGACCCGGGTGGTTATGCCGCCGAATTGGAAAAATTCGATCGGCGCCTGCCCGAACTGATCGCAAAGCTTAGGGACGACGATCTTCTGGTTATCACTGCCGATCACGGCAATGATCCAACCTGGAAAGGCACGGATCACACGCGCGAGCAGGTGCCAATCCTGTTATTTAGCCGGTCTTTGCCAAAGGGCAGCATTGGCTTGCGCCCGGTTCTGTCCGATATTGGCGAAACAATCGCGCACTGGCTGGGGCTCGCGCCGGGCAAGCACGGCACTTCAGCGCTATAACAAAGAAAGAGGCCGCATGCAGAACCTGACCGTCGTCAATCACCCGCTGGTCCAGCACAAGCTGACCATCATGCGCTGCAAGGATACCTCGACGGCGAGTTTCAGAAGGCTGCTGCGCGAAATCGCGCATCTGCTCTGTTATGAGGTCACTCGCGATCTCGAAACCGAGCAGGTCGATATCGATACCCCGGTGGGGCCGACCAAGGCGCCCACGCTCAAAGGCAAGAAACTGGTCTTCGCCTCCATCCTGCGCGCGGGAGAAGGTTTGCTCGAAGGCATGCTCGATCTGGTGCCCTCGGCGCGCGTCGCGCATATCGGGCTCTATCGCGATCCGGAAACGCTCGAAGCCATCGAATATTATTTCAAGGCACCGTCCGACGCCGCCGATCGGCTGGTGATCGTCGTCGATCCCATGCTGGCGACGGCCAATTCTGCGATTGCGGCCGTGCAAAAGCTCAAGGATCGCGGGGCCAACAATCTGCGTTTCCTGTGCCTTCTTGCCGCGCCCGAAGGCGTCGAGCGCTTCACCAACGCCCATCCAGACGTGCCGATCTTTACGGCCAGCCTTGATGAAAAGCTCAACGAACACGGCTACATCGTCCCCGGCCTCGGCGATGCCGGCGACCGGATGTACGGAACGAAATAGATCAGCTTTTTAGCGGCAGGCCGTAGCTGATCAACTCGGCGCGCAGAGCTTCGGGCGATGAAAAGTGGATCGCTTCCATGCCCACGGCGCGGGCCGAGATCACGTTGGCCTCATTGTCGTCGATAAAAACGCACATCTCTGGTGCCAGCGAGTAGCGATCGCAAAACAGCCGGTAAATGCGCGGGTCGGGTTTCACGAGCTTTTCCAGACCGGAAACGACAACGCCGTCGAACTTTTCAAGGAACGTCCATTCCGGCAGCACCGAAACCCATTTCTCCCAGGAGAAATTGGTGATGGCGAATGTCGGAATCTCTGCCGCGATCAGCTCGTTGTGGATATCGACAGTGCCCTGATAAACGCCGCCGATCGTTTCGCGCCAGCGTGTGTCATAGGCTTGGATTTCGCGCCAATAGCGCGGGAAGCGGGTGATCAGCTTGGCGACGCCTTCGGCATAAATATCGCCCGCGTCGAATTCCAGGTTCCAGTCCTTGGTGCAGATGGTTTCGCCGAACCAGCGGGCTTCTTCTTCCGTCTCGAACAGCTTGCGAAAGAGATACATCGGATCCCAGTCGACAAAGACCCCACCGAGATCGAAGACGGGAATGAGCGGTTCTGACATGGAGCACCTGCGGGTAGAGGAGGGACGAGGCCCTTGTCTTGTCAGACCCTCAGGTCGGGAGCAAGACCCCGCGACGCGTTAGCAAATTCCAAACAGCAGGCATCGAAGCCACGAGCCGAGGCCGCCGCTATTGCCGCTGTTGCTATTGCCACTGTTGCCATTGCCGCCGCCGGTACTGCCAGTGTTGCCGCCACCCGTATTGCCGCTATTCCCATTGCCATTCCCGCTGCTGCCGCCATTGCCGCTGCTGCCACCACTATTACCGCTACCCGAATTGCCTCCGTTATTTCCGGCCGAATTATTGTTGTTGTTGCAATTGTTGCCCTGGCCGTTGCCGCCACTGTTGCCGGCGCAATTGCCGCTGCCAGTGCTTCCGTTGCCGCCCCCGGCAACGTTGTCGACGACGTCTTCGACCTCATCGACGATTTGGTCCAGCAAGCCGCCTGAGCCATCCTCCGGATCGTCGGAGCCATCCATGGGAAATCCGAAATCTTCCACCTCGCGCCGCACGACGTGGATGGAGCGCTGTTCAAGAGGAACACTGGCGTTAAATATCGTGCCGAACATCGGCTTATAGCCATAGCTGGCGCTGGCGATCACGGCGTAGCGCCCGTCCGATAGCGTCATGATGTCGTCGGGCAGATCGTAGGACTGGCCATTGCGGCCTTCATGGTTCCAATTGCGATGCGTAGTGCCGGTCACTTCGGCCGAACTTCCATCGACCTCGACGATCGTGAGGCGCAGCTTCGTCTCGGCGAAGTCGAACGGGCGCATGATGGCGACGCCTGCTTCAAAAAACGCCTGCACTTCGGAGCGCGTAATTTCTTCTTCCTGCGCAACAAGATCGCTCACCGTGGCCGCAACCTGACTGAGCTTGCGGTCGATAGCCAGCGCCTGGGTGAGGTCGGTTGCGCTGAGATAGGTCAAGAGCATGATCGGGGCAATCAGCGCAAATTCGACGGCGGCGATCCCGCGCTGGTCGCGCCAGAAACGTTTGGGGGGCTTGGCGGCGCTCATGGCGTAAACGGCTCCGTCTTGAACGCATGGGCCGCGGCCAGAAGGCGCTTGCCGTCGGCGGTCTGCCCGGCATGCAGGCCGGGAATGTTGAAAATGGTCGGCCATTTGTAATAAGCCTCGACCATCACATTGGTGTTGCCCCTGATCGGTCCGCCGGCGGCGCCCTCATAGCGCTGGTCAAAAGCCCATTCGCCACTCTCATCGATAGGGTACGTGGCGGAAAAATCCCGGAAATCGGCAATCTCGCGCACCGATATGCGGATCTCATCGCAATCGAAGATGCCGTAAAGCTGCGAACAGAGCTCAGTCCGGTAGGTGGAAGCGGAATGGCTGAACCCGGGCTGGCCGGTCTTGATGGAGCGAGACGAGTCGATCACCGCTGTATCGAGCGCATAGGCAGCGAAAAACGTCAGCGCCGTCTCGATCGTCGCCCCGATGATCGCAAAAAAGATCGGGCCGACAATGGCGAACTCGATGACCGTGACGCCACGCTCCGAGCGCGAGAAGCGGCGCAGAAGTCCGCCTGCCCTACGGCTCTCGTCGGTTTTTGATGTGGCGCGGATGGGCATGGAAGTGTCCCGGCTTCATGCAAACTTTAGGCACACTACGCATGCCAACCCTAACCGAATGTTAGAACGGCTCGTCTTGGGTAAAGTGCTTAAGGCTAGCGTAAACCGGGACTTAAGATGGGTGTTGCACTTGCGCTTAGTTCTGCGCTGCGCCGCCGACGATGGAGCTGGATGTCACGACGTCGGCGGTAAAGCTGGTATCGTCGCCCATCATGATGACAGGCTGGCAATTGGGCGCACAGGCGACCGAGGTTCGCGCCGATCCCATGAACACCGTCACCGTGTCGCTGGCGAGTTGGGTGACTTCCACGATGGTGTCGGCGATCGGATCGCCGCTGGCATCGAGGATGATGAGATTGGTGCGGCCATAGCTCTTGCCAGTCAGAACCAGGGTCTGCGGATCCTGGATCGTCACGTCGGCGACAGCAGGATTGCCGATGATCACCGTCGCTGCCGGTGAATTGATGCGCAACACCCGCGCCATATTGGTGTTGACCGTAACGGTCACGTTGTCCTGTGCGAGAGCCGGGACGGCGGGAAAGCTGCCAAGCGCTGCAAGGGAAAGGGCGACAGCAATCGCCGCACTGCGCATCCGACCTGGCATGACTTAGGATTCCCGCGTAAAATTCATGGTTACCCGATCATGGCCCGTAATGGTTTATATTTGGCAAACGTGCGCAACGGCGAAAGCCTTACACAATATTGAATCGCGCGCATGCGAATAGTTAAACTTGTATTGGGGAGGGTAACGATTTCGTAGTCATGCTGAGTATTGCTGGCGCGTAAGGCCCGGTCGGCGGCCAATTTAACTCTATTTCAACAGCTGACGACTAGCGTCACCCCAAGTTCGATGTGTGACGCGTCGAACGATGACGTCACTCAGGGGACGCACAGGCAAGGAGCTAGAAATGAACCTGTTTAAGAATTTCGCCAAGGACGAATCCGGCGCGACTGCAATCGAATACGGCCTCATCGCAGCCCTCATGGCTGTCGTTGTGATCGCTGCGATCAGCATTATCGGACCGGCTCTCGAAACTAACTTCACCAACATTGCCGCAGATCTCACCAATCCGACATTGACCCCGCAGACACCCCAATAGTTCTCAGCAAGTGGCTGACAGGTGGTACAGAGGGGGGCCAAAGGCCTCCCTCTTTCGCAAAAGTATGCCGGTGGAGGCGTAAGCGTCCTTGGCTAACGGGGCCGCAGTATGGGTATTGTTAGGACGTTCTTACACAACGAACATGGTGCTACAGCCGTCGAATACGGATTGATAGCAGCTTTGATCGCGATGGTGGTGGTCGCCGCGCTAACGCTATTGGGTGACCCCGTGAATGGGCTTTTCGGATCGGTTAAGGATCAATTCGATAAGGTAGACACATTCCTCCAATAGCACGTGTTAAAGATGCTGATGGTTCTCCTCCCAATCTTCCCCCTCCTTATGGCCCTCGCGGCCTCATCCGACCTGCTCACCATGCGGATTTCCAATCGCTTGGTCGGCATCGTCGCTATCTCCTTCTTCCCCATCGCGTTTTTCGCCGGCGCTGATCTGTCGCTCATCGGCATGCATCTGGCTGCCGCTGCGCTGGTGCTGACGATTACCTTCGGGCTGTTCGCGCTTGGCTGGATCGGTGGCGGCGACGCGAAATTGACTGCGGCGATCGGGTTGTGGTTCGGGTTTGAGCTTCTGCTGCCCTTCCTTTTTTACGCCTCGCTGTTCGGTGGTGTTCTTACGCTGGCGCTGCTTGTCGGTCGCCGGCAACCACTTCCCGCACTACTGCTGCGGGCCGATTGGGCGGTCCGCCTGCACCACCCCAAGACCGGCGTGCCCTATGGCATTGCACTCGCGCTGGCCGCGATGATCGTCTATCCCCAATCCTTCGTTTTCACCCAGCTCGCCATTTTCTGATTGCCGACGCATCGGCAATATTGGTGCGCTGGCTCGAGCGATGAAACCTGTTTTCATCAATAAACCTTTAGTTAACCTTTGCTGCAAAGCACTGATTAACCAAGTTTTGACCCTTTCCCGGCAATAGTTCGGCCAAAGTGATCATCCGGCACCGGTGTATTTGAGTGTCGCGGGGGTAAAGGTCGACATGAAACCGGCGCGTATTCTGCTCATCGTTGTGGCCATCGTGGCCGGTGGCCTTGCCGCATTCCTCGCCACACGCAGCAACGGGCCCGGCGAAGTCCAGGAAGCCCAGGTCGAAATTCAGCAGGAAGCGCGCGAACGCGTGCTCGTTGCCACCGGCCCGATCGGCCTTGGCCAGCGCATTACGCCCGAGGACGTCAGCTGGCAGGATTGGCCCCAGGGCGCCGTAAGGGCTGAATATATCACCGCCAGCGCCGTCCCCGATGCTGCTGCCCAGGTGACCGGCGCCGTCGCGCGGTTTGAGTTCTTCCCCGGCGAGCCCATTCGCGAAGCCAAGCTTGTCACCTCCGAGCAGGGCTATCTCTCGGCGGTTCTGAGCGAAGGCATGCGCGCCGTCTCGGTCTCGGTCAGCCCCGACTCCGCCTCGGGCGGCTACATCGTCCCCAATGACCGGGTCGACGTCGTCCTCACGCGCTCCGGCGCCGATTTCTCCGAAACCATTCTTAACAACATCCGCGTCCTCGCCATCGGCAAACGCCTCGGTGAATCGGGAACGACGGGCGCTGCCCCGAACCCGGAAGATCCACGCTCGCAGGTGTTCGACACCGCTCAGATCGCAACGTTCGAAGTCACTCCCGGCCAGTCCGAAGTGCTGCTTCAGGCCGGTACCGTCGGGCGCCTCGCGCTCGTCCTGCGCTCCGTCGTTGATTTCGCCGAAGGGCCGGGCACAGAACCGGGCCAGAGCGACACGGTCCAGACGGTGCGCCTGATCCGCAACGGCCAGACGCAGGTGATCTCAACCCAAGCCGGGCGCACATCGACCTCGCCCGTGGCGTCCATCAATGAGCCCATTCCCCAATGACCACCGACCCGGCCGCAACGCCCGCCATCGAGGTAAGATAGATGTCGATCTCCCGTGTCCGCCGGATCATGACCGCCTCTGGCCGCGTTCGCGCGGTCCTTGCCGGTCTTGCGCTCGCAACGCTTGTCGCCATGCCGGCCATGGCACAAACCGCACCGCATCTGCGCATCGCGCACGCCGAAATCGGGCGCACGCAATTTGTCGAAATCGGCGTCAACAAATCGATGATCGTCGATCTCCCCGCCGAAGCCGGTGAAGTGATCGTCTCCCAACCGGGTGTCGCCAATGCGATCATGCGCACCCGTACCCGCGCCGTGATCCAGGGCGTGGCGGCAGGCGATACGAACATCTTGTTCCTCGATCCTGCCGGCAACGGTATCGCCGTCATCGAAATCTCGGTCGCCCAGGACTCCTCGGGTCTGGCCGCAACGATCAACCGCCTTCTACCCGGCGCGCGTATCCAGGTTCAGTCCTTCGCCAATTCCGTCATCCTCTCGGGTGACGTGCAGTCCGGCGACGACATGGAAAAAGCCGTTCAGATCGCCGCCCAATATGTCGGCGGCCCAAACAACGTCACAAGCGTCATCAA
Organism: Pelagibacterium luteolum; assembly: GCF_900100665.1. Lineage (GTDB taxonomy): Bacteria > Pseudomonadota > Alphaproteobacteria > Rhizobiales > Devosiaceae > Pelagibacterium > Pelagibacterium luteolum. Next base: position 231,479 of record NZ_FNCS01000004.1, read on the forward strand.
CGTGGCCGGTGGCCAGCAGGTGGCGCTCAAGGTCACCGTTGCCGAGATCAAGCGCGACACGGCCCAGGAACTGGGGATCAATCTCTCCGGTGCGCTATCTGTCGGCGCGCTCAATCTGGGGCTGAACTCGTCCCAATCCCAACTTGCCAACGGCTATAGCGGAGACATGTCGCAAGGCGGCTTTGCCATCGACGCGGCCCTGCGCGCTATGGCCTCGCGTAACGCGCTGCGTCTTCTCGCCGAGCCGATCCTCACCGCAATGTCGGGCCAGGAAGCCAGCTTCCACGTCGGCGGCGAATTGCCCGTGCTGGTCGTTCGCGACGGCGAACAGACCTATGATTACAAGCCCTACGGCATCCAGCTCGACTTCACCCCCACGGTGCGCTCGAATGGCATGATCAGCCTCGTGATCGACACCGAGGTGTCCGAACCGCAGCTCAACAACACATTGAACACCCGCCAGGCCAGCACCACCGTCGAACTGGGTGCTTACCAGACCCTCGCGATCGCCGGGCTGATCGACGAACGGACGCGTCGTCAGGTGTCCGAACTTCCTGGCCTAGGCAACATTCCGATCCTGGGCGCCCTGTTCCGCTCCTATGAATACGCAACCGAGCAGACCGAACTGGTAATCCTCGTGACCCCGATGATCGCCCAGCCCTCCCACGTTCCGCCGCCGCTCCCCACCGATATTGCCCAGCCCTCCTCCAATGCAGAAGCGATGTTCCTGGGCCGGCTCGAAAACCTCTACGGCGTCAGCGACGGGAGTTCGGGCAATCAGATCCGCGGCTCCGTGGGCTTCATGCTCGATTGATCGGCAAGATATTTGATCCCGCAAGGGGGAAGTGAAGCGATGACCTTTATCGAAAACGACGACGGCAGGACCGCGGTCGAGCAGAGCAGCGAACCGGTCACCGGCGCGCGCCTCATTCCGCGCATCACCATCCAGGCGTTCTGCGAACATTCCCAGACCGCCCAGATCATCGAGGACACAACGCACGACCGGCGCATGTCCAAAGTCGCGCTGACGACCCACAATGGCGGGATGGATGGTGCCGTCGAAACCTATCGCACCAACCCGACCCCCAATCTGATCATCGTCGAAACGACCCAGCCGGCCGAACGTATCGAAGCCTCGCTCGCCCGGCTTGCCGAAGTTTGCGACGCCTCGACCCGCGTCATCGTCATCGGCCACGTCAATGACGTGATGCTCTACCGCAGCCTGATCCGGGCCGGCGTGTCCGAATATCTCGTGATGCCCGTCACCAGCGCCACGATCATCAACGCGATCACCGATCTGTTCGCCGGAGAAGGATCGGCCCCAATCGGCCGTTCGGTCGCCTTCATGTCCGCCAAAGGCGGCGCCGGTGCCTCGACCATTTCCCACAACGTTGCCTGGGCCATCGCCAAAAGCCTGCGCCAGGACGTGTTGGTCATGGACCTCGATTTGCCCTTCGGCACGGCAGGTCTCGATTTCAATCAGGACCCGCCACAGGGCATCGCCGACGCCGTCTATGCCAATGACAAGATGGACGCCGTGATGCTCGATCGTCTGATGAGCAAGGCGGCCAACCACATCAATCTGCTTGCCGCGCCTGCAACGCTCGATCGCACCTATGATCTTGGCGAGCGTAGCTTTGAACAGATCATCGAACTGAGCCAGAAAACCGTGCCGGTCGTCGTCCTCGACATTCCGCATCTCTGGACAGCCTGGGTGCGCCACACGCTGGCCGCCGTCGATGAGATCGTAATCGTTGCCGAACCCGACCTCGCCAATCTGCGCAACGCGAAATCGATCGCCGATATGGTCAAGAGCCTGCGTCCGTCGGAAAACGAGCCCACAGTGGTGATCAACAAGACCGGTATCGCCAAGCGCCCGGAAATTCCGCCCAGCGAGTTTGCGTCTTCGATCGAATGCCGGCTGGCCGGACAGATCGCGTTCGATCCGGCGATTTTTGGCACCGCCGCCAACAATGGCCAGATGATCGCCGAGGTCTCGGCGACCCATAAGGTCAACGAGATTTTCCGCTCGATCGGCATGCAGGTCACGGGCCGTGCGGCACTGGAAACCAGCAAGCGCGGCGGCGGCATGAAGCTTCCCGAACTGTTCCGCATGCGCAAGCGCGCCTAGCGGGAAGAAAGGCTCACAATGTTCGGCAAGCGCACGAGTTTTGGCGGAAACACCCAGGCAGCAGTGGCGCGCCCGGCGCCCCCGCCTGTCGTCGAAGTGGAGCGGGCTCCCGCCGCGTCCGAGCCCTTACGCGCAGCCAAGGTCGACGACGGGGTCGAAAACGTCGACAAATCCAGCCGCGACAAGAATTATTTCCATACCAAATCCTCGATCTTTTCGGCCCTCATCGATTCCATCGATCTGTCCCAGCTTGCCGCGATGGATCAGGATTCGGCACGCGAGGAAATTCGCGACATCGTTGCGGAAATCATCGCGCTCAAGAACTTCGTCATGTCGATTTCCGAGCAGGAAGACTTGCTCGACGACATCTGCAACGACGTTTTGGGCTATGGACCGCTCGAGCCGCTTCTGGCGCGCGACGACATCGCCGACATCATGATCAACGGCTCCCAGAAGTGCTATATCGAAGTCAATGGTCGCGTGAAGCTGACCAATGTACGCTTCCGCGACGACGCGCATCTGATGAATGTCTGCCAGCGTATCGTGAGCCAGGTTGGCCGCCGCGTTGATGAGTCGTCGCCCATATGCGACGCGCGCCTGCCCGACGGCTCACGTGTCAACGTCATCGCCCCGCCGCTTTCGATCGATGGCCCCGCGCTCACCATCCGTAAGTTCAAAAAGGACAAGCTCACGCTTGCCCAGCTCGTCAAATTCGGCTCGATCTCACCCGAAGGCGCCGAGGTGCTGCGCATTCTGGGCCGTGTCCGCGCCAACGTTTTGATCTCCGGCGGTACCGGTTCGGGCAAGACGACACTCCTCAACTGCCTCACGGCCTTTATCGACCGTGACGAGCGCGTCATCACCTGCGAAGATTCCGCCGAACTTCAGCTTCAGCAGCCCCACGTCGTGCGGCTCGAAACCCGCCCGCCCAATCTTGAGGGCGAGGGCGAAATCACCATGCGCGAACTGGTCAGGAACTGTCTGCGTATGCGCCCCGAACGCATCATCGTGGGCGAAGTGCGTGGACCGGAATCCTTCGATCTGCTGCAGGCGATGAACACCGGCCACGATGGTTCGATGGGCACATTGCACGCCAACTCGCCGCGCGAGGCGCTGTCACGACTGGAATCGATGATCACCATGGGCGGCTTTTCGCTGCCCAGCCGGACCATCCGCGAAATGATCGTGTCGTCCATCGACGTCATCGTCCAGGCGGCGCGCCTGCGTGATGGCTCGCGCCGCATCACCCACGTCACCGAAGTGCTCGGCATGGAAGGCGAAGTGATCGTCACCCAGGACGTGTTCGTCTATGACATCATGGGCGAAGACGCCAACGGGAACCTGCTCGGCCGTCACCGCTCGACCGGCATCACCAAACCCCATTTCACCGAGAAAGCCCGCTATTTCAACGAGGAAATGGCCTTGGTAGAAGCGCTTGAGCGGGCCAACGTCGAACATCATGAAATGATCCGGTAGCCCATGAGCCCGCTGATCCTGGCCATTCTCGTCGTCATCTGCATCGGTGCGCTGGGCTTTGCCTTTGTGCCGTCATTGGCCGGGTCGAGCCGCGCGGATAAGCGTATGAAGGCCCTGCGGACCGATGTTCAGGTGCGCCATCACTCGGCCAGCACTGAAAAGATCCGCGAAAATCGCCGCCGCACTGTTCAGGATGCGCTCAAGCAGCAATCCGACGCCCTGAACGCGCGCCGCGCTGGCAAGTCGCTCAAGCACCGTCTGTTTCAGGCGGGGATCAAGACCGAATCCCGCGTCTGGATCCGCAATGCAATCATTGCCGGCGTTGTGATGTTCCTCGTCCTCGCCATCATTCAGGTGCCATTGGTCTATGCCGCGATCCTTGCCGCTGCTGGCGCTTATGTCGTCCCCAACCAGTATATCGGCTGGCGCCGCAAGCGCTATCAGAGCGCCTATCTCGATGAACTCCCCAACGCCGTCGAAGCCATCGTGCGCGGCGTGCGTGCCGGCATGCCGCTCAACGATTCCATCCGGCTGGTGGCCAAGGAGGTGAAGGAGCCGGTGAAAGCCGAATTCATGCGCGTCCTCGACCAGCAGTCGATCGGTAAATCCATGGCCGAGGCCGTGGAAGTGCTGTTCGACCGCGTGCCGCTGCCGGAAGTCAATTTCTTTATCGTCGTGATCACGGTTCAGCAGCAGGCCGGTGGCAATCTGTCGGAAGCCCTGACCAACCTCGCGAACGTCCTGCGCAACCGAAAGAAGATGAAGGCCAAGGTCAAGGCGCTGAGCGCCGAAGCCAAGGCCTCGGCCATCATCATCGGAGCACTTCCGGTGCTCGTTGCTGCAGCAGTGTCGGTGATCAGCCCCACCTATCTCTCGCCGCTGTTTACCACCTCGGGTGGCATGGTGGCGCTGGGCGCGGCGGGCCTCATGCTGGTCACGGGCATCTTCATCATGAACCGCATGATTCAGTTCGAGTACTAGGAGAGAATTGGTGTCCCTAGTCGATCGCATCGTTGATCCCGGCGTCCTTATCGCCATTTTCGCGGCGATCTCGGCTGCGGCCATCGTCTTTACATTTGGCAGCCACCTCTTTGAGCGCGCCGAGCGCAAGGGCCGTATGAAAAAGGTGGCGATCGAGCGCGAGCAAATGCGCGCCCAGGAAATGGCACGCCTGCGCAATCAGGCCAGCGTCAAGGAAGGAGCCCGCGGCAACATCCGCGGCGCCGACGCGCGCTCCTACATGAAATCAACTGTGGAACGCTTCTCCCTGCAAAAGGCGTTCATGGACGAGACCACGGTCGAAAAGCTGGCCCAGGCAGGCCTGCGCGGGCAAGGGGAGTTGACCAAGCACCTGTTCTTGCGCTTCGTCACGCCCTTCGTCGTTCTGGCACTGGCCATTCTCTATTTCGTTTTCATGTCTCCGGGCGGTCGCCCGCTGTTCATCAACCTCGTCTATGCCATCGGGGTGGGGCTTTTGGGCGCCTATGTGCCCATCCTGTTGCTCAAGAACAAAATCCAGAAGCGCCAGCAATCGGTACGCCGGGCCTGGCCCGATGCGCTCGATCTGATGCTGTTGTGCGTCGAGGCGGGCATGTCGATCGAACACGCGATCCGTCGCGTCGCTAAGGAAATCGGCCTCCAGAGCACCGAGTTGGCCGAAGAACTGACGCTCACAACGGCCGAGTTGTCGTTCCTCGAAGACCGCACCCGGGCCTATGAAAATCTGGGCCGCCGCACCGGCATCGACGGCGTGCGCTCGGTGATGACCGCGCTGATCCAGGCCGACCGTTACGGTACGTCAGTCGGGCAGGCCTTGCGCGTGATGGCCGAGGAAGGCCGCGAGCACCGCATGACCGAAGCCGAGAAAAAAGCAGCTGCCTTGCCCCCCAAGATGACAGTGCCGCTGATCGTCTTTTTCCTGCCGGTGCTGTTTATCGTGATCATGGCCCCTGCCATCATCACGGCGATGTCGCTCTAATCGATCACGCTGGCGTATCGCCGCGGATCTGCTGCCAGCGGTCCTGCTGGGTCAGTAGCGAACGGACGTAATCCATATTGGCATTGACTTCTTCGGGCGGCAGCAGCGACGCGTAGATCGCACGCGCCTCCTCGAACCGCCCCTGCAAGCCAAGCACCAGCGCCAGATTCTGCTGCACCTTGGAATTGCTGCCGGGCAGGGCGACAGCCTGGCGCAGATGCGCCTCGGCCTGGCCCAACTCGCCCGTCATCGCGTAGGACAGCCCCATATTGGCATGGAGCTGCGAGGCTTGGGGCGCAAGAAGCAGCGCCTGTTGATAGGTCTGGCGCGCTTGCGGGTGCTGCCCTGTCTGGTCAAGGATCGCGCCCCGCACCAGCAGAGCTTCCCAATTCGGTGCGGCGGGATTCGTCGCATTGTCGACCACCCGCAAAGCCTGATCGAAACGCCCCGCCGACGAGAGTGCCTTGCCGTAAGCCAACCCGACTTCTGGATCCCCGCTGTGGCTGGCCATGAGATTTTCAAGAACGACCACCGACTGATCGGTCTGTCCTGCCGCGCGCAGGGCAGCCGCATAATGGATGCCGAGCGCCTTGTCGCGCGGATTGCCGGCATAGCGCTGCGCCAGATCGGAAACGCTGGCCTGGATTTGCGGACCCGAAAGGTTGGAATAGTCGGCGTTAACGGCGCTGGTGCGATTGGTAGCGCAAGCCGAAAGGAACAGCGCCGCAGTGCCGGCGAGAAGGACGGTTCGGCCCATCCGGATCAACGAAAAACCATGCATCCCTTGGCTCCCGGGCAGGCGACAATTCAAACCCAGTAAGTACTTCATTAACCCTAACGCCGCGTTAAGCGCCGCCCTGGGGACATTGCTCCGAAGGGTTCGAGCCGATAGAACCGAGGGGTCTTGTGAGTCCCCCGGAGATTTCCCATGCCCCAGACCCTGCCCATCATCTGCGTCGCCGAAGGTGGCCTCGATGCCGCCACCCTGTCCCCGGCAAATGCCGCATGGGCCAGTGCCAACGGCTTCTCCGGCCAGACGGGCAAGCTGCTGGCGCTTCCGGGAGAAAACGGCGCGCTAGGCGGGTATCTGTTCGGGCTGGGCGCTGAGAAGTACCGCTCGCCACTGGTCCTCGGCCTTGCCGCGGCAGCCCTTGAAGGTGGCACGTTCCGCCTCGAGGGCGATTTCGGCGATCCGACGCTCGCCGCGTTGGCCTTCCGGCTCGGTGCTTATGGTTTCGACCGCTACGCCAAGGGCAAGCCACGCCCAACACTCGAGCTGCCCGATGGCGCCGACGGCACCGAGGTCGATCGCCTCACGCGCTCAGCCTTCATCGCGCGCGATCTGGTCAATACCCCAGCCAACGATCTCGGCCCTGACGCGCTCGAAGCCTGGGTCAGCGACTTCTGCGCCGAACGCGGACTGGAAATCAAAATCACCAAGGGCGACCAGCTTCTCGCCGACAATTTCCCGATGATTCACGCCGTCGGCCGCGCCAGCGCGCAAGCCCCGCGTTTGATCGACTTTTCATGGGGCGACTCGAGCCACCCCAAGCTCACTCTGGTCGGAAAATCGGTGACGTTCGATACAGGCGGTCTCAACATCAAGCCGGGCAGTTCGATGGCGCTGATGAAAAAGGACATGGGCGGCGGCGCCAATGTTCTAGGCCTCGCCAATGCCATCATCGACGCCGGGCTCAAAGTACGCCTTCGCATCGTGCTGCCCGTGGTCGAAAACGCCATCTCGGGCTCAGCCTTCCGCCCCGGCGATGTCCTGCCGTCCCGCAAGGGCCTGACGGTCGAGATCGGCAACACCGACGCCGAAGGTCGTCTGATCCTCGCCGATGCCCTGGCGCTCGCCGATGAGGAAAGCCCCGATCTCATCATCGACATGGCAACCCTCACCGGCGCCGCCCGCGTCGCGCTCGGCCCCGAACTGCCCCCGCTTTACGCCCGCAACGAAGCGTTTGGCCGCGCGGTCGTCGAGCACGGCATGGCCGTCGATGACCCTCTTTGGCCCATGCCGCTCTGGCCGGGCTACGACAAAAAGCTGTCTTCGCGCATTGCCGACGTCAACCACATCTCGGGCAGCGACGGCTTTGCCGGTTCGATCACCGCCGCGTTGTTTCTCTCGCGCTTTGTCGCGCCGGAAACCGAGTGGATGCATCTCGATATCTATGCCTGGGCCCCCGAAGCCCGCGCCGGACGCCCGTTTGGCGGCACGGATCAGGCCATCCGCGCGCTCTATGGCGCGCTCAAGGACCGCTACGGTCAGTAGCCGCGGTCGCGATCGACGACATTGCGCAGCGGCTTGCCGTCGCGATGGTCCAGAAGCATGCGGGAGAAATAGTTCACCCCGCTGCGCTCATTAGAAATCGCCGCTATGTGAGGCGTGATAAAGCACGTCTCGATATCCCAGAGCGGGCTGGTGCGGGGCAGGGGCTCGACTTCGAACACATCGAGACTTGCTGCCGACAGCGTCCCGTCGCCCAAGGCCGCAACGATATCGTTTTCCTTTTGATGCTTGCCGCGCGCCGCATTGATCAGCACCGGCCCGCCGACCAGCTTGCGCCGTAGCTTCTTGAAGGTCTCCATATTGAGGATGCCCGTAGTCTCGGGTGTCAGCGGCAAAAGGCAGACGAGAATATCGGTCTGCGCCAAAAACGCATCGAACTGGTCTGAACCGGCAAACACCGTGACGCCGTCGATGTCCTTTGCCGTCCGGCTCCACCCCTTGACGTCGAACCCGATGGCCTTGAGCTTTCGCGCGGCGTCTTTGCCCAGCACGCCCATCCCCATGATGCCCACCGAAATCTCATGCGACGCAGGCGGGTAGAGCTGGCTCCATACCTTTGCCTTCTGGTGCTCGGCATAACGCGTGAACAGACGCTGGTGCATCGTCACCTGCGAGATCACATAATCGCTCATGCAATGGGTCAACTCGTCGTCGACAAAGCGAACGATCGGCACATCCGGTAGGGCAGGGTGCTGCAACAAGGCGTCAACACCAGCACCAAGAGAAAAGATCGCCTTGAGGTTCACAAGCCCTTCAAAGGCATCGTCAGCCGGTTTCCAGGCAAAGACATATTCAACGTCCTCGGGAGCGTAGTCATCGCTGCGCAAGACGACAGGATAATCGGGGACGGCCTTCCGGAACCCATCCGCCCAGCGGTTCTCGTCGATATCGGTGAGATGTAGCAGCAGCGCCATTAGGGGTCCTCCAGTCGTATGCGTTCAGTAATCCAAAGACCTACAACATCACGGCCGAAACCAAAAACCGCCAATGCTGGATAAAGAAAAGGGCCGCTCGGAAGCGACCCTTTGAGAGTGTCTATATCGGTTGCCGACTAGTTCGTCGCTGCGGCCGGTTCCTCGGCTTCAGCGGGCGCGTCGGCAGCGTTGTCGAGGTTGAGCTGTTCGACTTCCTCGGCGGCAGGCTGATCGGCAGGTGCCTCGTCCTCGGTCGGCGCGGCCGCATCGACCGGCGCGGCCTCTTCTTCGGTCGCTGCAGGCGCTGCCGCAGGAGCGGCGTCGTCGGTTGGTGCGGCCTCGTCAGTCGCGGCGTCAGCCGGTGCAGCAGCCTCTTCGCCTTCCGCAGCAGCACCGCCCAGATCGATCGGGCTATCCGAAAGCGTGTTGAGATAGACGATCAGCGCAGCGCGATCTTCGACATTGGCGAGGCCGGGGAAGGCCATGCGTGTGCCCGGCGCAAATTCTGCCGGAGCTTCAAGGAATGCGCTGAGGTTTTCAGGCGTCCATGTTTCGCCCTCTGCGCCGAGCGAAGCCAGGGCGTCGGAATAGGCATAGTCTTCGTGCACAGCAATCGGTGCACCGACAATGCCGTAGATGCCCGGGCCGACGCGATTGGCGTTGGCTTCCGAATAATCGTGGCACGATTGGCAGCGCACGATGAGGGCCTGACCCTGTTCCGGCGTGGCGACTGCGAGTGCTGCAGTCAGTTCATCCTCGACAGGCGCTTCTTCACCGCCCTCTGCAGGCGCTTCGCCTTCGGCAGGAGCCTCTTCCTCAGCGGGCGCTTCGGGGAGCGGGAATGGATCGGCGTCGTTTTCGCGCAGGAATGCGATCAGGTCGGCACGGTCATCGGGGTTCGACAGGCCGGCAAAGCTCATCGTTGTGCCGGGCGCATGCGTGCGCGGGCTTTCGATGAATTCGTCGAGATGCTGGTAGTCCCAGATTTCGCCGGCATCGCCGAGCGTCTGAAGAGCGTCCGAGTACGAGAAGCCTTCATGATGCGCGATCGGGTTGCCGACGACACCATAAAGGCCAGGACCCGTGCGGTTGGTGTTGGCTTCCGAATAGTCATGGCAGGACTGGCAGCGCACGATCAATCCGGCGCCAGCGTCCGCAGAGGCTGTCTGCATGCGCGCTTCGATCGATGGAACGCCCGGTGCCTCGGCACCGCCTTCGCCACCCTCTGCCGCAGGCTCGGGGAGCACATAACCGGCGCCGCGCCCTTCAATGGGGCGGTAGATTTCGTCGGCGATAAAGCCAACGCCCATTACAAAGACCAAGACACCCAGAATGGCGCCAAAAATCTTGTTGAGTTCAAATGAATTCATAATCTCGGTCTCTCCGTACCGTTATTCCCGCCCGAGCGCCGGCAGCAGAACGCAATTCGCGAGGACTTTCCTGGCAAACCCGGCAGTTCGTGCTTTGCAAAAAGCCCTCACGCCAAAGGCACGGATTCGCCCGTCCAGCCCGCGCGCGGACCATATAATGGAAGCGATGGCCCACGCAACCGGCATAGGCCGGGTGCGACAATCCCGCAAGAGGGAAGTTGCCCTTTGGGCGCATTGACTTGACTAAAGTCCCGGCGTTAGGTGCGCCCGGACTTTTCCAGGGGAATATCGAGATGTCGCGCAAGATCGCTTTTCAGGGAGAATTGGGAGCTTTCAGCCATGCTACGGCCATGGCAGTGTTTCCAGACGATGAGCCGGTCCCCTGCGTGACGTTTGAAGATACAATCGGCGCGGTGCAGTCTGGCAAGGCCGAGTTTGCCGTCGTGCCGGTCGAAAATTCGCTCTACGGGCGTATCACCGACATCCACCACATCCTGCCCGAAAGCGGTCTTTATATTATCGGCGAGCATTACCTGCCGATCCGCATGCATCTGCTCGGCATCAAGGGCACTGCGCTCTCGGAAGTCGAGGCCGTGCAATCGCTTTCGGTCGCTCTTGGCCAGTGCCGGAAATTCATAGCCCGACATGGCCTGCGCACGATCAACGCAGTCGATACGGCCGGCTCGGCCCGTGAAGTGGCGCAAAAAGGCGATCGCAAACTCGCGGCCATCGCTTCAAAATTTGCCGGTGAAACCTACGGCCTCGAAGTCATAGCCGAAAACATCGAGGACGAGGCGCACAATACCACGCGCTTTTTGATCATGGCCCGCGAGCCCCAGCCCGCCAAGCCCAATGGAAACAAGGTCAAGACCACCTTCGTCTTCCGCGTCCGCAACGTACCCGCCGCGCTCTATAAGGCTATGGGCGGTTTTGCGACCAACAGCGTCAACATGACCAAGCTCGAAAGCTACATGGTCGGGGGCTCGTTCACAGCGACTCAGTTCTATGCCGATATCGAGGGGCACCCCGACGATCACAACGTCAAGCTTGCGCTTGAAGAACTCGGTTTCTTCTCCGATCATTTCAAGCTCTTGGGCATCTACCCGGTGGCGGACTCGGCGCCTTAAAAGAACGCGATAGGCCTCTTGCAAACCCGATCCGTATGCAGCACATAGGGGTCGGGAGGTTGGTGGCGGACGAACCGCTCGCCAACCGGGTCAGGTCCGGAAGGAAGCAGCCCCAACGAGTACGGCACGGGTCGTCGTCAGCCTCCTGCTAGATTTCTGGCTCCGAATGTTGGGGCCGTTCCCGCACAACGGCACGCGATGGTGACCCCCACGACCCCAGCAACGCCCTATCAGGTTCTGGCCCGCAAATACCGGCCATCGAGCTTTGAGAGCCTTGTGGGTCAGGACGCCATGGTCCAGACGCTCGGCAATGCGTTCAAGACCGGCCGCATCCACCATGCCTTCATTCTGACCGGCGTACGCGGCGTGGGGAAGACCACGACGGCCCGCATCCTGGCGCGTGCTTTCAACTACGCCGACGAGACCGGCCCGCACCCGACACTGGACCTTTCCAAAGAAGGCATCCACTGCGCCGAGATCATCGCGGGCACGCATGTCGATGTGATGGAAATGGATGCCGCGTCCAACACAGGCATCGACTCGATTCGTGAAATCAATGCCATGACCCGCACGCCGCCGATGAGCGCACCTTATAAGGTGTTCATCATCGACGAAGTGCACATGCTCTCGACCTCGGCCTTCAACGGGCTGCTCAAGACCCTCGAAGAGCCGCCCCCCTACGTCAAGTTCATCTTCGCCACCACCGAGATTCGAAAGGTCCCGGTGACGATCCTGTCGCGCTGCATGCGGTTCGATCTGTGCCGCATCACGCCCGACGTAATGGCGACCTATTTGTCGGGCCTGCTCGAAAAGGAGCAGATTTCGGTCGAGCCCGAAGCGCTCTCGATGATCGTGCGCGCCGGCGAAGGTTCGGCCCGCGACTGTCTCTCGCTCACTGATCAGGCGATTGCCCATGGCGGTGGCGAAATCACCGTGCAATCGGTGCGTGACATGCTCGGCCTCGCCGACCGCGCCCGTATCATCGACCTGTTCGAAAAGCTCATGGGCGGCGACATCGCCGCCGCGCTCGACGATGCGCGCTCGCTCTATGATTCCGGCGCCGACCCGACGACAATCATCTCCGATCTGGCCGAGATGACCCATCTGGTCACCCGCATCAAGATCGTGCCCTCTGCCGCCGACGATCCGGTCCTGACTCCCGACGAACGCAGCCGCGGCGCCGAACTCGCCCAAAAGCTCGGCCTGCGCGCCCTCTCGCGCACCTGGCAAATCCTCTCCAAAGGCCTTACCGAGATCGCCCAGTCCGGAAATGGATTGCAGGCCGCCGAGATGGTCTTGATCCGCCTCGCCTATGCCGCCGATCTGCCCAGCCCAGAAGAGCTGCTCGAAAAGCTGACCAACCAGCCCACCGACAGCGGCTCCGCCCCCTCTGCACCCATGCCCAATGGCGGCGGTGGTGGCTTCCAGGGCCGCGCCGTTGCAACGGCCCCACGGCCCCAAACTGCGCCGCAGCCGACATCGGCGCCGCAAGCCGTGGCCATGCCCACCCTCCGCAGCTATCAGGACCTCGTGGCCCTCGCCGGCGACAAGCGCGACATCCAGATCAAGCACGCGCTGGAATCGGATTTGAAACCCGTTGCGTTCGAAGTCGGCCGCATCGAAGTCGCGCTGACACCTACGGCGAACCCCTCGATCGTTTCGGCGCTGTCCGCCAAGCTCAAGGACTGGACCGGGCGCCCCTGGATGGTCACGGTTTCGAGCCAGAAGGTCGAAGCCCCGACGCTGCGCGAAGCGCGTCAGGCCCAGGAAGACAACCAGCGTAATGAAGCACTCGAAGACCCCTTGGTCAAAGCCGTGATGGAAACCTTTCCCGGTGCCAAGCTGGTCAATGTCAAAACCCGCGCCGCGCTCGAAGAGACCGAGACGGCCGCCGACGGCTTCGATGCCGTCCCTATCGATCCGGAGGACGATGAATGAAAGATATCATGGGCATGATGAAGAAAGCCCAGGAGTTCCAGGCCAAGGCCCAGGAGCTTCAGGAACAGGCTGCCAATGAGATCGTCCAGGGCACATCCGGGGCCGGCATGGTCACTGTGTCGATGTCCGCCAAGGGCGATCTGCGCGGCCTCAAGATCGACCCGACGCTCCTCAAGCCCGAAGAAGCCGAAATCCTCGAGGATCTGATCGTCGCCGCGCATGCAGATGCGCGCCGCAAGGGCGAGGAATACATGCAGTCGAAGATGAGCGAACTCACCTCCGGCCTGCCGATCCCACCGGGCATGAAATTCCCGTTCTAGGACCAAATCCAATATGGCGAACGCCACCGGCGGGCCGGAAATCGAACAGCTCATCCAGCTCCTCTCGCGCCTGCCGGGCCTTGGCCCGCGCTCAGGGCGACGCGCCGTGCTGCACCTCATCAAGAAAAAAGAACAATTGATGATCCCGCTCGCCGCAGCCCTTGACCGTGCCGTGGCTGCGGTCAAAGTGTGCGACGCCTGCGGCAATATCGATACCGTCTCCCCCTGCACAATCTGCGCCGACCCGCGTCGTGCCGAGACCGGCCTTTTGATCGTGGTCGAAGACGTCGCCGATCTCTGGGCGCTGGAGCGCGCCGGCATCGGTCAGGTCCGTTATCACGTCCTGGGTGGCGTGCTCTCCCCACTCGACGGTGTAGGGCCCGACGATCTGTCCATCGACAAGCTCCTCAAGCGCGCGCCCGATTATTCCGAGATCGTTTTGGCGGTCAACGCCACTGTCGAGGGCCAGACCACGGCCCACTACATCACCGACCGCCTCGCGGGCAGCGGCGTCACGATCACCCGCCTGGCCCATGGCGTCCCGGTCGGCGGCGAACTCGATTATCTTGACGAGGGCACGCTCAGCCAAGCGCTCAAAGCCCGCACCAAATTCTAGCAAACGAACCCGGCGAGCGGGCTAACATGTTAACCGCGCGCTAAGCTTGCGCAGCGATTGCACGTGCCGCGCGGCCCCAACAATCAAATTTGTTTACCGGCCCTGGTGCATACGGGATTTCCCTTAAGCGCACGTCGAGCTAAACGCGAAATGACTGGCCTCTACGCGACACTGTTTACCCAGCACGACCTTCGCGTCGTGTTGTTGGCCGCGCTTGTGTGTGCGCTGTCCGCCTTTGCCTGCATCTCGCTCATGACCCATGCCCGGCGAACCCCGGGCATCATGCGCTATGTCTGGGTTTCGATCGCTGCCGTGGCGGTCGGGTTCGGCATCTGGGGCACCCATTTCATTGCCGTTCTCGCCTTCGACGTGGGCTTTCCCGCCAGCTACGACATCGGCATGACGCTTTTGTCGCTGGCCATCGCGATCGGCGTCTGCGGCGCGGGTCTGGCCATTGCCACTCTCGGCAATCGCAATTCCGATCTCGCACTGGGCGGCGCCATCGTCGGCATCGGCATTTCGACGATGCACTACACCGGCATGTCCGCGATGCAGATCGGAGGCGAGGTCCAGTGGTCCAGCAGCCTCGTCGCCATGTCGATCCTCATGGGCATGGTGCTGTCGGCGACGGCCCTACGGGTCGGAAGCCGCCGTCACAGCTTCAAGGCGCGGATGGTCGGCGCGGGTCTTTTGACCCTCGCCATATGCGCCATGCATTTCACTGCCATGGAAGCCGCCAATTTCGACAACTGCTATGCGATCGCGGTCGCCGGCGACATTCGCCCGGCCAGCATGGCGCTGGTCATCGGCTTTGCCTCCATCCTGATTCTCCTTGCTGCCATGGGCGGGGTTTATCTCGATCTGCGCGACCGCAAGCGCGCCGCGGCCGAGGAAAGCCGCATGCGCGGTTTGGCAGACGCTGCTGTAGAAGGCCTGGTGGTCTGCGACGATCGCACCATCGTTGCCACCAATTCCAGCTTCAAGCGCCTGACGGGTGCCGGCGAAGCCGAGTTCACCGGTCGCCAGATCGCCGATTTTCTCGATCCGACCGGGTGCATATCGCTGTTCGAAAAGGCCAACACCCTCGTTGAAACCGAGCTCACAGCACAGGACGGCACCCGCATTCCGGTCGAAGTCGTGCTGCGTCAGGTCGATTTCGGTGGCCGCCCGCATCAGGCGATTGCGGTGCGCGATCTGCGTGCCCGCAAGAAGGCCGAACATCACATCCGGTTTCTCGCCCATCACGACGCCATGACCGGCCTCCCCAATCGCACCAGCTTCACCCAGAAACTGGGCGAAGAGATCGCTCTGGCCGATGCTGCCGGTCGCCGGCTCGCGGTGCTCTGTCTCGATCTCGATCGCTTCAAGGAGGTCAACGATCTGTTCGGCCATGGGGCAGGCGATGCGCTGCTGCAAAAAGTGGCTGCCGTCATGGAAGCGGAAAAGATCAATGGCGAATTCGCCGCCCGTCTTGGTGGTGACGAATTCGCGGTCATCGTCCCGCTTCCCGGGGCGCCGGATCTGGCTGGAGAGCGCGCCGAAGCGTTGCTCAATGCCTTCGCCGAGACAAATGCCAATGGGGCGGACGGCGCGATGATATCGGCATCGATCGGCATCGCGATCTATCCCGATCACGCTGAGCAACCCGACCAGTTGATGAATTTCGCCGATACCGCACTCTATTGCGCCAAGGAAGACGGACGTGGCACCTTTAGGGTGTTCGAGGCTCAGATGGGCGCGCAATTGCGCGACCGCCGCCAACTGGAGCACGATCTGCGACTGGCACTGGTCAATGAAGAATTGACGCTGGTCTATCAGCCACAGGTCGATCTCGATACCGACACGGTCACCGGGTTTGAAACGCTGGTGCGCTGGACCCATCCCGAACGCGGTCCCATTCCACCCTCACGGTTCATTCCCATCGCAGAAGAGACCGGCCTCATCCTGCAATTGGGCGAGTGGGTCATGCGGCGCGCCTGCATCGAAGCGGCAAGCTGGAACCGCCCCCTGCTCATCGCGGTCAACGTGTCCGCCGTGCAACTGCACGCCTCCAATTTCGTGGAATTCGTTCAGGATATCCTGCTCGAAACCGGCCTCGATGCGGAACGGCTGGAAATCGAGATCACCGAAACCGCGATGATCCGCAATATGAGCCGCGCCATCGCCAATCTGCGCCAGATCAAGGCATTGGGCGTAAAGGTCGCCATGGACGATTTCGGCACCGGCTATTCGTCGCTCTCGAACCTGCGCGCATTCCCGTTCGACCGGATTAAGGTCGACCAGTCCTTCATCCGCGCCGTCCACACCAATGACCAGTCCGCGGCCATTGTGCGGGCCGTGCTGGGGCTAGGGAAAGGCCTTAACCTGCCCATCCTCGCCGAAGGCGTCGAAAAGCCCGAAGAGCTCGAATTCCTGCGTAACGAAATCTGCGATTCCGCCCAAGGATACTGGTTCGGCAAGCCCCAGCCTATCGCGGCCTATGAGGATATCGTGCGCGGCAACAGCGCGACGCTCATCCCGTTCGATGCGAAAATTAGACGCGTCAGCGCCTAGTCCTGTCGCGTCTCGTCGTCATCCTCGTCTTCACCGGTGATGCGCGAAATCGCATCTTCATCGTCGGGCGATTGTGCCTCAATGTGATCGGCGGGGTCGAAACTGTTGGCCGCATCCTCGGGCGCTGTGCGATCGCTGTCTTCTAGCGTTGCGATAGCCCCATCGATCTCGTCGCGAAGGGTATCGATATCGCCCATGGTGTCCGAGGCTTCGAGCCCAGCCAGCGAATCGCGGATTTCCCGCAGCCGGTCGAGCCGTTCTTCCGCTGACCGGCTCTCGTCATAGAGGTAGTCGTTCACCTCATCGAGGCTGATCGGCATCAGCGCTGCGAGCGGATTGGCATCGTCGCTCATGGCCTGATCGACGGGAATAACGCGGCCCTCATGGGGATGTTCGGCCATAGCGGCTCTCCTGTTGGCGGATTGTTTCCCTACCAACGTTTCGCCAGTCATCTCGGTTGCGCACCTAATCGATGAGGGTAGGGCGCTCGTCTTCAAATTCGAGCGCTTCGATCCGTTCGCTGCGTTTGGTCACCTTGCCAGTCGAGATCAGAATCTTGTCCACATCGTCCTGGGTCTGGGTGAAATGGGTCTTGAGCTTGGACACGCGCTCATCGAGACGATTGACGTCCTCGAGCAGCGCGATGACTTCTTTTTGAATGATGTGAGCCTGTTCGCGCATCCGAACGTCTCGCAACAGCGCCAGGATCACCTGGATCGACAGCATCAAAAGCGATGGCGAAACGATCACCACCCGGGCGCGCGAGGCCTTTTGCACGACGTCCTCGAACCGTTCGTGCAGATCGGCGAAAATCGATTCCGAGGGCACGAACATGAAGGCAGTGTCCTGCGTTTCCCCGGCAATGAGGTACTTTTCCGAAATCGCCTTGATATGCGTCGCGCAGTCGCTGCGAAATCCGTTCATCGCAACTCGAAGGGCATCGGGATTGTCGGCTTCAGTGATCCGTTGCCAGCCTTCGAGCGGAAACTTGGCGTCGATCACAAGCGAAGGCGCGCCGTTGGGCATGTGGATCAGCGCGTCGGGACGCGAATTGTTCGAAAGCGTCGCCTGGAACGAATAGGCGTTCGAGGCGAGCCCATCGGCAATGATCGCCTCCATGCGGCCCTGCCCGAAAGCGCCGCGCTGCTGCTTGTTGGATAGGATCGATTGCAGCGAGACGATTTCGCCGGATAATTGCGTGATGTTGGTCTGCGCCCTGTCGATAACGGCCAGCCGCTCATTGAGCTTGGTCAACGTTTCGTCGGTCTTGGTGCGGTTTTCCGTCATGGATTGGTTGACGCGATGCGAATTGGCGTCGATGCGCTCGGTCAGGACTCGGGCCAGATCGGATGTCCGCGATCCGAAAATCTCGCTCATGGTCTGCATGCGGCCGGTCATTTCCGACTGCACGCGCATCATGTCGGCCATATGCCGTTCCATCTCCACGGCCCGACTGGCATCGATATGGGCCTGCTCCTCGCGTTGCCGCGCGGCACGCGATTGGCCAATGAGCAAAATAACCAGTCCGATAACCGCCAGTCCCAAGCCCATGATGAGGGCAAGGGTGAGCGTGATCGGCGTTCCGCCAAGGGTAAAGAGCACTGTTTCCATAATGTTCTTGTTATCTGATTCGCCGCTTCCCATATGCCGCTTGCTTGACCGCACCGGGGCACCTGCATTAACCAGTGCGCTTGAACCCTCAAGAGACATGTTATGGCCGTACGCGAAATCCTCATCCTGCCCGATCCGCTGCTGCGCAAGGTGGCCGAGACCGTTGAAAACTTCGACGACGATCTCAAGAAAACCGTCGATGACATGTTCGAAACCATGTACGACGCGCCCGGCATCGGTTTGGCCGGTCCGCAGATCGGTTATATGAAGCGCGTCGTCGTCATCGATCTGGCCGATGAGGAAAACCCCGATTCCGGCAAGATCGCCATGGTCAATCCCGAAATCGTCGGCATGAGCGAGGAGACAGCCGTCTCCGAGGAAGGCTGCCTCTCGATCCCCGAACTCTATTATGAAGTCGAGCGCCCCGCCGAGGTTACGGTCAAATACTTCACCCCCGAGGGCGAAGAGGTGACACGCAAGGCCACCGGCCGGCTCGCCGTTTGCATGCAGCACGAGATCGATCACCTCGATGGCGTCCTCTACATCGACTATCTCTCGCGTTTGAAGCGCGACCGGGTGATGAAGAAATTCCAGAAGCGCGCACGCCTCGTAAGCTGACCGGAATGCTCGAACAAGGACACTGACGATGAAATTGGTCTTCATGGGCACCCCCGATTTCGCCGTGCCCACGCTGACCGAAATCGTCATGCGCGGGCACGAGGTCATCGCGTGCTATACCCGCGCGCCAAAGCCCGCTGGGCGTGGACAGGCGGAGCGTAAATCGCCGGTCCAAAGCGCGGCAGAAGAGTTCGGTATCCCGGTCTTCACGCCGAAAAACTTCCGTGACCCCGCCGATGTTGCAACGTTTGCCGCCCTCGGCGCCGATGTCGCCGTCGTCGTCGCCTACGGCCTCCTCTTGCCCCCTGCCGTTCTCGAAGCGCCCGAAAAGGGCTGCCTCAATCTCCACGGCTCACTGCTCCCCCGCTGGCGCGGCGCTGCCCCCATCCAGCGCGCCATCATGGCCGGTGATCGCCAGACCGCCGTCTCGGTCATGAAGATGGAAGAGGGGCTCGACACCGGCCCCGTCAGCCTCCTCGACATCATCCCCATCGGCCCGGACATGACCGCCGGGGAGTTGCACGACCAGATGATGCGCACCGGCGCCGACCTCATGGGCCGCGCGCTTTCGGCTCTCGACCGCGATGCCCTCGAATTTACGCCCCAGCCCGAAGACGGCGTCACCTACGCCAAAAAGATCGAGAAATCCGAAAGCCGTATCGATTTCTCTCGCCCCGCCGCCGACGTCCACAACCACATTCGCGGCCTCTCGCCCTTCCCGGGCGCTTGGTTTGAAATCGAACTGGGCGGCAAGCCCGTTCGCGTCAAAGCCTTGCGCTCGACCCTCGCACAAGGCAGCGGTACACCCGGCACGCTAATCGAGGGTCTCACCATCGCCTGCGGCGACGGCGCCGTCCGGCTCACCCAGGTCCAGCGCGAAGGCAAGGGCCCGATGGACGCCGACGCCTTCCTCCGCGGCGCCGGCGATCTGACGGGCAAGGTCGTGGCGTAATGCCCCGCTACAAGATCACCATCGAATACGACGGCACCCCCTTCGTCGGCTGGCAGCGTCAGGCCGAGGACATGTCGGTGCAACAGGCCATCGAGGAAGCCATCGAGCGCTTCTCCGGAGAAGCTGTCCGGACCCAAACCGCCGGCCGCACCGATGCCGGTGTCCATGCCCGCGGCCAGGTCGCCCATTTCGACCTCGCCCGCGATTGGGATCCCTTCCGCGTCTCCGAAGCCATCAACTTCCACCTCAAACCGCACCCCGTCATCATCCTCGCCTGCGAAAAGGTCGACGAGACCTTCGAGGCGCGGTTTTCCGCAACCGCCCGGCACTACTGCTATCTGATCCTCAACCGCCGGGCCCGTCCCGCCCTCGAGGCCAATAGGGTGTGGTACGTCGCCACCCCGCTGGACGCCGACGCCATGCACGCCGCCGCACAGACCATCCTCGGCCGCCACGATTTCACGACCTTCCGCTCGGCCCATTGCCAGGCCAATTCCCCCATCCGCGCTCTCGACCGCTTCGACGTCCGCCGCGACGGGGAGTTGATCACCATCGAAGCCTCTGCACGCTCGTTCCTCCACCATCAGGTGCGCTCGATGGTGGGGTCGCTCAAGCTCGTGGGGGAAGGACGGTGGAGCGCCGATGATTTCCGCGCTGCGCTCGATGCAAAAGATCGCGCCCGCTGCGGCGCTCTGGCGCCGTCTTCGGGCCTTTATCTCATGGCCGTCGATTATCCCGAAAACGGGAACTGACTGAGAATATAGCCGCCCGCCAGAAGCGCGACAAACTGGGCCATCACCACGATAACGATCTCGGTGAAATTGAGCCCCACGACCAGCCTGTAGATGTTGATCTCGATCACCAGCATGGCCAGCGCCACGCCCGCCCAAAGCGTGAGGATCAGCCCAACGATGGTGTCCCCGGCCGCCGGCCCCAGCAGCATCGCGGCGATAAACCCGAGCCCAAGACTCGCCACGAGCGCCGCCATCAGCACAACTGTGCCCGACCAGTTGGACGCAACCATGAACGGCCTGAAGGCGTGCAGCGCCTTGAGCTGCGGCAGAACCATCCGCATTGCGCCATAGCGCAATCCCAGCAAAAGCCCCGAGGAAAAAAGCTGCATCGCGGGCGAGGGGCCCTGGCCCGTCATGCCCATGAGCCCGGCCATCACTGCATTGACCATCACCAGTGGAACAAAGCTGCCCGCCAGGCCGCGTTGGGAGAAATCGAAGTGATAGCCTGCGTCGGCCCGTCCCAAAAGCAGTCGCCACGTGCCGCCGATGGCCGCCAGCGCTTCATCGATAAGGCTCGATTGTCGTGTCGCCACGCCCAATCAGACCTCCGGTGTCGGCACCGGGCCGAAGACCGCCCCGACCGCCAGCAATGCGATCATCATACCGATGGTCTGGACGACGATCAGCATCACGATCTGGCCTGCCTTCATGCCCACGACGAGCCGCGCGTTGTTGATGCGCGCCAGAAAGCCGATCACCACGGCCAGAATGAGGATCAGCTCCGCCGAAAGCGTGACCAGCGCGACCACGGCCAACAGCACCGAGACAATCGCGTTGATCCAGTTTTCGACGGTGACGAAAGCGACGAATTTCTCGCTCAGCCCGGTTATGCGCAGCACGACCCACGAGCTGCCCATGATCCCGCAATAAAGCAGCGCGTTCTGGACCAGCGCCGCAAAGCTCGATCCGCCTGCACCTTCCGGCGCGACCATGGCCGAAATGACGAACGTCACGATCACGGAGGCCAAAAGCGCGATGAAGCTTGATGCCAGCCCGCGCAGATCGGTGGAAAAATAGCCCGGCGCGTCGCGCCGCCCGATGATCAGCCGCCAACTGCCCAAGAGGGCAGAACGGGCTTCTTCGGGCAATGTAGGCTGGGCGCTGGACACGGGAAAAACTTTCTAGAAGGCGTTGGCCAACATGTAGAGTGCGATGGGCAATCCGGCAAGCAGCACGAACAGGGCAAGGCCGAAACCGATCGACATGGCGAGAGCCAGTCCATTGGCCTGGGCGAGGCGAAATCCCAGTATGGCTGTAACCGCTAGGATGGCGCCCGCGAGGGGAACGCCGATAAGGACGGCTACGCCCTCCACGATTTTCATGATGGCCAGCATGAAAAGACCCGGCACCATCAGCCGTGCGGTATCGATCGGCACTGTCGCCAAGCGCTTGACCACGGCCACGATAATGACCAGCGCCAGCAGCGGCAAAATATGGCCCGAGACCAGCAGCAGCATGATATCGGGCGGCGGAAATCCGATGCGGAAGGTTGCGAGCACGATGGCGATCAAAACCGCACCACCAAAGGCCAGAAAGCCCTGGTTCATGCCGTCGGCATCGAAACGAAAATAATCGGCCCAGTCGGGCTGCTTGCCCAAGATTTTCGACCAGCCCGTTCCGGTCTGCCTCAAGGTCTCGATCAATCCCTCGTCCCCCGATCGAAAAACGAGGCAACATAAGTGGCGTAAAAATCGCTCAGCCGCTCCACATCGGCGACAGGCACGCGCTCATCGACCTGATGCATCGTCGCCCCGATCAGCCCACATTCGACCACCGGGCAATATTGCGCGATAAACCGTGCGTCCGATGTTCCCCCGATCGTCGACATGATCGGCCGCTTGCCATTGGCCTGTTCCATGACGTCGGACAAATGCGCCACATGCCCCTCGGGCTGGGAAATAAAGCAGCGCGAAACCGGCCCGATCTGCTCGAACTCGATGGCACATCCCCGCGCGTCGACGGCGGCAATGCGGCGGTGGATCTCGGCCAGCAATGTCTCGCCGGTCCATGTGTCGTTGAAGCGGATGTTAAAGCGCAAGGACGCGCGTTCGGGAATGACGTTGGACGCAGCGTTCCCTGTATCGATGGCTGTGACTTCGAGATTTGTGGGCTGGAAATGCTCGGTGCCATTATCGAGCGGTTCGTACAGCGCTTGGGTCAGCGCCGCGATCACCGGCATGGGGTTGTTCGCCCGCTGCGGGTATGCAGCGTGTCCCTGCTTCCCGACAACGGTCAACTTGCCGGAAACCGATCCACGCCGCCCGATCTTGATCGAATCCCCGAACGTTTCGAATGACGAGGGTTCTCCGACGATTGCGAAATCGAATTTTTCGCCCCGGTCGTCGGCCCATTCCATGATTTTCTTGGTGCCGTTTACGGCATCGGCCTCTTCGTCGTTAGTGATGGCCAATGAGATCGTGCCGCGGTCCAGCCCGCCATTGGCTGCCAAGTTCGCAACGGCGCCGCAAAAAGCGGCGACCCCGCTCTTCATGTCGGTTGCCCCACGCCCCCACATCACCCCATCGACGATTTCGGCGGAAAACGGATCATGCGTCCACGCCGCAACATCGCCCGGCGGCACCACATCGGTGTGCCCCGCAAACAGAAGATGCGGGCCGTTACCCCGGCGGATGGCGAAGAGATTGTCGACGGGATACGACCCGTCACCCTCGAAGGGCAGCCGCGTGCATTCAAACCCAAGCGGGGTCAGAAACGCCTCGACGACATCCAGCACGCCATCCTCGATCGGGGTAACCGAGGGACGGCGGATCAAATCGGCCAGCAGCGAAACGGCGGGGTGCGACATGTCTAGTCGCGCAGCAGATCGTTGATCGAGGTCTTGGACCGTGTCTTTTCATCGACGCGTTTGACGATCACGGCGCAATAAAGGTTCGGGCCGGGCTCGCCGTTTGGCAGCGGCTTGCCGGGCAGGGAGCCGGAGACCACCACCGAATAGGGCGGCACCTTGCCGTAAAAGATTTCGCCTGTCGTGCGGTCGACGATCTTGGTCGACTGGCCGATGAAAACGCCCATCGAGATCACCGATCCTTCGCCGACCACGACGCCCTCTACGATTTCCGAGCGTGCGCCGATAAAGCAATGGTCCTCGATGATCACCGGCCCGGCCTGCAGCGGCTCGAGCACGCCGCCGATGCCGACACCGCCCGAAAGGTGCACGTTCTTGCCGATCTGCGCGCAGGACCCGACGGTCACCCACGCATCGACCATGCTGCTTTCATCGACATAGGCACCCAGATTGACGAACGAGGGCATCAGGATGGCGTTCTTGCCAATAAAAGCCGAGTGCCGGACGATCGATCCCGGCACCGCGCGAAAGCCAGCCTGACGGAATTCGGCTTCCGTCCATCCGGCAAATTTTGATGGCACCTTGTCCCACCACGTCGCCCCGCCCGGACCGCCAGGGATCGTCTCCATGTCATTGAGCCGGAACGACAGCAGCACAGCCTTTTTCAGCCACTGGTTGACCACCCATTCCCCGTCTGCGCCCTTTTCCGCAACGCGCGCCTTGCCCGAATCGAGCAATGCCAGTGCCTCGTCGACGGCGTCCCGAACCGTTCCGGTCGTTTCGTAATTGACTGTGTCGCGCGCCTCGAAAGCGGCTTCGATCGTTGCGGCAAGATCGGTCATGGACATGGGGACAACGGGCCTCATAAAACTATGCAAACAGGAAATTCGGCCGGACCATAGCCGAACCCACCGAGCCGCGAAACCCTCAAACGCCGCCCCGATTGCAGCCTTTGGATAAGGACTTCCCCATGGTACGCCCGATGATCTACCAGCACGCCGACACGGCGTTCGAGGCCTTCCTGATCGACGCCTGCGCGCGCCTCGATACGCCCTCTCGCAATGTTGCCTACACAGCCACCGACGGCGTCTTCCGCGCCTTCCGTGCCCGCCTTGAAATCCAGCGGGCGCTCGATTTCGCCAATGTGCTCCCCACGACCCTGCGCGCCATTTTTGTGCAGGACTGGATCGCCGAGCCGCCGCGAGATTGGGGCACGAGAGACGACTGGACCCGCGACGCCCAGACCCTGCGCCAGCACCACAATTTTGCCCCCGATACCGTTGTGTCCGACATCGCGTGGTCCCTCCGCCGCCACCTCGATCAAAAAGCCTTCGACACCCTCCTCAAAACCTTCCCGCCCGAGGCCAGAGAGTTTTGGGACTCGCCTGCCTGACGACCTCTCAAACATCAGTGGTTCCGCGTCTCTGCGCCCCCCTCATCCGACCGCTTCACGGCCACCTTCTCCCACCAGGGGAGAAGGGAGGAACCGAGCAGCGTTTCTGAAAGAACCTCAACCACCCTCGCCAGCGAAATAACTTATCCCCGCCGTCTCAACCGCATCCATACTGCACCCACGAACCCGCGTTGATGGACGCAAGCGCAACGAACGTTTGGGCGGGTTTGGTTCGGGTTCCTTGCGGGTCGCTGCAGGGAAGGCCTAAACGTCACAAGTGCCGGTCGTCGGTACCCATACGGCGGCTTACCGGGGAAACCCGGCGGGGATTGACCCCAGCCTTCTGAAGGGCGAGTAAGCCAAAAATCCCGAGCGCCTGGGGCGATGATCGCTTCATATAAAACAAATACAGTGCGGAGCGCTCATCGCCCCATGCCGTCTTTGACTGCCGCTCAATCCGAGGCCCATGGCCGTCGGAGGTTTTGGCATGCACAAGGGCGTCATCGCTCTTGGCAAGTCTGCCACCCATCCTTAACACGGCCATGACATGGTAAAGAGAAATCGAAACGAACGGGAGCCTTTGATGGGCCGCAAACGCAATTCTTCGCTGAGGTCCGCTAAAGAGGACATGGAGGTCGTCCGGCATTCGCCGCAGACGCCCCAGACTCAGTCATCGGCCTATCGTCTCGCCTTTGCCGACGAAGAATTCATGATGAGCGAAGAACTGCGCGGCGTGCGCTTCCAGCTCGAATATCTCAAGGTCGAACAACGCCTGCGCGAAGCGGGGATCAATTCGACGGTCGTGCTGTTCGGCGGCGCACGTATCCCAGAGCCGGGCAAACCCGCATGGGCTGCCAAGAGCGAGATCGCCAAAAAGAACCTCGAGGCCAATGCGATCTATTACGACGAGGCGCGACGCTTCGCGCGACTGGCGTCCCTGACCTCCAAGACATTGGACTTCGCCGAATACGTTGTTGCGACCGGCGGCGGGCCGGGCGTCATGGAAGCAGGCAATCGCGGCGCCGCCGATGTAGGCGCACCCTCGATCGGCTACAATATCGTCCTGCCCCACGAGCAGGCCCCCAATACCTACGTCACACCGCAGTTCTCGTTCAATTTCCACTACTTTGCCACGCGGAAAATCCATTTCCTGATGCGGGCGAAAGTGGTCGCGATCTTCCCCGGTGGGTTCGGGACAATGGACGAGTTTTTCGAAGCCCTGACCCTGATCCAGACCGGGCGCATGGAGCGCATCCCGCTTTTGCTATTTGGCAAGGCCTTCTGGTCGCGCGTTCTCAACCTTGAGGCGCTGGCCGAAGAGGGGACGATCTCGCCGGACGATTTCAAGCTGTTCAGCTTCGTCGATACCGCCGAGGAAGGATGGGAAATCGTGCGGAAGACCTACAATCTTCCAGCGATCGAAACCGAGGCATGACACAAAAAAGCCCGCTCCAATGAAGCGGGCTTTGTTCGCTTTACGACAGTGATTGATCAGTCGTTGGCAGAGATCTGAACGTTGAGGCGATCGACCAGAACAAACGGGTCGGCTTCCACGTCCAGTTCCTCGAACTCCGTAAAGGCCACCGGCTCGGCGGGGGCAACAGAGAGCGTGAAGATCTGGGGATCGGCGATGAAGGTGTTGACCGCCGACGTCACCATCGACTTGAACGCCTCGTTTTCGACTTCCGCAAGCATCATCGGCACCATGAACTGGATGCCGGCCTTGAAGGTTTCGCCATCGACACCCTGTTCGGCGCCGACAAAATCGAGCACCTTCATGAACAGCGAGTTGTCGTCATAGCGCAGCGAACCGCTGACAAGGCGCGTGCCGCCCATCAATTCGATCATGCCTTCCGACATCGCCTCCATCTCTTCCTCGCTGATCTCTTCACCAGCTTCGGCCATCTCGGCCATCTTGAGGTTGAGCTTCATCGTCTCGCGATAGACCTCTTCGGTGTAACCATCCAAGGCTAGATCGAGGGAGATGGACCCGAGATTGTCGATAACGAAATCGACGTCCTCGATCGTCAATTCGCCGGTCTCGGGCCACCAGGTGCCCGAACCGCTCATCGAGGCGGTGAATTCTTCGACGCCGAACGCGGCGATCACCTCCTGGGCCTCAGCTTCTTCGATCGCGCTGAGATCGGCGCGAATGCCGGTCACCTGATAGCTGCTCGTCACGCCGCCATCGGCAGCGGGATCTTCGACAGTGGCTTCCATCAGATCGACGGCAAACAACTCGCTACCATCCGCATCGGTCACCAAAAGCGGGCCGGCCGAAATACGGTCGTAAAGCTCGAGCCCGATTTCAATGACGTTATCGAGGCTGACCTCAGCCGGCAGCACAATCCCCTCGGCAACGATATCGACGAAGTTGAGCGTAACGCCTTCTTCCTCATCGGTGTATTCGACGTCGGCGATCGTGGCGCGTTCGGCGGTATATCCGCCCTCAGGCGTCTCGACGACACCCTCGAACACCACGTCTCCAGGAACCTCATGAGGCTCTTCGCCGGCAAAATTGAAGGTAAAATCGGACAGCGTGACCGTATCGCCCTCAAGCGTCGCCGAGCCATAGGAAAACGAGAGCCCCATAAGTCGGCTGGTCTCGACAAGGCGATCACCGAAGGCATTGGCCTCCAGCGCAAATGCGGACTGGCTGGCGCCCGCCATCAATGCTGCGGTGACGAGCGAAAGGCATGAAATTGATTTGAACATGATGGTCCCCATGTGTGCGACGACTGACGCGCCGATCAATGACGAAACATATAGCGAGTACCGCACCACGCGGCCAGCACAGGCTTAATGCGCCAGGGTGACTTTTCGATCACGGCTTTCAGGCAAAAAAGCGTCAGCGGCAGGTCAGCAGGAAGCGGGCGATGTCGTCGGTAACGTAGTGAACATGCTCGAATTCAGCACCTCCACCCAGCTCCCATGCATCGCACTGCTCATGGGCAAACCCAGCCCTGGCGACCACTTGAACAGTCGTCATGCCGATCTTGTGGGGGACGCGAAGGTTCTTTTCCAGATCGTCGAACATGATCGAACGCGTCGGGTCGATCCCATGGGCCGCAAGAAAACTCTCATAGGCGATATCGAGCGGCTTTGGCTGATATTTGGCAGCCTTGATATCGAAGATGCCTTCGAATAGATCCATCGCGCCCAGCCGGTGCAACACCGCCTTGGCGTGCCCGGTCGATCCGTTGGTGAAAATGAACTTGCGTCCCGGCAAAGCGGCAATCGCACCCACCAGTTCGGGGTGGGCGAGGACCGGCGAATAGTCGATCTTGTGCACGGCATCGAGATAGTGATCGGGATCGATGGTCAACGTGCTCATCAACCCGTTCAGCGTCGTGCCGTGATCTCGGTAGTAGGCCTTCTGCAACTCCCGCGCCGCGTCGAAATCGAGCTTGGCGATCTCCATCACATAGGTTGTGATCGCCGTATCGATCTGCGCGAACAGATTGCACTCACGCGGATAGAGCGTGTTGTCGAGATCGAACACCCAATCGGTGATGTGGTCGAACGATACGGATTTGGCGCGGGCAGGTGGGGTCATCTGGTTCATGACCCCATTATGCCCGATTTCAGTGAACGGGAAATGACTGAAAACGCATGTGTGATCGCTTGCCTCCTAGCGCACGATCAGCGTGCCGGCGCCGTGTTCGGTAAACAACTCCAGCAACACCGAGTGGGCGGTCTTGCCATTGACGATCACCACGCCTTCGACTCCGCGGTCGAGCGCTTCGATGCAGGTCTCGACTTTGGGAATCATGCCGCCGGAAATTGTGCCGTCGGCAATGAGCTGCTGGGCTTCGCGCACGGAAAGCTCGGGAATGAGCTCGCCATGTTTGTTCAAAACACCCGGCACGTCGGTCAAAAACAACAACCGCTTGGCAAACACCGCGCCGGCGATCGCTCCGGCAAACGTGTCGGCGTTGATGTTGTAGGTTTCGCCATCACGTCCTGGCGCAACGGGGGCAATCACCGGAATCATCTCCGAGCGCGAGAGAAGGTCGATCAGAGTCCGATCGATCTCGACCGGCTCACCGACGAACCCAAGATCGAGAATGCGCTCGATATTTGAGGTCGGATCGATGACGCTTTTGTTGGCCTTTTCAGCAAAGACCATGTTGCCGTCCTTGCCGCATAGACCGATCGCCCATTCGCCTTCGGCGTTGATCATGGCGACGATCTCTTTGTTGATCGAGCCGGCAAGGACCATCTCGACAACTTCGACAGTGCGTCGATCGGTGACGCGCAGCCCGTTCTCGAACTTGGATTCGATTCCCAGCCTTTTCAGCATTTCACCGATCTGCGGACCGCCTCCATGCACGACGATCGGGTTGACGCCCGACTGCTTCAAAAGCGCCACGTCACGCGCGAACGCCTTGCCGAGAGCCGCGTCGCCCATGGCATGACCGCCATATTTGATGACGACCGTCTTGTTCTCATAGCGCTGCATGAAGGGCAGCGCCTTTGTCAGCACCTCGGCGTCGTAGGCGTTCTCAAGTCCGTCTGCCATAGGGCTGCAAATCTCCGTGTGTGCGTCTAGTGTGCATAACGCAATCGCGATGGATCAATCCAGTGCTTGAATTCATTCGTAAAAACGAAAAAACTATGTCCAACTTGTCCCGGGAGGAACATTGATGGCCGAGCCTGCTGAAATAACGCAGCTTTTGTCCCGGGTGGCGCTGCGAGACCGCGCCGCGTTCAAGGCACTTTACGATCGGACCAGCGCGAAACTTTTTGGCGTGACCTTGCGTATTTTGTCCAACAGAACCGAAGCCGAGGATGCGTTGCAGGAAGTTTTCATCAAGGTCTGGCAGCGCGCTGAAGGCTATAGGCCCGATGCCGCAAGCCCTATGACCTGGCTGATCACCATTGCGCGCAACCACGCCATCGACAAGGTCAGGGCGCGGCGGTCCGGTCATACCGATATAGAAGAAGCGTTCGATCTCGCCGATTCGGGCATGAACCCCGAGCAGTCGGCGATAAATACTGACGACGGCAACCGGATCGATGACTGCATGAAGTCGCTCAAGCCGGATCGCGCCGAGGCGGTCCGGCGCGTCTATGTGGAAGGCGAGAGCTATAACGAACTGGCGGACCGGCTGGCGGTTCCGCTCAATACGGTCCGCACCTGGCTGAGGCGATCGCTTCTGGCCCTGCGCGAGTGCCTGGAAGCCTAAACGAAAGACGACGATGAGCGATTTTGGCGATACAGATCTGAGCCGGGATGAAGAGCGCCGCGTTGCGGTGGCCGAGTATGTGCTCGGCCTTGGCTCCGTCACGTCTCGCGCGACAATCGCTCGGGCAATCGAGACCGATGCCGCG
The DNA here is from genome assembly GCF_900100665.1 of Pelagibacterium luteolum. Classification (GTDB taxonomy): domain Bacteria; phylum Pseudomonadota; class Alphaproteobacteria; order Rhizobiales; family Devosiaceae; genus Pelagibacterium; species Pelagibacterium luteolum. The sequence goes on from NZ_FNCS01000004.1 coordinate 261,703, forward strand.
ATTGCCAGTGAGGCGCGGTTCTGGGAACGTCATCTGTCGCGTTTCAACGACGACTATGAAGCGGTCGCCGCGCCGGCTGGCGTCTTCGAGCGAATCGAGCAGCGATTGTTCGGCAACGCTCAGGTCACGCGTGCCTCTTGGTACGATTCTCTCAATTTCTGGCGTGGCCTCACCGGTCTCGCGGCCGCGGCAGCCGTCGTGGCGATTGGGCTAAATCTTTTGCCACCTGTGGCGCCGACTCCAACGGATGACACTCAGCTCGTTGCAGCCCTTCAAACAGTTGAAGGCGATGTGAGCTTTTTGGCGCGATATGATGCGGCGTCGGGGCAACTTCGCCTGACGGGTTCGGGCTCGCCGGCAGGGACGGCAAACGACTACGAGCTCTGGTTCATCGAAGGCGATAACGCTCCCATTTCGATGGGCGTCCTGACCGTGGGCGAAGCGCAGACCGTTTCCGTTGACGAGGCTTTGCGCGAGCAGTTCAGCCAAGGCATCACCCTCGCCGTCACCCGTGAAATTGCCGGCGGCTCGCCAACTGGTGCGCCGGAAGGTCCGATCGTGGCAGCTGGTCCCGTAGCGGCCATCTGATCTCCGAAATTATTTGAGCCGGTCTGAAACTTTCCTTTTCGAGTGTCCGTAATTCATTTCAGCTTCCCCGACAGAGGGCGGCCAATAATGGACACTCGTCAAGGAGACGAACATCATGAAGACCCGTGCACTTGCCCTTTCCGCCCTCCTCGCCACTTCGGCTTTCGCCGGCGCAGCCTTTGCGCAGGAAAACCCGATGGTCGGCGGCGCGCCGATGTCGCCTGAGATGAACATCGTTGAGAACGCGGTTAATTCGGCTGATCACACGACCCTTGTCGCCGCTGTTGAAGCTGCCGGCCTTGTTGAAACGCTCCAGGGTGAAGGCCCCTTCACAGTATTCGCGCCGACCAATGACGCATTCGCTGCACTGCCTGAAGGCACGGTCGATACGCTTTTGCTGCCGGAAAACCTTGAAATGCTGCAGCAGGTTCTGACCTGTCACGTCGTTGGCGCCAACGTCACCTCGACTGACCTGGTCGGTATGATCGAAGCCGATGGCGGCACCCACACTATTGAAACGCTCGGCGGTTGCATGCTGGAAGCCACGCTCGATGGTGACTCGGTCGTCATCACCGACGAAAACGGCACCGCGGCCACAGTGACCATCGCTGACGTTATCCAGTCCAATGGTGTGATCCACGTGACCGACGCGGTGTTCACGCCTGCCATGTAAGAGGCACCAGCGGACTGCCGCATTGCCCCCAACCGGTGTGGCAGTTCGCAATGACGCCCGGCGGCCCTCCGTCCGTCGGGCGTCTCCTTTTGTTACACAGGTCCTTGATTGGATTTGAACCCAGCACCGTGGCAAACAGAGCATGAGGAGAATGACCATGCTTGATCGTCGCACATTTTTTTTGGCCGGCACGGCCCTCGCCGGCGCCGCAGCTTTCGGGTTCGCATTGAGCGCGAAGGCGGCAGAGGGCGATTTCCCGTTCGTGCTTTCGGATGACGAATGGCGCGAGCGCCTGACGGACATGCAGTATTATGTCCTTCGCGAGCATGGCACCGAAAGGGCGTTCACATCCGAACTTGACGGCTTTTACGAACCAGGCACCTATCATTGTGCCGGTTGCGACCAGGCGCTCTATTCCTCCGAAGCCAAGTACGATAGTCGCACTGGGTGGCCCAGCTTCTGGGAAGCGCTGCCCGGCGCCATCGGCACGTCACAGGATACATCGTTTGGCATGACCCGCACCGAATGCCATTGCTCGAACTGTGGTGGCCATCAGGGGCACATTTTCAACGATGGTCCCGAGCCGACCGGCGATCGCCATTGCATCAACGGTGTTGCACTCAAATTCGTGGCTGCCTGAATAAGGCCACTGAACCATCAAAACTCTTGCTTGCTTTCGCCACGGGCGGCTGTCATCCAGTCGCCCGCTTGTCTTTGTTGCACGCTGGAAGTCTTTGATCGATGCGCCTGACCATTTTGCAGACCGGCGTTGTGCCGATATCCTTGTCCGACCGGTTTCCGTCTTACCCTGAGATGTTCCGCGCCATGTTCGAGCGCGACGGCGCGCGTTTCGACTATGAGGTGATCAAGGTCGCGGACGGTGAGCCGATCCCCGATGCTAAATCATGTGAAGCTGTAGTCATCACAGGATCCTCGGCAGGCGTTTACGAGACGCATCCCTGGCTACCGCCTTTGCGCGACTTCATCCGCAGCGCTTACACCGCGCGAACGAAAATGATCGGCATATGCTTTGGCCACCAGGTGATCGCCGATGCTTTGGGCGGTGAGGTGCGCAAGTCGGAAAAGGGGTGGGGGCTCGGGCGTCACACCTACGAGGTTCTGCCATTCCGACCCCATTTTGATCTGCCGCGCGCCAGCCTGTCGATCGCCTGCTCGCATCAGGATCAGGTGATCGCTCCGCCGCGCGAAGCACGAGTGATTTTGCGTTCGCAGTTCGCGCCCAATGCCGGCCTGGCGTATGAGAATGGCGCCGCAATGAGCTTCCAGCCACACCCCGAATTCGACGATGCATACTCCCGTGCGCTCATTACTTTGCGTGAGGGGCGCGCGTCGCAGGACGTTATCGATGCCGCCAATGCCTCGATGTGCCAGCCGTCCGATAGCCCATTGCTGGTGCGAGCCATGAGCAGGTTTTTGGCGGCGTGAGAGACTGTTGTCACTAGGCGTTCGCGCGACATCCTGCCTTACTAAAAGCGGTCCATGAAAAACTAATGCCCCACACAGTTGCGCCGGTATATGATGGCAACGGCTCGGTACACCGGGTCATGTCTCCGGCGTGAGGATGCCATAGCCTGTGTTGACGTCATCATGAACCGGGGATCGGGCCTAAATGTCTCCGGCGACGACCTTGAACCGATCCAGCCCCAGCCGGCATCGCTTGGTCCGTGGGCGGCGGTTGCAGGATATTTCACCACCCGCCTCTCGGGAACCGCGCCGCTCGCCACGTTGTTCTGGCGCGATATGCTCTTGATCGGCACAATCCTGACCGGGCTGAGCTTTGTTGCTGTCCTCGTATTATCCGCGCACCGTGCGTCCGGCCTGGCCATCGGCATCGCTTATTTCTCCGCACTACCCTACAACGGCTTCATCACGTTCGCTGTGTGCAGGGCCGCAGAGCGCAAGGGCCCCTGGCTACGGTTTGTCGTGCAGCTTTGTGCCGTCGTCTGGTTCACGATCTCGATTTTTGTCTGACCGCACCCTGGCCACTGGTCGACCTCACGTTTGATCCTTTTGTGACATGTCAGTCTTGACGGACGCAATCGTGTCTGCTCTCATACCAAAACAATGATATGTATTACATAACTATGTATCATTGAACAAAGGGAGCATCGTTATGAAGTCCATCCTCAAGGCAGCGGCCATCGCTGCCCTGGCCGGTATTTCTTTGCCGAATTTCGCCATGGCGCAGACAGAAGGGGGCGCCATCGACGTCGCCACCATCGGCGAGCCGCCAACCCTCGATCCCATGACATCGACAGCCGATCTGGTCGGGATCATCACCCAGCACATGTTCGAAACGCTCTATACGTTCGACGCCAACTGGGCCGTCGTGCCACTTCTGGCCGCCGATATGCCCGAGATTTCCGAAGACGGCACGGTTTACACGATCACCTTGCGTGACGGCGTCACCTTCCATGACGGTTCGGACATGACCGCCGAAGACGTGGTCGCCTCGCTTGAGCGCTGGCTGCGCATCGCAAGCCGCGGCATGCAGACCGCCGAGTCCGTAGAAAGTGTAGAGGCGGTCGATGACCTGACCGTTGAGATCACCCTAAACGGTCCTTACGCACCGCTGCTGGCGCTGCTGTCGCTCAACAACTCCGCAGCCATCGTCATTCCGTCAGAAATTGCGTCTGCCGACGTAATGGAAGACTTCATCGGTACCGGCCCTTACCAGCTCGGCGAACGTCGTCCTGACCAGTTCACCCAGCTCACGCGCTTTGAAGATTATGCCTCGCGCGACGAAGAGCCCAACGGCTATGGCGGCGGACGTCATCAATACCTCGATGAAATCCGCTTCGTCCCTGTCCCCGATCCCAACACCCGCATCGAAGGCGCCGTCGCCGGTCAGTTCGACTATGTCGATTCCATCGCGGTGGAAGCCTATGACCGCATCGCTAGCGGCAACACCGAGCCGGTGATGCTTGCGCCGTTCGGCTGGCCAGTGTTCGTGATGAACACGTCTGAAGGCGTCAACGCCGATATCAACCTTCGCAAAGCCATCCAGGCCGCGCTTGCGCCCCAGGACATGCTGCTCGCGGCGTTCGGGTCGGAAGACTTCTTCTCGGTCGACGGCGCGATGTATCCCGAGGGCTATGTCTGGCACACCGAAGCCGGCACCGAGCCCTACAAGCCCATGGGCGATATGGAATTGGTAGCGCAGCTGCTTGAGGAATCCGACTATGACGGGTCCCCAATCCGCATCCTGACCTCGCGTCAGTATGAGTTTCACTACACCATGGCTCAAGTCGCCGAAGCCTATCTCGAGGCGGCGGGCATGGATGTGCAGCTTGACGTCGTCGAATGGGCAACCCTGACCCAGCAGCGCACCGATCCGGCCGCGTGGGACATCTACATCACCCACTCGCCCTTCCTGCCCGAACCATCGCTGACCGGTATCATGAGCGACACCTCGCCCGGCTGGTGGGTGTCGGACGCCAAGCACGAAGCGCTGGGCGCCTTCAACGCCGAAGCCGATCCCGACGCGCGCGTCGAGTTGTGGGCTGCGGTTCAGGAAGTGGTCTATGAGGAAGTTCCGGCCTTTAAGGTTGGCAATTTCAACGCTGTGGCGGCTCAGTCTCCGGCTCTCGAGGGCGTGACGCCGGCCCCATGGCCCTACTTCTGGAACGCCTATCTGGAAGAATAGTCGGGTCCTCCCGAGGGGCGCCGTCATTGCCCGGATTTCGTTATCCGTGGCGGCGCCCTGGAGGCAACCGATACGCTTATCGAAGGGGAGGGCCGCTTTGCGTCCTCCTTGCCAGCACCTTGCGGCTGTGCTGCCCTCCCTTTCGTCCCTTATTCTGTCGCGCAGTCGAGCCGGAAATGCTTTCGACTGCCCTCGAAAAGGACCGGACTGAATGCTACGCGCAGCACTCAATCGTTTGATCGGCATGCTGACTGTGATGGCCATCGTGGTCACCATCGTCTTCATCATCGTCCGCGTGACGCCGGGCGACCCTGCGGCCGTCATGCTCGGCCCCGACGCCAATGCGGCCGATATCCAGGCGCTGCGCCAACGGCTGGGTCTGGATGGGTCGATCATCCAGCAATTCATCTCCTATATCGGTGGCATACTGCGCGGTGATCTCGGGCAATCGATCTTTCTCGGCCAGCCTGTAACGACTGCGCTATGGATGCGGGCCGAGCCGACCTTTTTCCTCACCATCTTCTCGCTCTCGATCGCCACGATCATCGCCCTTCCCATCGGCGTAGCGTCCGCCTATTGGCGCGGTTCGGTGTTCGATCAGGTGATGACGGCCGTGGCAATGTTTGCTGCGTCGGTCCCCAGTTTCTGGCTCGGCCTGATCTTCATCCAGACGTTTGCCGTGGGATTGGGATGGTTCCCGACCTCAGGCTATGGCGGGCCGTATTCGTCGCTGGGCGATCGCCTCTACCACCTCATCTTGCCCGCCACGACGCTTGGTATCGTCTCCTCGGCGCTCATCATGCGCTTCACCCGCGCATCGATGCTCGATGTGCTCAACGACGATTACGTCCGGACTGCACGATCGAAGGGCATGAGCGAATGGCGCGTCGTCGTGCGCCATGCCCTAAAGAATGCCCTGATCCCGATCCTCACCGTTGTCGGTCTGACGGCCGCTCTTTTGATCTCGGGCGCCATCGTCACCGAAACCGTCTTTGCGCTTCCTGGGGTGGGCAATCTGATCGTTTCTGCTGTGCTGCGTCGTGACTATCCGGTCATCCAGGGCGCGTTGCTGATCGTCGCCGGGCTCTACGTCCTCGTCAATTTCCTGATCGACATGCTCTACCTGCTCGTCGACCCGCGCGTGAGGTACTGATGGCCGCCGTCGCTTCTTCCGCACCGGGCAAGACGCCCAATCTCCTCATCAGACTGTTGGGCCGGCCCACAGCCGCTATCGGGCTGATCGTGATCACGCTCGTCGTGCTTGCAGCAATCTTCGCGCCGCTGCTCACGCCCTATAACCCGGCACAGCTTTCGATCGTCAATCGCCTCACAGCCCCCAATCCTGAGTTTTGGCTGGGCACAGACGATCTCGGCCGCGATATTTTCACCCGCGTGCTCTATGCTGGCCAAACCTCGTTGTCTGTGGCGTTTGCCGTCGTGATCGTAGCCTCGATCCTGGGCATCCTGCTCGGGCTCGTCGCCGGGTTTTTCCGCAAGGCCGATGCGCCGGTTTCGCGGGTCATCGACGCGATGATGTCGTTCCCCGATATCCTTCTGGCCATTGCGCTGGTTGCGGCGCTTGGCGCCTCGGCGGTCAACGTGGTCATCGCCCTGGGCATCGTTTACGCCCCGCGCATGGCCCGCGTGGTCCGCGCCTCGACGCTCGTCATCCGCGAACTGCCCTATGTCGAAGCCGCACGCGCCCTGGCCGTGCCCACCCCGGTCATTCTCGTCCGGCACGTTCTGCGCAACATCACCTCGCCGCTCCTGGTCCAGGGCACGTTCATCTTTGCCCAGGCCATTCTCGCCGAAGCGGGGCTTTCGTTTCTCGGCGTCGGCATTTCGCCCGACATCCCCACATGGGGCACGATGATTTCCGGCGGTCGTCAGTTCATGAATTCGGCTGGCTGGCTGCTGTTCTATCCTGGTCTCGCGATCGTCATCACCGTGCTGGCCCTTCAGCTTTTGGGTGACGGCCTGCGCGACCTTCTCGACCCCCGTCTTGCAAAGGACATCTAAATGATCGGCAACACATTCAAGCCCGCCGACAAAGCGCTCCTCATCCGCAACGCAAAGCCCGTAGGCTTTGCCGGCGTGGACGCCGCCGCGCTCGACATCCTGATCGGCACAGACGGCAAGATCGCCGACACCGGACAAGAGCTCTCAAGTCCAGACGGTGCCGATATCCTTGACACCAAGGGCAGCTATCTCTCGCCGGGCTGGACCGATATCCACACCCATATCTGGTACGGCGGCACCGACATCTCCCTGCGCCCCGAACAGTGCGGTGCCCGCCATGGCGTGACGACGATGGTCGACGCGGGTTCGGCCGGCGAAGCCAATTTTCACGGTCTGCGCGAGCTGATGATCGAGCCCGCGGTCGAAAACGTCTATGCGTTTCTAAACATCGGCTCGATCGGTCTCGTGGCGTGCAACCGGGTCACCGAACTCCAGGACATGCGTTCGATCGACATCGACAGGATCGCCGCAACCGTCGAGGCGCATCGCGACGTGATCGTGGGCCTCAAAGTTCGGGCCAGCGCGGTTATTTCAGGTGGCTGGGATCTCGTACCCGTCAAGCTTGCCAAGAAGCTGGGCCGCGTGCTCAAGCTCCCCATCATGGTGCATGTCGGCGAGCCGCCCCCGCTCTATGATGATATCCTCGCGCTCCTGACCGAAGGCGACATCGTCACCCACTGCTTCAACGGCAAGGTCGGCGGCTCGATCCTTGAGGATGAAGACCTCTATACCCTCGTTGAGGACGCAGCCGCGCGCGGCGTCGTGCTCGATGTCGGCCATGGCGGGGCGTCGTTCTCGTTCGAGGTGGCCAAGGCCGCCCTCGAAAAGGGCATGCTGCCGCAGACGATTTCCACCGATCTCCACAATCGCTCGATGGATGGCGCCGTTTGGGACATGGGCACCACAATGTCCAAGCTGCTTTCGCTCGGCATGGCGTTCGAGGATGTGGTCCAAGCCGCAACCATCGCTCCGCGCAAGGCGATAAGGCTCGACCACACCGACCTGCTCGCCAAGGGCAAGCCCGCCGAATTTACGATCTTCGATCTCGAGAAGAGTGATCTTGAGGTGAAGGACTCCAAGGGGATCAAATCCACCCTGCACGAGATTTTCGAGCCGCGTCACGCCATCCTCGGCGCTAACGCGATTGCAGCCCATCGCTACCAGCCCGCTCCTGGCGCGGCGCTGGACAACTGCCCCCATTGCGGGTGGGCGCTATGACAGACCTCGCCCCCGATACCATCCTCTCGGTGCGTGATCTGCGCACCTGGTTCAAGACCAAGCGCGTCACCGCCAAGGCGGTCGACGGGGTGACCTTCGATCTCAAACGTGGCCAGACACTCGCCGTTGTCGGCGAGTCCGGGTCGGGCAAGTCCGTGACCTCCCTTTCCATCATGGGCTTGCTCGCCCGCCCGGGCGCCATCGAAAGCGGCGAAGCGCTGTTTCGCGACTCCAAAGGCGCCGCTCACGATCTGGCCCGCATGGGTCCGCGGGGCTTTCGCAAGCTGCGCGGGAAGGAGATCGCCATGATCTTCCAGGAGCCGATGACCAGCCTCAATCCGCTCTACACTGTCGGCGACCAGATCGGTGAAATGATCGCGCTGCATAATGATGTCAGCCGTGACGAAGCACGCAAAAGCGCGCTTGACATGTTGCGCCATGTCGAAATTCCCGACGCCGCCAACCGGCTGGACGATTATCCGCACCAGATGTCGGGCGGCATGCGCCAGCGCGTAATGATCGCCATGGCGCTCTCCTGCAACCCCTCGCTGCTGATCGCCGACGAGCCGACAACCGCGCTCGACGTCACCATCCAGGCACAGATTCTCGATCTGCTTCGCCGCCTGCAGGAACAGTTCGGCATGTCGATCCTGTTCATCACCCACAATCTCGGGGTCGTCGCCGAGATTGCCCATGAGGTAGTGGTGATGTATGCGGGCAGGGTGGTCGAGCACGCTCCGGTCGTGCCGCTCTTTGCCAAACAAAAGCACCCCTATACCGAGGGGCTTTTGGCCTGTACCCCCAATGCCGAGCGGGACCTCGATCCGGCCGGTGAGCGCAAGGCGCTCTATTCCATCCCCGGCACCGTGCCGCCGATCACCAATCTGCCTCCCGGCTGCGCCTTCGAGCCGCGCTGTCGCTACTCGATTTCCGCCTGCACCAAGGTCCCGCCCCAGCTTGAACCGGCCGGCCCCGAACGCCTGTCGCGTTGTTTGAGGAGTGCGGAGATATGAGCGCCACGATGGAAACCACAACCCCGCTCCTGACGGTCGATGGCTTGGTCAAGCGTTTCACGGGCCGCGGCGGCAAGACCGTTCATGCCGTCGAAGATGTGAGCTTCACCATCAAGCGCGGCACGACTGTCGGGCTTGTCGGGGAATCGGGCTCGGGCAAGACCACGGCAGGGCGAACCCTTCTGCGTCTCATCGAGCCGACAGGCGGCAAGGCCGTGTTCGACGGCACCGACATCTTCGCGCTATCGGACAAGGACATGCGGGCGTTTCGCCAGCGCATGCAGATCATCTTCCAGGACCCGTTCTCTTCGCTCAACCCGCGCATGCGGGTCGAAGCGATCATCGGAGAAGCGCTCGATGCCTGTGGCTACCCGAAGGGCCAGCAACGCAAGGATCGCGTGGCCGAACTTCTAACGCTTGTCGGCCTGCAGCCTGAACATGGGCGGCGGTTCCCGCACGAGTTTTCAGGCGGCCAGCGCCAGCGGATCGGTATCGCACGCGCCTTGGCCGTCGAGCCCGAATTCGTGGTTGCGGACGAACCGGTTTCCGCGCTCGACGTCTCGGTACAAGCCCAGGTGCTCAACCTCCTGAGCGATCTGCAAAAGCGTTTGGGCCTGACGCTGCTGTTCATTGCCCATGATCTTTCAGTGGTCGAATATCTCTGCGACGAGGTCGTCGTGATGTATCTCGGTCGGGTCATGGAGCGCGGGCCGTCGCGTCTCGTCTATGCCGCCCCGCGCCACCCCTACACCAAAGCCCTGCTCGCGACCGCGCCGATCCCCGATCCCACGCGCAGGCGCGAACACGTGCCGCTCAAGGGCGATATCCCGAGCCCGATCAACCCGCCCTCCGGATGCGTGTTCCGCACCCGCTGCCCGCACGCCATCGACGCGTGTGCCCAAACGATCCCACCCGTCGAAGACCTCGGCGGTGACCACCATGTCGCCTGTATCCGCCACCTCGAGCTGGCGCAGGCATCTTGACTACTGGAGTATCCATGACTGTATCCGAGGCCCAACAGCGCGCGGACAACACCCCTTACGACCGCCTTGCGGCGCTGGGGCTGCAATTGCCGCCCGCCGCGCCCCCGATCGCCAATTTCGTCAACTACGTGATCGAGGGCAATCTGCTCTATATCTCGGGGCAGGGCCCAACCTATCTCGACGGCCGCAAGCACACCGGCAAGGTCGGCGACGACGTCTCGACCGACGAGGCTTATGAGCACGCCAAATTGACCGGCCTCAACCTCATCGCTGTGATGGAGGAAGCGCTGGGCGATCTGTCCCGCGTCCGCCGCATCGTCAAAATCTTAGGCATGGTCAATGCCACACCCGATTTCGCCGAGCACCCGCAAGTCATCAATGGCTGCTCGGACCTCTTCAACGCCGTCTTTGCCGAAAAGGGCATTCACGCCCGCTCAGCCGTCGGTTTCTCTTCCCTCCCCAATGCGATCACGGTGGAAATCGAAGCCATCGTCGCCATCGACAATTGAGTTATTCCATGTCCCAAACCGATATCCGCCAGAAGCTCGGCCTGCGCCCCGTCATCAACTGCTCCGGCACGATGACGTCGCTCGGTGCCTCGATCGTTGTGCCGCACGCCATCGACACCATCACCGCGATCCTCAGCCAGTGGACCGAGATTTCCGATCTCCAGCGCATCGCCAGCCGCACCATCGCACGGCTGACCGGCGCCGAAGCCGGGTGCGTCACCGCATCGTGCTCGGCGGCGATCACACTCGCCTGCGCGGCTGCCATGACCGGCAAGGATCTGGCCGCAATCGAGCGTCTTCCCGATACGACTGGTCTCAATAACGAGGTGCTGATCCAGACCGGCCATATGGTCTCCTACGGCGCACCCGTCGAGCAGGGCATCCGTCTCTCCGGTGCCAAGGTCGTGCCAGTCGGTCAGGCCACCAGCGCTTATGCCTATCAGCTTGAAGGTGCGATCACCGAAAGGACGGCTGCGGCCGTCTATGTGATCTCCCACCACGTCGTCGACTACGGACAAATCCCGCTCAAGACCTTCTGCGAAATCGCCCATAAAAAGGGTGTTCCGGTCATCGTCGACGCGGCATCCGAATACGATCTCAAAATCTTCCTTGAAGCCGGTGCCGATCTGGTCCTTTATTCGGGCCACAAATTCTTGGGCGGTCCGACGTCGGGCATCATCGCTGGCGCCAAGGATCTCGTTGCCGCCTGCTATCTCCAGAACCGCGGCGTCGGTCGCGGCATGAAGATCGGCAAGGAAGGCATGGCCGGCGTCATCGCCGCGCTGGAAGCCTGGGAAACCCGCGACCATGCCGGTATTCGCGCCCGCGAGCAGAAGGCTCTCGACGTGTGGACCAGGGCCCTCGACGGCCGTGACGGCATCACCGCCATTGTCGATCCCGACCCTACCTTTAATCCCCTCGACCGCCTGAAAATCTTCATCGATCCCGAAGGCGCCAACATTTCCGCCTGGGACTTGGCCGACCGGCTCGGCAAGGGCGAGCGCCCAGTCATCGTCCGCGATCATGAGGTCGAGCACGGCTATTTCTACCTCGATCCCTGCAACCTGCATCCAGATGAAGAATATATCGTCGCCGAGCGTCTCACCGAAGAACTCGACACCGCGCGCAAGTCGAACGAGCCCATCGTATCCAACATCGAGGCGCGGCGGCTGGCTCAGGAGGCCGGGGCGCTTAACTGGCCGGATTGACCGCAACGGGTTTGCGCGCGGGGACCAAAAATGCAAACTGAGCCCTGCGCGCCATCCCTGGAATCCTGCAATGACGACACTTGAGCCCACGACCGATTTCGCCAAGACGAAGCGCACCCGCACGAGTGCGCTCGATCGGATCATGCAGGTTCTCGATTTTCTGCAAAACAACGACGCCCCGGCAACCGCTTACGAGATTGCCCGCGCCGTAGGCGCACCGCTTTCGACCATCTACACCCTGGTCGAAGACCTCGTCGAAAAGGATATTCTGGATCGCTTCGAAGACGGGCGGCTCTGGTTCGGGCACAGGCTTTATCACTACGGGCTGACCTATTCCCGTCATCTCGACCTCCTGACTGCCGCTAACCATGAAATGGCCGACCTTGCTCTAGCGTCCGGTGAAACCGTGCAGGTATGCGGTCGGGACGGCGACTATATGGTGGTCCTTGGCATGGTCGATGGCCCAGACCATTTTCAGGTCGCCTCACAGGTCGGCAGCCGCACGCCGATCAACTGGTCTGCCTCGGGACGGCTGCTGGTCGGACATCTCTCCGAAGACGAGCGCCGGGCGATCTTCACGCAAGCGACACGACCCTCACCTACCGGCCGGGCTGAAACCGATATCGATATTTTAACGCTCACATCGCGCCAGGCGCTCGATGCGGGCCTCTCGATCCAGGCCGGTGAATCGGCGTATTCAATCGCCTGCATTGCGGCGCCCATTCTCGATACGGCCGGGGTGTGCCGCGCCACAATCTCGATCGTGGTCCCCGACGACAAGGTCGATCAGGCAAGCCCCGATCTCAAGCACCTCGTCCGCCAGAGCGCCGCCAATATCGCACGACGTCTGGGCTGGTCCAGGTAGTACCGCCCGGGAAAAAAGTAAGGGCGGGTCAATGCCCGCCCTTTTGGTCTCACCAGGATTTGTATTCGAGATATTTGCCGGAAATCTTGAGTTCGATACGGTCGCCTTTGGGATTGGGGACTTTCTCGACGCTCATTTCGAAGTCGATGGCGCTCATGATGCCATTGCCGGCTTTTTCGTTGATCAATTCCTTGATCGTGTCTCCGTAAACGCTGATCATTTCGTAAAGCCGATAAATCGCAGGATCGGTCGGTACGGCCTGACTGAATATTTTTGTCGGATATTCAGCCAGAACGACGGCAGCTTCCTGCGGCAAACCGAGGTTCTTGGCGAGCGTATCAGCCTTGTCGCGTGGAAAGGCATTCATCCCCAGACAGGCGGAGGTCGTGAAGACATCGGACATGCCGATGCCATCGGCAATCTCTCCCCAAGTCATGCCGGTCGTGCGCTTTTTTGCGAGGATCATCTCGGTGACGTCAGCCTTGTTCATCGGTTCGTTCCTTTTTCTTGGCTGTTGATTTTTGGGTTAGCTGACAAGACGGGGACGCGCCGGTTGACGGTCGCTGTCGTCTGTCGGATCGGTCTGAGTCTCGCGCGCCGGATTGACGGTACGCGGCCGTGCCCCGGCCTCTGCAGGCCCTTCAGCGCCCTCGGCGATCTGGGCTGAGCGTGTCGCCAGGAAGTCGACGAGATGGTTGCGGATCTTGTAGTAGGCCGGATCGTGAATGATCTCGGCCCGTCGACGCGGTCGTGCGATATCGACCTCCACGCTCTCGGCTACCCGCGCGCCTGGCCCATTACTCATGAGCAGGATGCGGTCAGCCAAGAGTATGGCTTCGTCGACATCATGGGTAATCATGAACACGGTCTGGTTGGTGCCCTGCCAGATGCGGATCAACTCGTCCTGGATCGTGCCGCGGGTCAGCGCGTCGAGTGCCCCGAATGGTTCATCGAGCAGCAACAGTTTCGGTTCGATGGCAAAGGCCCGCGCGATGGAAACGCGTTGGCGCATGCCGCCGGACAGTTGAGATGGCTTGCGGTGCTGCGCACTGTCTTTCAGCCCCACCATGTCGAGAAATTTGCTCGTGTGCTCGGAGACCTGCGCCTTGGACCATTTCGGGTTGCGCGCCCTAATGCCGAACGCAACGTTCTTGAACGCCGAAAGCCAGGGCAGTAGCGAATAGTTCTGAAAGACGATCCCTCGATCAAGGCTCGGTCCAGAGACCTCCTTGCCGTCCATGGTGACGGCGCCGTCGGATGGCTCGTCCAGGCCGGCGAGGACATTGAGGATGGTCGATTTCCCGCAGCCCGAATGCCCGATGATGCAGACGAACTCGCCCTTTTCGATATCGAAGTTGACGTTTTCGAAAACCGTCGGGTCTTCGCCCTTGCCGCTGGGAAAACGCTTGGCCAGCCCATCGATTTCCAGAAATGGCTTATCCATGTCTGCTCCTATTCCTGATAGCGCACGACGCGCTGCACTTGGCCGAATGCCGCATCGAGCAGCATGCCCACGACGCCGATGGTGAGGATGGAAAAGATCACCGAGGTGAGATCGAGATTGTTCCACTCGTTCCAGACGTAGTAGCCAATGCCGGTTCCACCCACGAGCATCTCGGCGGCCACGATCACCAGCCAGGCAATACCGATCGATATCCGCATTCCGGTGACGATGGTGGGCGCCGCAGCCGGCAAGATCACCTGAAATGCCGTCCGAAGCGGACCCAATTCATGGGTTCGGGCTACGTTCACCCAATCCTTGCGCACGCCCGCCACGCCAAACGCCGTGTTGATCAGCATGGGCCAGATCGAGCAGATAAAGATCACAAAGATCGCCGACGCCTGGCTGTCGCGGATCAGGAACAGGGCCAGAGGCATCCACGCCAAGGGTGAAATTGGCCGCAGGACCTGGATGTAGGGATCAAGTGCCCTGTGCATGAGCGGGCTCATCCCGATCAGAAACCCAACCGGCAAGGCGATCAGCGCAGCGAGAAAATAGCCAGTCAGGACGCGAAACAGCGAGTACCCGATTTGAATGCCGATGCCCTTGTCGTTGGGCCCTGCGTCATAAAACGGGTTGGATAATTCCTCGACTGCCTTGGCGAATATCGCCGATGGGGCAGGGATGCCCGCCCTGGGCGCTGCTGCGCCCATGAGCATTTCATATTCGGTGAGTTCGCCCGTGGCCTGGGCTCGAGGCGTGGCGATTTCCCACGTTCCCAGCCAGACCGCGAGGATCAGAAGCGACACCATCATCGCCTTGACGTTGAGCGGTAAGGTCATGTGTCAGCTCCGCCGAATGTCGAAGCTTTCGACATAGGCTTCGGGCTCGGCCGGATCGAAGGTCTTGCCCATGATGACATGCGATTTGTAGGTTTCTTCGGGCGGGGTCAGCCCGAGGTCACGCATGACGGTGGCACAATCGGAAGCGAGATAGACCTGCTCGGCGACGGCGCGGTAGTCGACGTCGCCCTCGATATAACCCCAACGCTTCATCTGGGTCAGAATCCAGACCCCCATCGAGTGCCATGGGAAGGGATCGAAATCGATCCGGTCCGGCACGTCCTGCACGCTCCCCAGACCATCGGCATAGCGCCCGGTCAGAACCTGCTGGATCACCTCGACGGGCTGGTTGAGATAATTGGTCGGCGCGATAGCGGCAGAAATATCGGCGCGGTTCTCGCTGGCCGAAGCGAACTGCGTCGCATCGATGATGGCGCGCAAGAGATTGCCATATGTGTTGGGATTGGTCTGGGCGAACTCGGCCGAACATGCAAAAGCGCAGCACGGATGGCCTTCCCAGATGTCCTTGGTCAGCTTGTGGATGAAGCCTGCATTTTCCCACACGGCCCGCTGGTTGAACGGATCGGGCGAAAGGAAACCGTCGAGATTGCCAGCCGAAAGATTGGCGACCATTTCTGGGGGCGGGACGACGCGGATCTGGATATCCTGATCGGGGTCCAGCCCATGTTCCGCCACGTAGTACCGCAGCAGGAAATTGTGCATCGAGTATTCGAACGGCACGCCAAACGTCATGCCCTTCCAGAGCGAGGGGTCGTCGTTCTTGTCTTGATGATCGTTACGCAAGACGATCGCTTGGCCGTTGATGTTTTCAACCGCCGGCATCAGGAACGGCGTCGCCGTCGATCCTGCGCCGAGCGTTATCGCCAGCGGCATCGGGGTCAGCATGTGAGAGGCGTCGTATTCGCCCGAAAGCGACATGTCGCGCGCGATCGCCCAGCTCGAGGTTTTGACCACTTCTACATTAAGCCCGTAGCGCTCGTAAAAACCCATTGGCTCGGCCATGATGATCGGCGTCGCGCACGTGATCGGAACGAACCCGACCCGAAGGTTGGGCTTTTCCGGCGTCCCGATGTCTTCGAGAATGTTGGCCATAGCCTTGTCGATCGGCAGCACGGACGCAAAGGCCGCGGCCAGCGTCGATGCGCCGAGCATCGATGCGAAGCTTCTGCGGGATATGTCGCTGTGGCCAAAGGTGGAGCGAACGATGGCGCTTTCGATAGCGCGCCCCATCATCTGCTCGCTCGACAGTGTTTCGCTGGCGGCTGTCGTAGTGGTACTGCAGTCGGCGCAGCCGCACCCTTTTGAGTGCCGCAGATCGGACTTGCCGTCATACGGGTTTCCCAAGCTTTTGATCGTCATGCCGTTCCCCTGTGTTTTTGTTGCCACGGACATCATTGCAATCGGCGTGCCAGCCGCGGGATAGCCGGAAATTTGGGGAAACACCCCTGGTTCATATTCACGAAAAATCGTAATTTACGAGTGATCGTAATGTGGTTACGATATTTCGTGTTGAAGGGGTCGCCCATGAATGCTGATTTCGAGGCCTTGATGTCGGCCAAACCCGAACCGGTGCTTCTCATCGATCCGGTTGGCGACGTCATCTTGTTTGCGAACGCCGCCGCAGTGCGCCTCGTAGGAGCAGCGCGGATCGCGGGTGCGTCAGTGAGGGCGCTCTACAAAGGTTTCGAGCCGTACCTGCACGTCGCAACCGAAGAGGCGTTGCACCGTGGCGTCGCCTATTCACACACTCTGATTCCCACCGGCGCGGACGACACAAGCGAATATGAGCATCAGTTCGTGGCGGTCTCGGGCGAAACCGGCCCGCGCGTCATGATCACTATCGGGGATCTCGAACAGCGAAACCGTCGCTCGATAGACCGCGAGGCGGATAACTACCACCGCCAGGGGCTTGAGGAATGGCGCCGTGCCGAGCGTTTTTTCCGGGAGATCGAACGGGAAAACCAGCTCATCCTGGCAGCTGCGGGTGAGGGCATCTTTGGCGTCAACGCAGACGGTGACACCACCTTCGTCAACCCGGCGGCCGAAAACATGCTCGGCTGGAGCGCGGGCGAACTGGTGGGCAAGAACATGCACGCCATGGTTCACTACAAGCGCCCGGACGGAAGCCATTATCACGCCGCCGATTGTCCGATCTACGGCGCGTTCCGCAGTGGCAATATCAATACGGTCGAGGACGAATGCTTCTGGCGCAAAGACGGCGCCGCGATCCGCGTGGAATACACATCGACGCCGATCGAAGATAATGGCGCGCTTGTGGGAGCGGTGATCGTTTTCCGCGACATTTCCCAGCGCAAGGAAAACGAGGCACGTCTGCGCGAGGCGATGGCCGAAAACGCGCGGTTGCGCGAGCGGCTGGAACTCGAAAACGCGTATCTGCAGGAAGAGATACTCTCCCAGTCCAACCACTACGATATCATTGGCTCATCCACAGCCATCCGCCAGTTGCTGAAACAGATCGACCTCGTCGCTCCCACTGAGGCCAATGTTTTAATCACCGGAGAGAGCGGCACCGGCAAGGAACTCGTTGCCCGCGCCATTCACCAGGCGTCGCGACGCTCCGACCGCCCACTCATTCGGGTGAACTGTGCCGCCATTCCGCGCGAACTGTTCGAAAGCGAATTTTTCGGGCACGTGCGAGGTGCGTTCACGGGTGCGTTGCGCGACCGTATCGGCCGGTTTGAACTTGCCGATGGCGGCACAATCTTTCTCGATGAGGTGGGTGAAATCCCACTCGATCTGCAATCCAAGCTCTTGCGCGTACTGCAGGACCGCCGCTTTGAACGCCTCGGCGAAGACCGTACGCGAGAGGTTGACGTGCGCGTCATCGCCGCGACCAATCGCGACCTTACCCAGGAAGTGGCCAAGGGCAGTTTCCGCGAAGACCTCTATTTTCGCCTCAACGTCTTCCCCGTCGAATGCGTGCCGTTACGTGAACGCCGCGGCGACATCCCCGTGCTCGCCGACCACTTCCTCAAGATTTCCTGCGGCCGCCTCAACATATCCCAACCGATCCTGACCCGCGCCAATATCGCCGATCTGACGGCCTACAGTTGGCCAGGCAATGCGCGCGAACTGCAAAATCTGATCGAGCGGGCGGCCATTCTCGCCCGCGATGGGCGCATGCATTTCGATCTTGTCGCCGCCCCGATGCAACCCAACCGGATGCCCGAAGCCACCTCGGCGGCACGAGAGGATGAGATTCTGACGCGCGATCAGTTCCTCGCCCTCGAGCGCGACAACATCCGCCGCGCCCTCGACGCAGCAGATGGCCGAGTATCGGGCAAAGATGGCGCCGCCGCCCGCCTCGGCATCCCCGCAACCACGCTCTACTCCCGCATCAAGTCACTTGGACTTGCGGGCACTGCCTACGCGCCGCGCTAGGTTTGCTTCCATCGCCCGCTCTCGGCTATGGCGAGTGCGTCTGGCGTGTCCACATCGAAAAAGCAGGCAGCATCGCTGGTATCTACCATGGCGAGCGTCGCACCCGCGGCGCGAACGATTGTGCCAGCCCCCATGTCGCCCGATAATTCGCGCAACCGACCAAAATGGGTCCTGCGGAAGAGCACAGGATGACCCGGCCCGGAGGGCGAGAGTGGGCGCGCGATCGTGACGTCGGGCGCGAGCGCGTCAGCGAGTCGCGAATACATCTCGCCAGGAACGAACGGCATGTCGCCGAGCACGATAAAGGCGGCATCCAAATCCTTGTCTATATGGGCGGCCCCGGCGGCAATCGATCCGCCCATTCCGGAACGATAATCGCGATTGTGAACCATTTCTACAGTGCCTGGGAGTGTCTTGGGCTTGCTATAAACGTCCCCGAACACGAGAATAATCTGGCCCAGCGGCAGCGCGGTAACAGTGTCGAGCACGCGTTGAAGCATCGGAACCCCATCGATAGGGGCGGCAAGCTTGTCTTCTGCGCCGAACCGGCGTGAAACCCCAGCCGCCAGGACAATTGCCGCACAGCTTTGGAGCGTAATTTTTGATGTCTGAACCATATCCGGAAGCACGGTCTGAGGATGGGCATTTGGGGCTTTGGGAGTTTGCACTCGATTTCTATCGCCGTGAAGGCGTGGCCGACGCTTGCCTTGAGCTTCAAGATGTTGCCGGCGTGGACGTCAATATACTGATCTACGCCCTTTGGCGTGTCATCGCGCGCCAGGAAGACGTCGATCCATCCGACATCGAACGTGCTGACGCGCTTGTCTCAGATTGGCGCCGGGATGTGGTCCTGCCCTTGCGCGCCCTGCGCCGAGGTCTGAAAAATGGCCCGTCGCCTGCACCATCCCCATCCAGCGAAAAATTGCGAGGGCGCATCAAGGCCGCTGAGCTTGACGCTGAACATATCGAACTTGATACCCTTGAACGCTCCCTCCCATCGCGTCCACGCGACGGGAGGGAGTTCGATGTGACCCAGCGCGCCGAGGTCGCCATCTGGCGCGTCATTGATCACTACAAAGTAGCAGGCGCCGCGGTGCTCTCAGATGCAGTAGCTGCATTGATTCAGGCTGTTCCCGCGGAAACGGAGGCGACGGGGTAGGCGGCCTACAATTTTACCAGCAGTGAAGAGGTATGACTTGCGGGTCCGCTAAAGGTCAGATCAACTGCACCAAAAGCGCGCGCGAGCCAGGGCGGGAGAAATTTACACAATGCAGAATTTCGTTTCTCCCAAGCGCGTGCCGCTCATGGCGTCGCAGAGCGAATTTGGCATTGGCATTCCGGAAAGCCAGCCCGATGACGCGCTCACCGTTTTTAGGCTGCTCGAAACCGCACAGAAAGACGATATCGCCTGTGCGCTGATTACAGTCATCGATGTCTTTGGCGGTTCGGCACGCGGCAAAGGCGCGCAGATGGCCGTTCTCGCCGACGGACGCTATTGCGGCTATGTCTCGGGCGGTTGCGTGGAGGCGGCAGTGGCGGCCGAGGCCATCGTGGCGATCCAGAACAACCGCGATCAGGTCCTGCGTATCGGATCGGGCTCTCCGCTCATGGATGTGAGGCTGCCTTGCGGTGGCGGGATCGACGTCCATATCCATGTCACCCCCGATCCGACCATCGTGCGCGCAGCTATAGACGCCATCGAATCTCGCGCGCCCTTCAGGATCACGCTGCAGCCATCTGGCAACGCGCTCGGGTTTGACCAGACGCTGACCGCGGACGACACGACTGGCGCAAAGGGCGACATCTTCCAGCGCATCTATCGCCCCCGCACCCGAATGGTGCTCGTCGGTCGTGGCCTTGAGGTTGAAACGACGGCCAGGATTGCATTGGCGTCGGGCTTCGAAGTGATCGCTTATTGCGCCGATCAGGAAACCGCCGATGCCGTCCATCGCAACGGTGGCACAGCACACTGGCTTTCAACGCCAACTGCAAAACCTGAGTTGCAGATCGATCCCTATAGCGCCGTCATTTTTCTCTTTCACGACCACGATTGGGAAATCGGGCTCATCGCCCAGGTCCTGCGCGACCACCCCCCGTTTTTCATAGGCGCGCTGGGCAGCCGGCGCACCCACGCGCTGCGGGTGGCGGCCCTCAAAGAGGCCGGGATGCCGGAAAATTTGATCGAAACGATAAACGGGCCTGTAGGTCTTTTCGGTCCCACGCGAAATGCGGCGTCCTTGGCCCTCTCGATATTGGCCCAGGTAACCCAGGCCCGCGAACAGGCCGAAACCTTAACCAACTCCTGACGCGGGCTTTATCGCAAGCTCTTGGACAAAAAGCTTCGCGTCCGCCCTAGCGGAAAATCCGGCAGCGCACCGAAGACGACATAGCCGGCCTTCTGATAGACCGATAGCGCGTTCGGGTTGAAGGTGTCGATAAGCGCCCCGTGACACCCACGCTCGTGCGCTTCGGTTTCCGCCGCATCGAGCATGCATCTGGCAAGGCCCTTGCCGCGATGGCTCTCATCAACCCAGAGCCACTGGATGTAAAGCCATCCCCATGCTGTGTATCCCGAGATGCCCGCTACGATAGTGCCCTCATCGTCGCGGACGAAAACGGCCAGCGCTCGTTGTTCGGCCGGCCCGGCATCGGCTTCGTTGAATGCCGCCAGCCCATTGCCGATAATCTCGAGATCAGCGGCGGTTGGGCTGTCGCTGACTTCGATCGACGCGAAATCCATAGTTTACGCCGCCAATTGCCCGCCGGTCAGCGGATGGGGTGCGCCGGTGGTTGTAGGGAAACTGATCGGCAGGCCGCGCATGACGCGTACGGCCAGAAACGCAAAGCATTCTGCCTCGACGGCGTCGCCGCGCCATCCAACCGTTTCGGCCGGAACCGCCGTAACGCCGGCGCGCGATCCGAGCATCTCCATGATCGCCGGATTGTGCCGTCCCCCGCCGCAGACGACGAGCTTTTCGGGTCGTTCGGGCAAGAGGTCCAGCGCCTTGCCCACTGCGCCTGTCGTGAAGCCCGTGAGGGTCGCTGCACCATCGTCAGCGCCTAGGCCATCGGCCATGCTGGCCAGAAAATCGAAGCGGTCAAGCGATTTGGGGTAGGGCGCCGACAGATAGGGATGGGTCAAAAGCTTTGCCAAACGCTCTTCGTCGACCTTGCCGCGCAGCGCCATGGCACCATTGTGGTCCATATCGCCCAGACCGAGCGCCTTGACGAAATCATTGATGGGCGCATTGGCAGGGCCAGCATCGAATGCGATGAGCCGGTCGGCACCATCCCACCAGGTTACATTGGCGACCCCGCCCAGATTGAGCACCGCGGTCTTGCCGTCGGTGGCATCGATCATCGTGAGCAACGCCTTGTGATAGAGCGCCGCCAGCGGTGCCCCCTGTCCACCGGCGCGGACGTCGGTCGAGCGGAAATCATAGGCAACCGGGACGCCGAGCAATTGGTGCATCAAAGCGCCATTGCCCAATTGCCGGGTCGCGCCGATGCGGCCGGTCTGCGGCGCGCGGTGAAGCACCGACTGACCGTGAAATCCGACAACGCCGATATCGTCGAGTTCAAGACCCGCAGACTTGACGAGGTCGGCAACCGCCGCCGATTGCGCCCGCGTCAATGCATCCTCGGCCTCAGCGAAAATCTCCGGTTCGGGGCCGTCGAAGTTCCATTTACGCGCCTGCGCCAATGTCTCTTCGAGCAGGCTGCGGATCGATTGGGGGTAGGGGGCAAGGGTATAGTCGCCAAACCGTTCGATGGTCTCGCCATCCGTGCGCAACAGTGCAACGTCGATATAGCCATCGAGAACAGTTCCGGTCATCAGCCCAACGGCCCAAATCGGCTCCATGTTACGCTCCTGTATCAGTATTGATGAGATCGCCCACGGCCCGCCGTAGTGCAATGATGCCGCTATCGAAATGTCGGGTTGGATGGACGCGATTTGTCAAAAGCGTCCACGCATGGCCGCGCGCGTAGTCGATCCACAGCCCCGTTCCAGTAAACCCGGTGTGGCCGATGGTGTCTGGCGAACAGAATTCCCCGCCCGACCAGCCCTCATAGGGCCGTTCCCAGCCATGGGTGCGCCTGCCCGAGAGCGGCGTGCGGATCAACGCCTCCGGCCCGGCTGCGCTTAGCTTGCGCGCGGCAAAATCGAGGAGACTTTCCGCAGTGCCAAACAGGCCCGCATGCCCAGCGCCTTCCAGCGCAGAGCAATTGTCGTCATGCACTTCGCCAATCAAAACGCGATGCCGCCATGTGCACGCTTCGGTCGCTGCCGCGTTGGCGGGGTCTGCAGACCACGCAAATCCGGGGCCAGGATCCATCTGCCGGATCCATTGACCTTCGATGCGTTCGAGCGCCAGCCCCAGGAGAATGAAATTGATGTCGGAATAAACCGCCGGTCCCGCTCGCCATTCATGCTGCAAGACGAAGGTGCGCAACAGGTCGGGATCGCGCCCGTAAGTATAGAGCGGAAACACCGCCGGAAACGGTGTCTGGTGCCCCAGGCACTGGCGGAACGTGACCTTGCGCTCCCAATTATCAGGGTTGTACTGCCGGAAATCGGGCAGCACGCTGACCAGCGGCGCATCGAGATCGATCCGCCCGGCATCCGCCAAAGCCAGAATACGTTCGGTCGTGAAAATGACCTTGGTCAAGGACGCCAGATCGAACCAGGTGTCCTCGCGCATGGGCTTCCGATCGGGAACCGTCTGCGCGTCACCTATGGCGCGAACCGCCCGATTGCCATCGCGATCGATAATGCCAAGAACCCCGCCCGGGATGCGGCCCGCATCGACGGCATTGGCAAGGGGCACGAAGGCCCGGTCGAACTGGTTGGAAATCGAAGTCATGGAGTATCCTCATGCCGAACGCGATGGTCGCTACCCGCTTCTCGCCAGCGCGCATCAGGCGGCTCATACCCGGCCGGGCGGACAAGCGAGGGCACCTGCGTGACGTCCACGGCAAAATGCTGTTTCCGGCGTTCGATGGCCGGCACAGCCGCGATCAGCCGCTTGGTATAGCTATGCTGTGGCGAAGCGAGGACCGCCTTGGCGTCGCCAATCTCAACGATCTGGCCCGCGTACATCACCGCCACCCGATGGGCAATGCGTTCGACCACTGCCATGTCGTGCGAGATAAACAGATAGGCGAGGCGAAACTCATGCTGCAGGTCGATCAGGAGATCGAGCACCTTAGCCTGAACTGAGACATCTAGAGCCGAGACCGCCTCGTCGAGAACCACGACATCGGGATTGAGCATCAAGGCCCGCGCGATGCAAAGGCGTTGGCGCTGCCCCCCGGAAAACTGGTGCGGGTAGCGCTTGAGCGCGTCTTCAGGCAGCCCCACCTTGTCGAGCAGGAACGCCATGCGCTCGCGCAACGCTTTGTCGTGTTTCTGCCCATTGGCAATCGCCGGTTCCGCCATCAGAGCTTCGACATCGAGCCGCGGATTGAGCGAAGCGAAGGGGTCCTGGAAGACCATCTGGATCGGACGCTTTGATCGGCCGGTCGTCGCCGCGATATCGCCGCGCTGCTTGTCAACGAGACCAAGAATGGCCCGCGCCGTCGTCGACTTTCCCGAGCCGCTCTCGCCGACGATCGCCAAGGTCTCGCCGGCCACCAGATCAAAACTCACCCCATCGACGGCGTGAATGGCACCCTTGGGCTTGAGCCAACCGCCGCCTACGGGAAACCGCACCACGAGGTCGTCAACCTTCACAACGGGCTCTCGTGCTGGCACCCGCTCGCCATCCGTCCGCACCGCATTGCCAGAGGCAAAATGAGGAACGGCGCGCAGAAGGTGCTGCGTATACTCATGCTGCGGATTGTCGAGAACGTTGCTGGTCTCGTCCTGTTCAACCACCACGCCGTGCTGCATCACCATGATGCGGTCCGCGATCCCAGCCACAAGCCCGATGTCATGGGTGATGAAAATCATCGCCATGCCAGTCTCGGCCCGCAATTCCGCAAGTAAAGCGAGTATCTGAGCCTGGACAGTGACGTCGAGCGCGGTGGTGGGCTCATCAGCAATCAGCAATCGCGGGCTGGCAACCAACGCCATGGCAATCATCACGCGCTGGCGCATCCCGCCCGAAAGCTGATGCGGATAATAATCCATCCGCGATTTGGCATCGGGAATGCGGACCCGGTCGAGCACATCGAGCGCAGCCTTTCGCGCGGCATCGCTCCTAAGCCCGCTATTGAGCCGCACAGCTTCGGCAATCTGGTCGCCGATTGTGTGGACCGGATTGAGCGATGTCATGGGCTCTTGAAAGATCATGCCCACATCGCGCCCGCGGATCTGGCGCAACGCTGCTTCCTTCGAACCCGTCACGTCGAACGCCGTACCATCCGCACGCGTCAAAACGATCGAACCCCCTGTAATGCGACCGCCGCCAAAATCGACCAGCCGATTAATCGAAAGCGCTGTGACCGATTTCCCAGAGCCGGACTCACCGACGATCGCCAGCGTTTCCCCGGAGGCGAGATCGAAGCTGACGCCCTTGACGACTTCATTGGCCTTGGAGTCGTTGCCAAAGCCGACGCGCAGGTCTCGGACTGAAAGAAGTTTGGTCATGCCTCTCTCCTTTGCGTGCGCGGATCGAGAATGTCGCGCAAGGCGTCTCCGGCGAGGTTGAAGCCCAAAATACCCAGCATGATGGTGAGGGCCGGAAAGATCATCAACCACGGCGCTTGCGGCATCAGATTGCGGCTCTCGGCCAGCATCAGCCCAAGTGATGGAGTGGGCGGTTGAGTGCCGAGGCCCAGAAAGGACAGCCCTGCCTCGGTTAGCAATGCCCAGGCCAACGCCAGGGTTACCTGCACGGCCAGTGGCGCAACGAGGTTGAGCAGCAGATGCCGTGTCAGAATATAGGGCTGCGTGCTGCCGAACGTCCGCGCCGCATCGACGAAATCGCGCTGCTTGAGCGACAGCGCAGGGCCACGGACAACGCGGGCAAAGATTGGAGTATAAACGATGCCGATCGCCGCGATGCTGGTTATGGTGCCGGGCCCGACGATCGCGATGATCAGAAGCGCCAGGAGAATGGCCGGAAACGCCAGCAACACATCCATAAAGCGCATCAAAACGCCGTCCCAGATTCCGCCCAGCCAGGCCGAAAACAGGCCGATGATCGTCCCCGCGATCGTGGCGCAGGCCACCGAAGCGAAAGCGATGATCATCGATTGGCGAATGCCCACCATCAGCCGGCTGAAGGTGTCGCGGCCCAAAATGTCCGTGCCGAACCAATAGGCTTCATTGGGTGCCTTCAGACGGTCGATCGGAACCATCGCCAGCGGGTTGTGCGGCGTCAACCCAAATGTGCCCATGATCGCGGCCACGATATAGAGCGAGACGATAACGAGCCCGATCCGCCCGGACGGATGGCGGACAAAAGACGCAAAGATCCTGCTCATTTGCGGCCCCCGATGCGGATGCGCGGATCGAGCGCGGCGTATGCGAGGTCGACGAGCAAATTGACGATGAGGAAGTTGAACGCGATGAACAGGACAGTACCCTGCACCAGAGCATAGTCACGCTGCGTGATGGCATCGAGCACCAAACGACCCAGCCCCGGCAACGCAAAAATCTGCTCGACGATCACCGCGCCCCCGAGCAGATAACCAAACTCGACCCCCGATAGCGTCACAACGGGAATGAGCGCATTGGGGAGCGCATGGCGCCAGATGACACTCATGGATGAGGCGCCCTTGGAGCGGGCCGTGCGGATGTAATCGTCGCTCAACACATCGAGCATGGCCGAGCGCGAAATCCGCGTCACCGATGCCGCAAAGGCAAAGCCGAGCGTTACGGCGGGCCAGAACAATTGGCCGAAACTGGCCAGCGGATCCACCGTCAGGGGCGTAAAGGTACCCATCGCCGGCACGATGCCGAAAAAGACCGAGAGAAAATAGATCAGCAAAATGCCGATGACGAAGTTCGGCGTCGATTGGCCAAGCATTGCCAGAATGCGCACGATCAGATCGCTCGGACGCTCATTGCGCGTAGCGGCAAACACGCCCAGCGGCAGGCCGATGCACAGTGCGATCGTCATGGACATCAGCGCCAGTTGCAGCGTCAGCGGAAAGCGCTCGAGAATGACGTTGAGCACCGGGCGCGCATAAATTGTCGAGACCCCAAGATCGCCCTGAAAAAGCCCCGCGAGCCAGCGGAAATATTGCGTCCAGACCGGTTGATCGATGCCGAAATAAGCGGCCAACGCTTCGCGTTGTGCCGCCGTCAGCATTCCCGCCTCTGTGCCCAGCATCGCGGTGATCTGGCTGCCCGGGATCATGCGGATCGAAACAAAGACCAGCACGGAGACGCCGAGCAGGATCAGCGGAAACGTCAAAAGGCGTTGCGCCAAATAGTTCATGGAAACCCGTTTCTGCAAAGAAGCCCGGTCACGGTGATGCCGCGACCGGGCCCTGAAGGCATTACTCGACGGTAACTTCAGTCAGCCCGAACAACGTACCGGTCGGCGAGGGAACAAAGCCCGAGACGTTTTCGCGCTGCGCTGTGTAGCTGAACGATGTCGACAGCCAGAGCCACGGCGACTGTTCCACAAGATGGTTCTCGAACTCCTGGAAGATTTCGACGCGACGCTCAGGGTCGGTCTCGGCTTGGCCTTCGCGCATCAGGCTGTCGAGCGTGTCGTCGACATAGTTCGAGACGTTGAGCAGGTTGCCGTCATTGGTAAAGTAGCGGTTGTACATCGGATAGGGATCGGGACGTCCGCCATTCTGGGCCACCGCCATGTCGAAATCGCCCTGCAGCCAGGTGTCGACATAGACATTGAGCTCCATCATTTCGATGTTGAGCGTGATCCCGATTTCGGCCAACTGTGCCTGAAGGACCTGGGCTTCCAGAGCGGCATAGGGCGGCTCGCCCGTTGCAGCGATGACCGTGGCCGTAAAGCCATCGACGCCCGATTCCGCCATCAGCTCACGCGCGCGATCCAGATCCTGCTCATAGCAAAAGAGCGAGCTGGGATCCTGCGCAAAGGCTGGCATGGTCAATGGCCCCGTGACGGCACCTTCGCCAGCCAGCGCCGTATCGATGATCGACTGCCTGTCGATGGCGCAGCTCATCGCCTGACGCACGAGCACATTGTCCATCGGCTCACGATTGGGATTGAGCTGAAGCACATTATACGCCAGCCCCGGCGCACGGTTGAGTTCCAAGCCCGCCTCATTGGGCACCATGGTGGCGACCAGCGGGTCGTTGATCAGCGCGAAATCGGTCTGCCCGGCGCGGAGCGACGCGAGGATCGCGGTTTCGTCGGGGAGAACGGAAATGTTGATCCCATCGATTCCCAATTCACCGCCGGCCCAATCGGGATTGGCCGTCAGCACTTCGCGCGAATTGGGCTCCCATGTGTCGAGCACGAAAGGCCCGGACCCGAGCGCCGTCGTCCCCACCGAGCCCGCCTCGATTTCGCTGGCTGGCGCGATGGCGGCATTGATGCCCGCCATGGCGACAAGGATCGGGACGTCGGGCGTGCTGAGGTTGAACACGACGGTTGCCTCGTCGGGGGTGTCGATGCTTTCGATCGACAGGAAGTTCGAGCGCGCGGCCGCAGCGGTCGCCTCATTGAGAATGCGTTCGAACGACGCTTTGACGTCTGCTGCCGTGACCTGCTCGCCGTTGGAGAACGTTGCCGCGGGATCGAGCGTAAAGGTCAGCGTCTGCGCATCCTCGGAAAATTCCCAGCTCGATGCGATGGCCGGCACCACATTGAGTTCGGCGTCGAGGCGCACGAGCGGCTCATAGATCAGTTCGAGCAGCCGCAGCGACGAAAAGGCCGTCTGCGTGTGCGGGTCGAGCCCCGTCGCATCCTGAGACCATGCCATGCGTAGGGTTGCCGCCTCGACGGGGGCCGCAAAAGCCGCCGTCGAAAGCGCCGTTGCCACGGCAAGACCGCTCAAGAATGTTCTTGTCATCGTCTTGGTCACTGTAGTTCCCTCCTTGTTGATCGGCGTCGATCCCTTTGACGACACCGAAAAAGCAGTCACGAAATCGAAGCCTCGATCGCCCGGCGCAAAAATCCGTCCGCGGAATCCAGCGCCTTGCGCGCCGCGGTGGTGTCCATGCCCGTCGTTTGAACGAGGATCGCAAGCTTGGCGTCGTTATCGGTCAGCGCCAGAACCTGCCGCGCTTCCTCGGTGGTGCAGCCGGTCGCGCGCATCACGATGAGTACCGCACGCGCCAAAAGCTTTTCATTGCTGGCGTGCAGGTCCACCATGAGATTCTGATACGTCTTGCCGATCCGGATCATGCTCGCTGTCGAAATCATGTTGAGCACCAGCTTTTGAGCGGTGCCTGATTTCATGCGCGTAGAGCCGGTCAACACTTCCGGCCCGACAACCGGCGAAATGGCAATATCGGCGATCTTGCTGATCGGGGAATCCGGATTGCAACAAAGCGAAACGGTGACCGCGCCGACCGACCGCGCGTAGTTGAGAGCGCCGATCACATAAGGCGTCCTGCCGCTGACGGCGATTCCGACAACGACGTCCTTGTCCGTCAACGTGATGGCCCTGAGATCCGCGACCCCGTCATCCGCGCGATCTTCAGCGCCTTCCGAGGCTCGCACCAGCGCATCGAACCCGCCGGCGATGATCCCGACCACCATGTCATAGGAAACGCCAAATGTCGGTGGGCATTCCGAGGCGTCCAGCACCCCGAGGCGACCGCTTGTGCCGGCCCCGATATAGACCAGCCGCCCACCTGAGTTAAACGCCTTGACCGTCGCGTCGACAGTCCGTGCGATTTCAGGAATCACCTTTTTGACCGCGGTCGGAACCGACGCATCTTCGGAATTGATCGTCCTCAGGATATCGAGCGCCGACATCAGATCGATACCCATGGTGTGTGGATTGCGACCCTCGGACACCATCCGTTCAAGTTCGGACATGAGATCGGCGCTTGTGTCCATGGCTGCGGTCAACGCCCACGCTCCTGATCGAGCGAAGCGCCCAGTACCGTTCGGGTCCAAACATGGGCCGATGCCATCCAGATACTCCTCACAAGCCTTCTCGTTCGCCCAGCCTATGGCTCGTTATCGGGATGTGTCAATAAGTTTCATGATTGACCTAATCAATGAACTTTTGTTTCAATGTGACCGGGCCGCGTGATGGTGTAGCGTCACGGCCCGAATGGGAGGAGCACTGTTTGGCAATCCAATCGACCATCGAGGCCTCGGCCGGAAAATTCACACCCGCCACCCGGCGAGTGGCTGACTTGATCCGCGAAAACCCCGCTGCGGTGCTCGAAATGACAATCTCCGAACTCGCCGCGGCGTGTGACACCTCGGTCGCATCCGTCGTGCGCTTTTGCCGGACACTGGGGCTGTCGGGCTATTCGCAATTGCGCATGTCGCTCGCCACAGAACTGGGCAAGGAGTCAGCGCAGTTCGGCGCGGGCATGACCCTCGGCGCGGAAATCGCCCAATCCGACACACTCCAGGAAATGGCCGCCAAGGTCGCCTCTCTCGAAATGCTGGCCATCGACGAAACGGTCTCCGGCCTCGATTTCGCAGCCCTCGAGCGCGTGGTCGCGGCCATAGACAAGGCGGAGCGCATCTTGCTGTTCGGCATCGGCGCCAGCCAGTTCGTCGCGCAGGACCTGCACCACAAACTCTTCCGCATTGGCCGCAACGCATTCCTCCTATCCGATCCGCACGAAGCGTGGACGGCGGCGTTGCTCTCGCCAGCGGGCACTGTAGCACTCGGATTTTCCCATTCAGGCACCACAGCTGACACAGTGCGCTATCTCGAAATCGCGCGTGAGGCAGGCAGCCTCACCGTCGGTCTCACCGGCTCACCTGATTCCCCTCTGGCCCGCGCCGCCAATGAATGCCTGGTCAGCCGAGCTCGCGAAAGCCGCCTGCGCGCCGGCGCCATGGTCAGCCGCATCGCCCAGCTCGCCATCGTAGATTGCCTCTTTCTCGGCGTCGCGCGCCAGCGCTACGATCAGACGGTCGACGCTCTCAAACGCACCCGCGACGTCACGCATCCGCGCTGAGGGAGAAAATGTCGCCAGCCCGTCGAGTTTAATGCGGCGCGTTCGCCCATGAGATAGAGCCCAATGTCGCAAGGCCCCTGAGAGGACCAGCCATGACACAATACCTCCAATACCTCGTCGCCATTCATCATCCGGACGACTAGGACCCTGCCATTGCCGAGGACGCCACTATGGACCGCGACATCGCCGCGCCGAACCAGGGTATGAAAGCTGAGGGTATCAGGGTTTTCGTTGGCGGTCTCAAGCCTCCCCCCGCCGTGCCAGATCGCTCCGCACCCAGCCTGACGGAGACGTCCTCGTCACCGATGGCCCCTATCTTGAAACAAACGAGCACATCGGCGGGTTCTGGGTGCTCGATCTCCCGGACATGAATGCCCCTCTTGCCTGGCGACGCAAGGCGGCCATCGCCTGCCGCGCTCCCGTCGAGGTCCGGGCGTTTAACTGAGCGCATATGAAAAAGGCCCCGATCGCTCGGGGCCCTTGATAAGCGCTAATGTGCGATTTGCAGGCTCTTCGCCGTCCATGACGGACGATATTTGCGGTTCACCTTGTGCGGGAACGGATAGTCCGCGCTTTGATACAGCTTATGGATCGCATCGCCCGAAAGCGATTGGCCGTCCACCACGAGCAACGCGCCGCGCAGGCTGACGGGCGGAACTTCTTCCACGGCGAACCGCACGGCCTTGGCGACCGAGCTGAAGTTGCGGGAGCCCTGCTCACGGGCGTTTTGCCAGTCGCTGCCTAGGTAAAGGGCGGCTGGGGCATTCATTTCTATATGTAGCATGTGTCCTGTTGCCGACACTTTGGCCGACCAAATTAATGCGCCTCAAGCCGCTCGGGCGAGGCGCTGGTGTTTCAATCACGTATGGGGACCGAGGGGCAAAGCCAACTTCGGTCGCTTCCATATGGGGTGCAAACGCCAGGTTACAAGTCGCAGGAAGCCCGTATCGCCCCGGAGCGTAACACGCCTGTTTCCTTGTCGCCCTTGTTAATCTCCCGGCGCGTACCCATATGAAGCTTACGTTTTCAGCCGATCATTGGCTGCTTCCCACCCCGGTGTCACCGGTAGGGGGCCAACTCCTGATTTTGCGAACGTTCAATCCGATCCGCGTGTTGCGGGCCGGAAACACGCCCGTGCGTCCATATCGGACCGGGCCACACGAAAAGATACTCTCATGATCAATGGTACCGTCAAGTTCTTCAATGCCACCAAAGGCTTTGGCTTCATCTCGCCGTCCGATGGCAGCAAGGACGCTTTCGTTCACATTTCGGCCGTTGAGCGCGCTGGTCTTTCGGGACTCGCCGAGGGACAGGCTGTCTCCTACGAACTGGAAAACGGTCGCGACGGCAAGGTATCCGCAGTCAATCTGCAGGTGTCGTAATTCAATTGGCCGGGATCGCCTCGCGACCCCGCCCAACCCGCCCTTGAACCCGTCACGCCGGAGCACAACCCATGAAGCCTGCCAAATTCGATTACACCGCCAGCGCCGAACTCTATCCGGGAAAGCGCTCGACCCGTTTCCGCACAGTGCGCTACCACCGCTTCAACACGACAGCTGAAGCGCTACGCTATCTGATCGAGGAAATGCCGCCCGAACTCCTGGCCGGCGCCGTCCTCGAAACCGAAGACCAACGCTTCGAAGGCGACCAACTCTCGGCCCTCTATCAAGATCAGGCCTACCCCCTGCCCAGAGCGACTGCTAACGTCCCCAACTGACCGCCCGCCGATGCCGGGTGTTTTAGCTGTCTAGATCGGCAAACTCATCGTCGAAATCGGCCATCTGGGCGAGCTTGATCTGCACGAGCAGGCTCAACTCGTCATAGACGTTCCACTCATCGACGATCTTGCCGTTTTTGTAGTGGTAATGGGTAATGCCCATCACCTGCAGGCGCTTGCCGGTGGGCTCGCCTAATTCGGTGAGAATGCCGTACCCCATGTGATGGCCCTCCATGACCCAGCGCACGGCAACCTTGGTGCCGCCTTCGGCGCAAGGGGTCGATGCGATGTGCTGGGGCATGAAACCGGCGTCGGGGATCGAACCGAGCAATCCAAGATATTGGTGGGTGATCGCGGCCACGCCGTAGAGTTCCTTGAGCATGGGGCCATGGTACTGAACGTTTGACGCGTAAACGTCCTTCATCTTGCCGAACATGCGGCGATTGAAGACCTCGTGCATCCACAAGAGGGTGTCGCGTTCGAGATCATTGTGCGCCAATTCGAGGTCGGGCTGGGCTTCCGGCGGATATTGGCCGATCAGGCGGCGGTTTTCGCCGATATCGAGGGCGGTAAGGCCCTTTTCGAACTGCGCCATGGCCGCTTTTTCGGCATAGACATGCGGGTCCAGGCCGAGTTGCTTGAGGATGACCATGTTGTCGCCGACGATCCATTCGCGATAGATCTTGTTCTCATAGATCATGCAGTCGGCGATGGTGCGTGTGGTGAACAGCCGACCCGTCGGGGGGCCGTAGATGCCTGGCTGGGTGTGGCGCCCCGATCCGGTGACCATATGGGAGGTATAGAATCCTTCCTCGTCATCACCGCGCCAGATGACATGCGTGGCCATGCCGCGACGCTCGGGGAAGGTCACGAGGCGCTGGATGGTGTCGCGCACCACCGTTTCGCGGTCGTACATCATCCCCATGTGTTGATTGCCGTTGAGATCTGACCCGGTATTGGAGTGAACCCCTGGGACTGGACCAGCGCAGCGTTCCAAACTAAGCCGCCTGTTGGGCGAGTTGGGTTTCAAATTCCTCTGGTGAGCGATAGCCGAGGGCAGAGTGGAGCCTGCGGGTATTGTAGATGTCCTCGATGAACCTTGGCAAGCTGTCGACGACATCGGCAAAGGTTTCGTATTCGCAGAGATAGACCTCCTCGACCTTGAGCGTTTTCATGAAGCTCTCGGCCTGAGCGTTATGGTAAGGATTGCCGATGGCGCTCATCGAGCCCCGCAGTCCGGCGGCTTCAAGCTCATTGCGATAACGCTCACTTGCGTATTGGCAGCCGCGGTCCGAATGGTGAATGCAACCGGGGG